>NZ_JBEPQB010000002.1:0-341210 GCF_040547625.1 Porphyrobacter sp. MBR-155
CCGCCATTCGTATCTGGGCGGCATCAGCCCGCTCGCATTCGAAGCCAGGGTGGCATAGTGAGATCGGTGACCGGCGCAAAACCGTTACAAGTCCAGAGCACGTATTGATCGCGAAGCGACGCGTGGCAGTCCGATCCATCAACCTGCCTTTCCCGCCACAGCAGGATTTGAAGGACGCCCTCAACGAAGCCTGGTGCGGTGCCAATGATCTACGCGCCGCTGGCTGTCCTCAACCTATTGTTGCGGCTCTGGGCGAGAGCTTCATGGGGAAAACCTCGGCAGTCACCGGTCATGTTCAGGAGGTGACCCAAAGATATCTGTCCGTTGGAAAAACTTGCCCTGTGATCTACACCAAGGTTGATCCTGACGGCACCGTCGGATCCCTTGCTACTGACATCCTGAGGGCGATGGGAGAGCGACGGCCTGACAACCTTACGCCGGAGAAGCGTTGGAACAGGGCACGCCAAGCGATACGCGATCGAGGGATTTGTTTGCTCATTCTGGATGAGTTTCAAAGAGCCGGGCGCCGGCCAACCATCAGCCCTGTCATCGCCGGCAAGCTGCTCGATATCGCCGACAGTGGCGATTGCGCCTTGGCGTTCGTCGGGAAGCATTCCTCAGAGCAGGTGTTCAAATCGTGTCCTGACCTCAAAAACCGCCTAGACGCACCCGTCCGGATAAATCCGCTGAGGTGGGAAACGGACCACGCGGAATTCAGGGCCTTCGCAGATGGATTTGACCAAGCTTTGGTCGATGCAGGTATCATTCGCATAAAGGCCGGTTTTGCTGAGGTCAAAACGGCTCAACTCCTGCTCGAGGCTTCGCGGGGATCCATCGGCCAATTCAGCCGTATCATTGAGACAGCTGTCATCGCCATCACCCGTGACGGTCATGAGGTAATCACCAGGCAAGATCTGTCCGATGCCGTTGGGGACTGGTCCATCCCGAGCGGTCGGATCAGCTACAACCCCTTCGCCATCCGCGATAGCCGGTCACCGAAAGGTCATGGTGCTGGAACTCGCAACAGTGAAGTCGCTGATGCTGACGATGACTACGAGTCCGACCGATGACTGCGCAGCCAGATCAACATGGTGGCTTCGTTTTCTATCCGGACGAGTCTTTCAATGGTGCAGTAGCAAGGTGGGCGGATGAAACGTCGCTAGAACGAATGCTCGACATCACAAGAGTTGCTGGCGTCGAATGGGGCCATCGGCAGATGGCCTCATGCGCAGATGAAGCGCATATCCGGGAGCTAGCCGCCGAGATGGTGGTCGATGCGGAAGAACTGCTCGGACGCTCCCTGCCTATCATTCAGGACGGGGCAGGGAGCTCCCGCGTCCATCGATTTGGTGGCCTGTCGGTATCGACCGCCTTGCTCGAGAAAAGGATCAGAAGAGTTTCTCCAAGAGCGCTTCAGATTGCACCTTATCACCGTGCGCTATGGGATCTGCGACTATTTCCCTGCTGTCTTGAGACGGGAGACGTGCTTATCTCTGCGTGCGATAATCCGGAGTGTAACGGCAGACCACTCGGCTGGAGGCACACTCGCGGGATCGACGTCTGTGATCATTGCATGGGCGACTTGAAGCAAGTCCGAACGCCGCAGATCGCCCCCGAACTTGTCACGAAGCTCCGGACAATTGCACAGCTGTTTGATCTGAAGCAGCGCCCAAAGCTCTTGGCGACGCTTCCGCCCGGGATCGCGGCCAAAGAGGGGCAAGTCGCATTTGACCTGCTGAACCGCCTTCTGCCGGTGGTCGATCCAGACCTGAAGAACTTGTGGGCGAGGCTGCACCGAGCGGATGCTTTCAAACTCGCACAAGCACTGGATGCAGCCTGGGAACTCATGGCGGGATGGCCAGATAGCTTCGAGGCCTTTGCCAGTGAGCGCATCGCTGATCGCGAAGCGATTCATCTCGATGGTAACGAGGGTGAAACGGTCCGGTTTCTGACTGGAAAAAGGTTGGATGAAGCATCTTCTGAGGTTGCCGATCTTGCTCGCGATCTACGTGAAAAGATGGAGGGAGATGGAAAAAATGCTGAAGGCGCTAGCCAGAGAGCACTCGCAATCAAACCCACAGCACGGCTGCTAAGTTTGGGGACTGCGGAGGTGGCGCAACTGCGACGTGATGGCATCCTTCGCATCATGCCTGTCATCGACAAACAGGGGCGATTGCAGCCTATGTTTTGCCGACGCGAAGTCGAAGAGATTGCAGAAGGCATAGCAACCAGAATGGGCGTTGATCGGGTAGCCTCACAGTTCGGGATATCGCGGCACGGCGCAGAACAGCTTGCCGATTGGGGGCACCTTGCTCCTCTCGATCACCCGTTTTTCTTGGCGAGATACGGCATTCGCCAGGTCGACAGGGCTTCGGCCGAGCGCTTTCTGCAGGATCTCGAGCAGGCTCAAGCGAACGACCCTTTGGCTACGGAAGTGTCGCTGTCGATCGCTATCAAGATTGTCGGTGCAAGCTTGAAGCCGTGGGGCCATATGTTCAGCAAGCTCTCAGACGGCAGCATCCCATTTCGCCTCGAGGCGGGAGATGCACCATTGGTTCGGCGAATCTTCATCAGGCGTGAAGACGTGGCTCAAATCCCGGATCTCGAACGTCCGGCAAGCATGTCGGAAACGCAGATATCCAAAGGCGATGCATATGAGATCCTGAACCTTGGACCGAAAGAGGGCACACAACTGTTCACGGACACCCAGTCAGAGAAGGGTGGTAGGGCCAAATTGCTCTCGGTCAAAACCGTTCTGGAAATGGCACGCCGTCACATTAGCTCGATGGAACTTGCCCTCCGCCGAGGCGTGAGCACGCAGCGAGCCTACAACGATGCCTTGAAGGCGGGCGTGCCGCTCCTAAGCCCCGCAGGCTTTTGTCGGCAGTCAGCCGAAGCCGTTTTTCTCACATCAAGCAACTGATCGACTTATTATCGCGCCGTTGAGCCGGAGGGCCGTTTGGCTCTCCGGCATTTTTTATAGGCGCAAGGTGTGCAAAACTTGGGGGTAGATAGGCGTAAGCTTGTGCAAACATAGCGTTTGCAAATTTTGACCTCAGTGCGGAGAGAGGTGCAGGCTTAATGAGACCGCACAGTCCTTGAAAATCCCAGAAAATCAGCGAAGCACCTGAGGCCATCGGAGCTGATAGGGCCTGACCCTATGTGATTTTGGACAACCGGGCGAAATTGGCGACGCCGGGGGCGGGGGTGTGCTGCGCTTCGGGTTCTGGCGCGGGACGGCTTTCGGTCGATGCGAGCGCGCCCATCGCAGCAGTCACGCCCGCCAGCGCGCTTTCTGCCAGAGAATAGAACACCAGCTTTGCATCCTTGCGGGTATTGACCAGCCCTGCCTTGCGCAGCACGCCGAGTTGTTGAGACAGGCCCGGTTGACCGATCCCGGTCGCGTGTTCGATCTCGCCGACATTGCGTTCGCCCGCCGCGATCGTCGCAAGAATGCGCCAGCGCAGCGGGTGGGCAAGGGCTTTGAGCGCCTCGATGAGATCATCTTCGGCCATCAACGCTGTTCCCCGGAATTGCGCAGGAACCAACTGGTCGGATCTTCGGCCGCGAACACCTCATCCAGGTCATTGGTCGGCGGGCTGAGCAGCGGTTCGCCTGGCTGCCAGTTGGCCGGCGCCAATGCCGCGTTCGCATCGATGGCCTGAAGTCCATCAAGGATGCGCAGCATTTCGGGCACCGAACGGCCAAGGTTGGCCGGGTAACAGGTCATCGCCCGGATCACACCACGCGGATCAATGAAGAAGGTGGTGCGCACGGTCGCGCTGTCATTGTCCTGCGCCGACACCATGCCGAACGCCCGCCCGATCACCAGAGTGGGATCTTCGACAATCGGGAACCGCACTTCGATGCCAAAGCGGTCGCGGATCATGCGCAGCCATGCGAAATGCGAAAACAGGCTGTCGACCGATAGTGCCATCAATGCACAGTCGCGCTTTTCAAAGGCAGCCGCTTCGCTGGCGAGTACAACGAATTCGGTGGTGCAGACGGGGGTGAAGTCCGCCGGATGCGAAAACAGCACCAGCCAGCGTTTGCGAAAGTTCGACAACCGGACCGGGCCGATGGTGCTGCGTGCCTCGAAATCCGGGGCGACGTCACCAATCCGCAGGCCAGCGCAGGGCGGAGGAGTGTGGGTGTGATCATTCATGGCGTCCGTATAGCACTTGACACGGCCATTGCAAGTCATATACATAATTTATGAAATTGAATTGGAGAATGGATATGCCCAGCAACGATTCGGCGCTGCAGATGGCGACAGAACAGGTGCTTCGCGCAAGAGGTGACAGCGCGCTGCGTCCTGGAATCGCCGGCTTCTTCGACGCCGCGACATTTACCGTCACTTACGTGGTTCACGATCCCGCGACGGGTGAAGCGGCGATTGTCGATTCGGTGCTGGATTTTGATTCCAGCTCTGGGCGCACCGCCACGACGTCTGCCGATGCTGTGATCGATTACGTCACTTCGCATAATCTCAAAGTGACTTGGCTGCTCGAAACCCATGCCCATGCCGATCACCTTTCTGCCGCGCCCTATCTCCAGCAGAAGCTTGGCGGGAAGATCGTGATTGGTGAACACATCACCACGGTGCAGCAGGTGTTCGGCAAGCTGTTCAACGCCGGAACCGAATTTGAACGCGACGGTTCGCAGTTCGATGCCTTGTTCAAAGATGGCGACACATTCACGATCGGCAACTTGCCGGTAACAGTGATGCACGTTCCCGGCCATACGCCGGCATGTCTGGCTTATGTGGTCGGTGAGGCGGTGTTCGTCGGTGATACGATGTTCATGCCCGATTATGGCACCGCGCGTGCCGATTTCCCCGGCGGCGATGCGCGCGCTCTGTTCCGTTCGCTGCGGCGCATTCTGGCGCTGCCACCTGAAACCCGGCTGTTCATGTGCCACGATTATCTGCCCAAGGGTCGTAGCGAATATGTCTGGGAAACCACCGTCGCCGCTGAGCGTGAGGGCAATATCCATGCGCATGACGGCATCACCGAAGATGAATTTGTCGCCATGCGCGAAGCACGCGATGCGACGCTCGATATGCCGCGGCTGATCCTGCCTTCGGTGCAGGTCAATATGCGCGCCGGACACCTGCCTCCGCCCGATGACAACGGCATCACTTACCTCAAACTGCCGGTCAACGCGGTATGAGCCTGCTGGCTATCAGCCTGCCGGGCTTCCCCGATGCCGCCCCGGTCGCAGGGCTTGCAGGCGGGGTGTTGATCGGGCTCGCAGCGGCGTTGATGCTGCTGGGGGCAGGGCGGATTGCCGGGGTTTCCGGCATTGCTGCGCGGGCTTTCGGGATTGGCGCAGGATCGATGCCGCGGCGCGGCGCATGGGCATTCCTGATCGGCCTGCCGCTGGGCGCGCTGATTGTGATGGGCATGACTGGCGCGGCAGAACCAAGCTTTGCCGGGCCGGTGCCGCTGATCATTGCCGGGTTGATCGTCGGTATCGGAACCCGTCTTGGCGGTGGCTGCACCAGCGGCCACGGGGTGTGCGGGATGAGCCGCCTGTCGCAGCGGTCACTGGTGGCAACCGCGACCTTTATCGCCACGGGCATTGCCACGGTGGCTATCATGAACGGGCTGGGAATCGAGGTACTGCTGTGATCAGGGCCATTCTAATCCCGCTCGCGTCGGGCACGATTTTCGGCGCCGGGTTGGCGCTGGGCGGGATGACCGACCCGGCGCGGGTGCGCGGTTTCCTTGATCTGTTCGGCGCATGGGATCCGACGCTTGCCTTTGTGATGGGCGGCGCGGTGCTGGTGATGGCGGCGGCGTGGCTGGTGCAGGGCAAGCTGCTGCGCCCCTGGTTCGCCGAAGGCTTCGCGCTACCCGACCGCAGCGACATTACGCTGCGCCTTGTCGGCGGATCGGCTCTGTTCGGGATCGGATGGGGGATCGCTGGACTGTGTCCGGGGCCGGGCTTTGCCGCGCTGGCGATTGAACCAGTATCGGCAGCCGTGTTCGTCGCTGCGATGCTCGCCGGGATGTTGATGGTGCGCTTGATCGAAGGACAAGCATGATGGAAATTCGTAAAGTGGATGATAGCTTCGCGGTCGCGCCGCAGCTGCAGCCTGACGAACTGGCGGCGCTGGCTGCCGAAGGCTTCTCCGCCGTGATCTGCAACCGCCCCGATGGCGAAGAGCCGGGGCAGCCCGCGCAGGATGATATGCGCCGCGCCGCGCAGGACGCGGGGCTGGCCTTTCACCACATTCCGGTTGCAGGCGGCCTGTTCCCATCCGCCGCCGTCGCCGCCTTTGCTGCAATCCGGCGCGGCACGCCGGGCAAAGTGCTCGCCTATTGCCGCACTGGCACGCGTTCAATCACGCTCGATGCGCTCGCCAATATTGGCGGCCTTTCCACCGAAGAACGCATCGCCCGCGCGCAGGCCGCCGGCTATGATCTGACGGCAATCGCCGAACGGATGGAAACTGGCGGATAACGCCGCACCACGCAGGGGATCACCATGAATAATTCATCACACACGGTCGTTGTCATCGGCGGCGGCGCGGCAGGGATTGCCGCTGCGGCTTCGATGCTGAGGCGTAGGCCGGGGCTCGACATCGCGATTGTCGAGCCGACTGACACCCATGCCTACCAGCCCGGTTGGACGATGGTTGGCGGCGGGGTTTTCGATCTCGCCTCAACGATACGTCCGATGAAAAGCGTAATCCCAAAGGGTGCGGTCTGGATCAAGCAGGCTGCGGCCAGTTTCCAGCCAGACGATAATCAGGTGACGCTCGCTGACGGCAGCACCTTGACCTACGACGTGCTGATCGTCGCCCCCGGCATTCGCCTTGCGTGGGAGAAGATCGCAGGGCTTGAACAGACGCTCGGCCAGAACGGTGTCACGTCCAATTACCGCGGCGATCTTTCGCCTTATACTTGGGAACTGGTGCAGGGGTTGAAGGCGGGCCGTGCGATTTTCAGTCAGCCGCCCATGCCGATCAAATGCGCGGGCGCGCCGCAAAAGGTGATGTATCTCGCCTGCGATCATTGGCGGCGGACCGGCGTGCTGGGCGACATCGCGGTCGAGTTCCGCAATGCGGGCGGTGTGCTGTTCGGGGTGGCCGATTATGTTCCGGCGCTGATGGAATATGTCGGGAAATACGGCATCAATCTTGAACTGGGCAATAACCTCGTCGCGGTCGATGGCCCCGCGCAGCAGGCGACTTTCGCTGCGGCAGACGGCGAGGTGACGGTCGATTTCGATATGCTACATGTCGTGCCCCCACAGGTCGCGCCGCAATTTCTTGCCGACAGCCCCTTGGCGGCGGCAAGCGGGTTTACCGATGTTGATCAGCATACCTTGCAGCACGTGCGTTACCCCAATGTGTTTGGCCTTGGGGATGCAGGGTCGATGCCCAATGCCAAAACCGCCGCTGCTGCGCGCAAGCAGGCACCGGTGGTGGCGGTCAACGCGCTGCGGCAGCTCGATTGCAAGGGGCCGACGGCGGGGTATGACGGTTATGGTTCGTGTCCCTTGACGGTGGAGCGCGGCAAGATTGTGCTTGCTGAATTCGGCTATGGCGGAAAACTGGCACCCAGCTTTCCCACATGGCTGGTCGACGGGACAAAGCCCACGCGCCTGTCATGGATGCTCAAGGCCGATCTGCTGCCGTGGATTTACTGGAACGGGATGCTCAAGGGGCGCGAATGGCTGGCTGGCCCCGGCGGTCTGATCGCGCAATAGGCCCGCCATGTTGCAACGCTATTTCCCGATCCTGACGTGGGCGCGCAGCTATGATCGGGGCGTCCTGACCAGTGATCTGATGGCGGCGGTGATCGTCACCATCATGCTGATCCCGCAAAGCCTTGCCTATGCGATGCTGGCGGGATTGCCGCCGGTGGTCGGCCTTTATGCCTCGATCCTGCCGCTGTTTGCCTATGCCGTGTTCGGCACCAGCCGAACGTTGGCAGTTGGCCCGGTGGCGGTGGTTTCGTTGATGACGGCGAGCGCGGTGGGCGCGATCGCTACGCCGGGAACGACTGAATATTGGGAGGCGGCGGTCACGCTCGCCGCGCTGTCAGGGGTGATGCTGGCAGTGCTGGGCCTGCTGCGGCTTGGGTTCCTGGCCAACCTGCTGTCGCATCCGGTGATCAGCGGGTTCATTTCGGCCTCTGGCATCCTGATTGCCACCAGCCAGTTGAAACACATTCTGGGTGTGAAGGCCGGGGGTGAGACTTGGCCGGAGATGCTATCCGGGCTGGCAGGTGCGCTAGGCAGCACCAACCTTGCCACCCTCGCCATCGGTGTTCCGGCGACGCTGTTCCTGTTCTGGGTGCGCAAGGGGTTGAAGCCTGCGCTGCAACGCTTTGGCATGCCTGCGCGCGCTGCCGATATGACGGCCAAGGCCGGGCCGGTGGCGGCGGTGGCGGTGACGATCCTTGCCGTGATCGGATTTGGGCTGGAGGCGAGCGGCGTATCCGTGGTGGGCGCTATCCCGCAAGGCCTGCCACCGTTTACCCTGCCTTCGACCGAATTTGCACTGATTCAGGCTTTGTGGGTGCCCGCGCTGCTGATTTCGGTGATCGGGTTCGTCGAAAGTGTCTCGGTCGCGCAGACGCTCGCGGCCAAGCGGCGTCAGCGGATTGCGCCCGATCAGGAATTGATTGGCCTTGGTGCATCGAACATCGCTTCGGCGCTGTCGGGCGGCTATCCGGTTACAGGCGGCTTTGCACGGTCGGTGGTGAATTTTGATGCGGGTGCGCAGACCCCGGCTGCGGGCGCCTTCACGGCGGTGGGCATTGCGCTCGCCAGCCTGTTTCTCACTCCGCTATTGTTCCACCTGCCAAACGCGACGCTCGCAGCAACCATCATCGTGGCGGTGCTGAGCCTTGTCGATTTCAAGACACCCCGGCTGCTTTGGGCCTATTCCAAGGCCGATTTCGCCGCCCATGCCGCGACCATCGCCATCACTCTGCTTGCCGGGGTGGAGTTGGGGGTGATCGCCGGGGTGGCGGTGGGCCTGCTGCTGTATCTGTGGCGCGCCAGTCGTCCCCACGCGGCGATCGTCGGACGGGTGCCGGGCACCGAGCATTTCCGCAATGTCGAACGCCACAAGGTGCTGACCCTGCCGCATCTGCTGTCGATCCGCATCGATGAAAGCCTGACCTATCTCAATGCCCGCTGGCTGGAGGAATATGTGCTGGAACAGGTCGCGGATCGCCCGCCGCTGCGGCACGTGGTGCTGATGTGCAGCGCGGTCAACGCCATCGATGCCTCGGGTCTGGAAAGCCTTGAGGCGATCAACCACCGGCTGGCCGACGGGGGTGTGAAACTGCACCTGTCGGAAGTGAAAGGCCCGGTGATGGATCGGCTGGGGCGCGCGCACTTTCTTGATGATCTGTCGGGCCGGGTGTTTCTGTCGCAGGACAGCGCCTTTGCTGAACTGGCGCTCGATACTGGTGAGGAGCCGGGGTCTGACGATCCATTGGACGCGCGCGGGATGATCTGACGAACACTCCAATATCAAAAATCTGTATGCGAAATACGTCGAAATCTGTGGAACTTGCCAGAATCTCGCGCAGGCACCACTCATTAGCACTGAATTAAAAAATCGATTTCATAAAATGAGTAATTGAGTTAAACGCGAATCGCATCTCCTGCTAAAGCGGTTGCATCAACGCAAAGGAGTATACGTAATGAGCCTTCACATCGGCGATACCGCCCCCGACTTCACCGTCGCCACCACCACCGGCGAAATCAGCCTGCACGATTGGGCAGGCGACAGCTGGGTGTTCTTTTTCAGCCATCCGGCCGATTTCACCCCGGTTTGCACCACCGAAATGGGTATGACCGCGCGCCTTGCCGCCGAATTTGACAAGCGCAACACCAAACCGCTCGGCCTGTCGACCGACACGGTTGAAGAACACCTCACCTGGGTCAAGGATGTCGACGAAACGCAGGGCGTCACACTGACATTCCCGATCGTGGCTGACGCTGATCTGGAAATCGCCAAGCTTTATGACATGATCCACCCCGATCAGAGCGAGACGGCGGCGGTGCGTTCGGTGTTCATCATCGATCCGAAGAAGAAAATCCGCCTGACCATGACCTATCCGATGAGCGTGGGACGCAATTTCGATGAGATTCTGCGCGTGATCGACAGCTTGCAGCTGGCCGACCGCATGACCATCGCCACCCCCGCCGATTGGCGTCCGGGCGACAAGGTCATCATCCCGCCGTCAATCCCCGATGCCAAGGCGAACGAAATGTTCCCGCAGGGCTTCGAAACCATCAAGCCTTACCTGAGGTTGGTGGACGTCGCGTAGGCGGCCCCGCCACAACCTGCACCGCCGGACACCCCCCGTCCGGCGGTGCAACCTTCTGCCGCAAAACCGTATATCAGGTGCAGTGATCGCAATTGATTGCAGCTCCGACGGGAGTAGTTCCTGACCATGTTCGAAAACCTCGACGCCCTGCTGCTCGCGCGAATCCAGTTCGCTTTCACGATCAGCTTTCACTTCTTCTTCCCGGCGTTTTCAATCGGGCTGGCGAGCTATCTCGCGGTGCTTGAAGGGCTGTGGCTCAAGACCGATTGTGGCTTGGCAGAGCGTTGGGATTGTTGGAATGGTGCGGCAAAGGGGATCATATGATCACATCCGCCAAGACAATTGCCCGATGACGCTATCCGAAACGCTCGCCCGCGCCCGCACCGAGGAAGACGTCAAGGACGCCTATATCAAGGCGCTTGGGCTGAAAGGCGTGTTCAAGGGGCTGGTCGATATCCAGACCCCGGAGATCTGGTTCGAGGCGAAGGAATCGCCAACTGCGCCGCTGCTGATGTTCGCGCAGCTGCTCACCTACGTCCGCGCCGCGCGCAAACGCGGCGAGGCGATCCCCGGCTTCCTGTGCGTGATCGACCGCGAAAAAGCCGCGCTGATGGCGACCGATCACGCCCTGCCGCTGCTGGATGACAAGGCGATTGTCTGGCCCAAATCCGGCTCGGCGGCGGACAAGGCGCTGGCAGCGCAGATTGCTCCCACCATCGAAACCCATTTCATCCTCTATCAGATTGACGGATACGAGGCCGAGTTCATCAAGGCCGCCCGCGATGCGGTGCGCGAAGGGCGGATCATCCGCACCCCGATCACGCCGAACAACCTGCGGCAGGTGTTCGACAAGTGGGTGGCGATGGTGGGCGTCGAATTGGGCGTAAAGCGCGAGGCGGATTACGCCGTGCTGTTCTTTGCCGACATCATGCATGACGGGCGCAACGAAGCGATGCGCAACCTGCCCGCGCGCCTGCTGTTCAGCGGTGACAAGCCGGTGTTCATCATCGGGGGCGATCAATACGAACTCGCCAGCGAGCGCGGCTATCGCAATTTCTGGAACATCTACCACCGCCCGCCGGAACAGAAACACCGGCACTACCTGCTCGAACGGCGCGACAGCCTGCTGCCGATGGACGATCAGAAGTTCAAGGGCGCGTTCTACACCCCGCTGCACATCGTCGATAAAGCCTATGACCAGCTTAATGCTACTCTCGGCGCGGACTGGCAGCAGAAATATATTGTCTGGGATATGTGCGCAGGCGTCGGCAATCTGGAGGCCAAGCATTCCAACCTGCGCAATGTCTTCATGTCCACGCTCGATGCCGAGGACGTGACGATCATGCGCAGCAACCCGGCCTTCGCCGGGGCCGAGATTTTTCAATATGATTATCTCAATGATGATGTGACCGATTTCGGCGAGATTGATTACAGCCTTTCGGATAAGCTGCCACAGGCGCTGCGTCAGGCGATTGCCGATGCGCGTGAGGGCAAGAAGGGCGCGAAGCCGATTCTGGTGCTGATAAATCCGCCTTATGGCGAGGCCGCGAACTCACAGGGAAATGCTGGAAAAACGGGTATTGCAGCCACGAGAATTAGTCATGGAATGAACGATCTTGGATACGCTGCTCGCGAACTTTTCGTGCAATTCCTGCATCGCATCATGCTCGAACTACCCACTGCAAAACTTGCGATGTTTAGCACACTCAAATACATCAATGCACCAAATTTTTCAGCTTTTCGAGAGCGTTGGCAGGCGGCCTATCTCGATGGGTTTGTCGTGCACAGCAAGGCGTTTGATGGCCTAAATGGCCACTTTCCTATCGGGTTTCTCATGTGGAACCTAGCTCAACGTGAACCGGCTGAAGAGGTCAACACTATTGCGGTTGATCGGTTCGGAAAAATTGTCGGCGAGAAAAAATTCATAGATGCACCAAACAGCCGGATGCTTAGTCAGTGGCTTCCTAGGCTCCCTGCAAAGACGCAAGCAATACCATTAAAAAATGCCATCGTGCCCCAGAATGGATATGCGAAAGTATCGAGCTGGCACGATGGTGCCATTGCTCACATGCTATCCAACAGCAATGATATTCAAAATGCAGGGACGCTAACAGCATTATTCTCGTCCGTTTATAGTGCTGGCAATGGCTATTACGTCACCCCCGAAAACCTCTGGCAAGCCGCCATCGTCTTTTCCGTCCGTCGCCTGATCAAGCCCACATGGCTCAACGACCGCGACCAGTTCCTGCAACCCTCGCAGCCGCTCTCGGATGAATTCAAGTCCGATTGCCTCGTCTGGATGCTGTTCAACGGCAGCAACCTCACCGCAGGGGCAGACGGCTTGCGCTGGAATGATCGCGACTGGAGCCTCACCAACCACTTCATCCCCTTCACGGAAAGCCAAGTCGGGGCCAAGGCGCGCTTCGAGAGTGATTTTCTCGTGCGTTACATGCAGGGGATGGCGTTCTCACCAGAGGCGCAGGCCGTGATGGATGAAGGGCGCAAGCTGTTCGCCCGCTTCCACGCCACCCGCTTCCCCAACAAGATCAGGGAAGAATACAAGCTGAACCGCGCCGATGCCGGATGGTATCAGGTGCGCCGCGCGCTCGAAGCTTACGGCGATATCGAACTCACCGATTTCGATCCGTTCAAATCCGCCTACGCCGCGCTGACCGCCAAGCTGCGCCCGATGGTCTATGAACTCGG
Source organism: Porphyrobacter sp. MBR-155 (assembly GCF_040547625.1). Taxonomy (NCBI): domain Bacteria; kingdom Pseudomonadati; phylum Pseudomonadota; class Alphaproteobacteria; order Sphingomonadales; family Erythrobacteraceae; genus Porphyrobacter; species Porphyrobacter sp. MBR-155. Next base: position 13,008 of record NZ_JBEPQB010000002.1, read on the forward strand.
CTTCCTGCCCGAATAAAGCCCCCTAACGCTTCTGACCCCAAACGCCTGTTTGCTCAAAAATCGCTTGCCCCGTGCCGCTGCATGGTCTGAATCCCTCCTCATAGAGAAGCGGGAGAGACCAAGGCCATGACCAATTTCGGCGCAATGCAGAATGAAATCTACAATGCCGGGTTAAGCGGTGTTCTGCCCACCTGGCCGGTCGATTTCGCCACGCTGGAAAAACGCGCGCACGAAGCGTTGGGGCCAAGCCTGACCAATTATGTCGCGGGCGGGTGCGGGGATGAACACACGCAGGATCAGAACGCCGCCGCGTTCCACCATTGGGGCATGGTGCCGCGCATGATGGTCGATTGCGCGACGCGCGATCTGTCGATCGAACTGTTCGGCCACACCTATCCCACCCCGCTGTTCATGGCCCCGGTTGGTGTCAACGGCGAAGCCTCGCAAGACCGCCACGGCGACATGGCAGCAGCGCGGGCATCGGCGCTGACCGGGGTGCCGTTCTGCGCTTCGACGCTGGCGAATGATCCGCTGGAGGATGTGAAGGCGGCCTGCGGGGACACGCCAGCGTGGTTTCAGCTTTACACCCCGCGCAACCGCGAACTGGCGACCAGCCTGATCCGCCGGACCGAAGATGCGGGCTATACGGCGCTGGTGGTGACGCTCGACACCTGGGTAACAGGCTGGCGCCCGCGCGATCTCAACGCGTCAAACTTCCCGCAGCTGCGCGGCAAGGTGCTCCAGAATTACTTCACCGATCCGGTGTTCCGCGCGATGCTGGCGAAACCGCCCGAAGAAGACCTTGGCGCGGCGATTTTTACGTGGGCGGCGACCTTTGGGCAGGTGCTGACGTGGGATGACATGGCGTGGTTCAAATCGGTGACGAAGCTGCCGATTGTGCTCAAAGGCATCTGCCACCCCGACGATGCGCGCCGTGCGGTCGATAGCGGGGCGGATGCGGTCTATTGTTCAAACCATGGCGGCCGGCAGGCCAACGGCGGGATCGCCACCATCGATCTGCTGGGCGAGGTCGTGCAGGCGGCGGGCGATACCCCGGTGCTGTTTGACAGCGGAATCCGATCCGGCACCGACGCGGTCAAGGCGCTGGCGATGGGTGCCCGCGCGGTCGGCGTTGGGCGGCCCTATACTTATGGACTCGCATTAGGCGGGGCCGAGGGCGCGGCGTGGGTGTTACGATCCATCCTTGCCGAAGCTGATCTTTTGATGGCCGTTAACGGTTATCCGACCCTTGCCGATGTGCGTTCTGCCGGGGTGAGACGCACGAATCGGTGAAGTGTGGCAGAGGTAAGCCCGTTAACTATGTTTAGTTTGTGTTTTCCACAGATTTGCTGTTAACTTGCTCAATACCAAATAAGCGAATCGGGAAGCGATCAATGGCAAGACCAACAATCTGGTCCAGCGGGCCAGATCCCATGCACCGCACTGTCTGCATTCAGGACGAATATTCGCGCCGCGCGCGCTATGGCCGGATTCAGCCGATGCAAACCCGCCAATCGCTGCTTTCGCGAATTGTCCACCTGATCGCGTAAACCAGACCGGCGCGGCCTACCCGCCCGCTTTCGCCATGATCACCAGCTTGGTGTCGGTGAAGGCGAGGTAGCCCTCTTCGCCCCCTTCCGATCCGAACCCGCTATCGCCCACTCCGCCAAACGGGGTTTCGGGCGATGATACGATCAATTGGTTGATCCCCACCATGCCCGCGCGCAAGGCCCGACCAAGGTAATGCGCTTCGTCGAGGTCGCCCGAAAAGGCATAGGCGGCCAATCCATAGCGCAAGCTATTGGCGATCCGCACCGCGTCCTCGATAGCATCGAACGGGACGATCCCGGCAATCGGGCCGAAGGGTTCCTCGGTCATGAAGCGGCTGTCGGGGGCGGGGTTGGCGATCACCGTGGGCTGAAAGAAGAACCCGCTGCCTGCGATGACTGATCCTCCGGTGACAACCTCACCGCGATTGCCTGTCCCCAAGCTGCCAACATTGGCAACCACCGCCTCCATCGCCGCGATCCGCCGTCCGTGGGCGAGCGGCCCCATGTCGACGCTGTCATCCGCCCCCGGATCGCCGACCTTCATCTTGCCCGCGCGCGCGGCGAATTCGGCAACGAAGCGGTCATAGACCTCGCGCGCCACCAGAAACCGCGTGGGCGAAACGCAGACCTGCCCGGCATTACGAAACTTGGTCGCCGCGCAGGCCGCCACCGCGCGGTCAAGATCGGCGTGTTTGCTGACAATCACCGGGGCATGGCCGCCCAGTTCCGGGGTAAAACGCTTCATGTGCGAAGCCGCCAGCGCGCCCAGATGCTTGCCCACCGCGGTCGATCCGGTGAAGCTGACTTTGCGCACCGCAGGCGCTGCGATCAGGTGTTCGGACACCGGGCCGGGATCGCCGTAAACGAGGTTCAGCACCCCCTTGGGTACGCCCGCATCGACAAAGCATTCGACCAGCAATTGCGCCGATGCGGGGGTGTTTTCGGCAGGCTTCAGGATCGCGGTGCACCCCGCCGCCAGCGCGCCTGCGATCTTCTTGGCGGGCAGATTGACGGGAAAATTCCACGGGGTCAGCAGCACACTCGGCCCGACCGGTTCGTGGGTCACGGTCTGGGCGATCACGCTATCGCTGCGGGCAGGGATCAATCGTCCGCCGCGCCGCTTGGCCTCTTCACCAAGGAAGTCGATCATGTCGCCCGAAGCGGTGATTTCGCCCACGGCCTGCGCGCGCGGTTTGCCCATTTCGGCGGTGACGGTGTGGGCGATGGCAGGCGCACGTTCGCGCAGCAGTTCGGCGGCGCGGCGCAGGATGGCGTAACGCTGTGCGCCGGGCGTTTTGCTCCACGTAACGAAGGCTTCGTCGGCGGCGGCGATTGCGGCGTCGAGCTGCGCGGGTGACGCCTTGGGGCATTGCCCGATCACCTGCCCGGTGGCCGGGTTCACCACGTCCATCGCGCCGGCTTCTCCTGCGGCGATCCATTCGCCGTTGATGAGCATTTTGACGGTGGGATATTGGGGGGGATGGGCGGTCATGGGCGGCTCCTGGCTTGCAATCGACCTTGCGCGAACTTGTAATTTTATTACGCCTACACTAGCGACGTTTCCGCTGCATCGCGAGGAGAGAATCATGCTGGTCGGCGTTCCCAAGGAAATCAAGCCGAGCGAGTTCCGCGTCGGTCTCACCCCCGAAGCGGTGCGCGAATATGCGTCTGCCGGGCATCGGGTGATCGTTGAAACCGGCGCTGGGCTGGGCATCGACAAGGATGATGACACCTACCGCAAGGCCGGGGCCGAAGTGGTCGATAGCGCCGCCGAAGTCTTCGCCCGCGCGGACATGATCGTGAAGGTCAAGGAACCGCAACCCGGCGAATGGGTGCAATTGCGCGAAGGGCAGATCCTGTTCACCTACCTGCACCTAGCCCCCGATCCCGATCAGGCGCGCGGCCTGATGCAATCGGGCGTTTCGGCGGTTGCCTATGAAACCGTCACCGGCCCCGGCGGCGGCTTGCCCTTGCTCGCTCCGATGAGCGAAGTGGCAGGCAGGCTCGCGATTGAGGCGGGGGCGCTCGCCTTGCGGGCCAATACCGGCGGGCGCGGCACTTTGATGGGCGGGGTGCCCGGCGTGATCCCGGCGCGCGTGGTGGTGCTCGGCGGCGGGGTGGTCGGCACTCAGGCGGCGCGCATGGCGGTGGGGCTGGGGGCGACAGTGGAGATTTTCGACCGTTCGCTGCCGCGCCTGCGCCAGCTTGACGAGATGTTCCAGGGCCGCGCCATCACCCGCTTTTCCACCGCCGGAACAATCGAACAGGCGGTCGCCCAGGCCGACGTTGTGATCGGCGCAGTGTTGATCCCGGGGGCGAGCGCGCCGCACCTGATTACCCGCGCGATGCTGCCTGATATGAAGCGCCGTGCGGTGCTGGTGGATGTGGCGATTGATCAGGGCGGGTGCTTTGAAACTTCGCACCCCACCACCCACGAAAACCCGACTTACGAGGTTGACGGGATCATCCATTATTGTGTCGCCAATATGCCCGGCGCGGTGCCGCTGACGAGTTCCTATGCGCTTAACAATGCTACCCTACCGTTTGGGCTGGCGCTGGCGAACAAGGGGATCGCGGCTTGCAAAGATGACCCGCATCTCGCCCCCGGCCTCAATGTGCACAGGGGCCGGATTGTCAACGCGGCGGTGGCGGAGAGTCTGGGGTTTGATGCCTGATGTTTCACGTGAAACATTGGCCAAGACCAGCCTAGAGGGGGTCTAAGGGGGGTCTAGAGGGGGTCTAAACCACCCCAAGCCCCCCAATCAGCCCACCAACCGTTCGTCCTGAGCTTGTCGAAGGACTGCACTTCTGCATCCGGCACCGCGCTTGAAGTGAAGGACAACCCTTCGACAAGCGCAGGGTGAACGGGCCTTCGACAAGCTCAGGGTGAACGGGAGAAGAGGGGGAAACTTTAGACCTCCACCACGTCCTGTTCAATCGCGCCAAAGATCGAACGGCCTGCCGCATCGCGCATTTCGATCCGCACGCTGTCGCCGGCCTGCATGAACGGCGTCACTGCCGCGCCGCCAGCAATGGTTTCGATCATGCGGATTTCGGCAATGCACGAATATCCCGCACCCCCTGCCGAAACCGGGGTGCCCGCGCCGCCATCGGCCCCCTTGTTCGATACCGTGCCGCTGCCGATCACAGTGCCCGCGCCAAGGTTGCGGGTTTTCGCCGCGTGGGCGACCAGTTGCGCCAGATTGAAGGTCGCATCCTGCCCGGCGTTCGCGCGCCCGAATGGCGCACCGTTCAAATCCACCATCAACGGCAGATGGATCAGGCTGTCGGCCCATGCTTCGCCCAATTCGTCAGGCGTTACCGCCACCGGAGAAAACGCGCTGGCGGGCTTGGACTGGAAGAAGCCGAAACCCTTTTCCAGTTCTGCCGGGATCAACCCGCGAAGGCTCACGTCATTCACCAGCATCAGCAGCTTGATGTGCCCTGCCGCGTCGTCCGCCGAAACGCCCATCGGCACATCATCGGTGATAACCGCAATCTCGCCCTCCATGTCGCAGCCCCACGCGGGATCGGCCAAGGGTATCGGCCCACGCGGCGGTAGGAAAGCGTCCGATCCGCCCTGATACATCAGCGGGTCGGTGTAGAAGCTGTCGGGAACCTTGCTCCCGCGTGCCTTCCGGACGAGTTCGACATGGTTGATATAGGCGCTGCCATCGGCCCATTGGTAGGCGCGCGGCAGCGGCGAATGCGCCTGCCTTTCGTGGAAGCGTTCGCACGGCACGGTTTCATGCTCGACATCGCGGGCCAGCACTTCCAGTTGCGGCGCGATCCGTTCCCAATCATCCAGCGCGGCTTGCAGGGTGGGGGCGATATATCCTGCCGCGCAGCAGCGGGTGAGGTCTTTGGATACCACCACCAATTTGCCATCGCGGGTGCCGTTGTTGATCGTTGCGAGTTTCATGTCTGGCCTCTTTCCGGGGAATCGATCTGGTTATCGGGATGCGCGTTGATGAACGCGGGCAGGGCAAGGCAGGCGGCCTCGATCCGGGTCATGTGCGGGCTGGCTGACAGGTCGTAATCGAACCGCCGCGCATTGGCGAGTTGCGGGATCAGCACCACTTCAAACAGGCCGGGCGCGTCGCCGTGGAGGAAATCGCCGGTCGTGAGCTGCGCCAACCGCGCCTCCACCGGCTTGAGCGTGCGCGCCAGCCAGTGGCGATACCACACGTTGATTTCATCCTGCGTGTGGCCGAGCGGGTCTTTGAGATATTTGAGCACCGGCAGGTTGTTGATCGCGTGAATCTCGGTCGCGATGCCGTAGGTCAACTCGCGCACCGTGTAGCGGGATTCGATGTCTTTCGGCAGCAACGCAGGCTCAGGATAGGCTTCGTCGAGCCATTCGAGCAGCGCCATCGACTGCGCCCGGTCACGCCCGTCAGCCTCCAGCATGGGGAGCGATCCGAACGGGTTGCGCGCCGTAAAGGCGGCGTCCTTGTTTGCGCCCGTGACGAGGTTCACCGGAATATTCTCGAACGCCAGCCCTTTGAGGTTCAGCGCGATCCTCAGGCGGTAGGAGGTCGAGGAGCGGAAGTAGCCGTAGAGTTTGATAGGTGAACCCTCCTTCGTCATTGCGAGCCTGCCAAGCGGGCGCGGCAATCCAGCATCCGCCGGTTCCGGTCTTGCGCCGCTCTTGATTGCCGCACGGCTGCGCCGCTCGCAATGACGAACATCATCAGAACGCTGCAATCCCGGTGATGGCGCGGCCCAGAATCAGCGCGTGGACATCATGTGTGCCTTCGTAGGTGTTGACCGTTTCCAGGTTCACCATGTGGCGGATCACCTGATATTCTTCGGAAATGCCGTTGCCGCCATGCATATCACGCGCCGCGCGGGCGATATCCAATGCCTTGCCGACATTGTTGCGTTTAACGATCGAAATCATGTCGGGGGCGAACCGGCCTTCGTCGATCAAGCGGCCAACGCGCAAGGATGCTTGCAGGCCCAGCGCAATATCGCTCATCATGTCAGCGAGTTTTTTCTGGAACAATTGCGTCGCGGCAAGCGGGCGCCCGAACTGCTGGCGATCCAGCCCATATTGGCGCGCCGCGGCAAGGCAGAACTCGGCCGCGCCCATCGCGCCCCACGAAATGCCGTAACGCGCGCGGTTGAGGCAGCCGAACGGGCCTTTCAACCCTTCGACATTGGGTAGCAGCGCGGATGCCGGCACGCGCACGTCTTCCATCACGATCATCCCGGTGGTGGAGGCACGAAGGCTGATCTTGCCCTTGATCTTGGGCGCGGAAAGCCCCGCCATGCCCTTTTCCAGCACAAACCCGCGGATCGCGCCGCCGTGGGTATCGGATTTAGCCCAGACCACGAACACATCGGCAAATGGCGCGTTGGAAATCCAGGTCTTGCTGCCGGAAATGACGTAATCATCACCGTCGCGCCTCGCGTGGGTTTTCATGCCGCCGGGATCGCTGCCCGCATCGGGTTCGGTCAGACCAAAACAGCCGATCAATTCGCCGCTGGCGAGGCCGGGCAGATATTGGCGGCGCTGTTCGTCCGATCCATAGGCATAGATCGGATGCATCACGAGGCTGGATTGCACGCTCGCCATCGAACGGTATCCGCTGTCCACCCGCTCAATCTCGCGCGCGATCAGCCCGTAGGCGACATAGCTTGCGCCCGCGCCGCCAAGTTCTTCGGGCAGGGTCGCGCCGAGCAGCCCGGCCTTGCCCATCAGCGGGAAAAGTTCGGGCGCGTCTGTTTCCTCGCGGAAGGCGTCGATCACGCGCGGTTGCAGTTCACTTTGGGCGAAACCGTGGGCGGCGTCGCGGATCATCCGCTCTTCCTCGGTCAGCTGGCTTTCAAGGTCGAAGGGGTCTTGCCAGTTGAACGCGGAAAGGCGCGAAGTGGGCGGTTGCGAAGTGTCTGGCGAGGTGCCGTGCACGGGGATGCTCCTGCTGTTCATGCTTCACAGCCATTGCAGGCTTCAAGCTGCGGGGCAAGGGGGGCAGCGGGGCGGAAGAGCGCGCCGCACAGTGCCGGTCAGGCGGGCGCGAGCAGGCGGCAGGCGGCATCGAGCAGATCGGCCGGGGGGCAGGGTTTGTGGACGGTTACGGCGCGCGGGAAGCGGGCGGCGAGTTCGCGCGATTCATCGTGTCCGGAATACAGGATTACCGGCACATCATCGTCAATCAGGGTTTGCGCCAGTTCGTAAGTCAGCCCGTCGGCCAGCTCAATATCGAGGATGGCGAGATCGGGTTTGTGTTTCTGGCAGGCGAGCAGCGCGGCAGAAATGCCCGCGTGCGGCCCTTCGATCTCGTAGCCCGCTTCCTCGAAGGTATCGCACAGGTCGACAGCGGTGATGAATTCATCCTCAGCCACCAATATCCGCAAGCCCATCCACCCTCTCCCCGCGTCAGCGACTCCCCCGAAGAGCGGGAATGTAACACGGATTGGGGGTCAGGCTTGCGGAATATTATCCATTCCTGCCAAATTTGTCAGTGAAGGCCGCTTCGTCGCCCGCTGCGAGCAGTTTGGCCTGTTCGATCCACTGGTCGCGGGTGATGCGGCCCTTGAACCGGCCCAGCTCGGCATCAATGCGTTCGACATCCGCATCGCTCCACGCGGCGATCTGCGCGTAGGAGGTGATGCCAAGTTCGCCCAGCAGCGTCACCAGCTTGGGGCCGACGCCTTTGATGCGGGTGAGATCGTCGGCGACAGCAGGCGTGGGTGCGGGGGCAGGCATGGGCATGGGAACCGGGACAGGCTCCGCCATCACCTTTACCGCCGCCGGAGCCGCATCGATCAACGCCTGATTACGGCGCGCTTTTTCAGCGCCTTCGTCCAGCACGTCGCGGGCGAGGGCGCTGCCATCTTCGACCACCTTCGCCTTGCGGTTGCGGCGGGTAAGCAGCCACACCGCCACGACGAGCAGCGCAAGGCCCAGCAGGATCAGCGGCAGGGCGGTAGAAAAATCAAGGGACATGGCGCGGTAATCTCCGGCAAAAGGGAATCAATCGCTGCGACCTTAGCAGGCGCACCCGCTTGCGCCCAAGCCCCTTGACGCCCCTTGACGCGCCTCAGCCGCCCTTCATGCTGCCAGCGAGTGCGTTCAACCGCAGGAATTCCTGCCGCCAGAAATTGTCCTGCCCACCTGCGAGCGTGCCGATATCGCTGAAGCCAAAGCCGTTCATCAATTCATCCCCGCGCAGCACCTGGCCGTAGGCGGCGACCGCTGCGGCGAAGGCGAAATCGCCTTGCGGGGCGGCGGCGGCTTTGAACGCGCTGGACGCCACCACCTGTTCGATCAGTTTCGAGGTGTCGCTTGTCGGCAATTTGTAGCGCAGCTTGACGGTCGCGGCCTCGGCCAGCTTGGCCTGCGCGGCGGCGGCGGGCGCATCTTCATACTTGCGCGGCGCGATCCAGCCCTTGCTGCCAACGGGGACGACTTCGTAAATCGCTGTCACCTGATGGCCCGCGCCAATGTCACCCGCATCGACCCGGTCATTGTCGAAATCTTCCTCGCGAAGCGCGCGGTTCTCATACCCGACCAGCCGGTATTGCGCGATCACGGCGGGGTTGAATTCGACCTGGATTTTCACATCCTTGGCGATGGTGAACAGCGTGCTCGACATTTCTTCGCCCAGCACCTTTTTCGCTTCGAGCGCAGAATCGATATAGGCGTAGTTGCCGTTACCCTTGTTGGCGACCTGCTCCATCATCGCTTCGTTGTAATTGCCCTGCCCAAAGCCCAATGTGGTCAGCGTGATGCCGCTGTCGCGCTTGGTCTCGATCAGTTCGATCAGCGCCTTGGTGCTGGAGACGCCGACATTGAAATCGCCGTCGGTGGCAAGGATCACGCGGTTGACCCCACCACGCACGAAATTGTCCTCGGCAACCCGATACGCCAGTTCGATCCCCGCGCCGCCTGCGGTAGAGCCGCCCGCGCTCAGGCTGTCGAGCGCGCGGCGGATTGTGGCGGTGTCATTGGTGGGTTCGAGCACAAGGCCCGCGGCCCCTGCATAGACCACGATCGAAACCCTGTCCTGCGGCGACAATTCGCCCGCAAGGCCAGCCAGCGCGGTTTTGACCAGCGGCAGCTTATCCGGGCTGTTCATTGATCCCGATACGTCCATCAGGAACACGAGGTTGGCGGGCGGGCGTTCTTCGCTGTCGATATCATACCCGCGCAGCCCGATCCGCATCAGGTAGGAACTAGCATTCCACGGGCTTTTCGCGACATCGGTGGTGACGGTAAACGGCTGGCTGCGATCTTTGGGCTTGGCATAATCATAGCGGAAATAGTTGATCATCTCCTCGGTGCGCACCGCGTCCTTGGGCGGCATCATGCCTTGGGTCAGGAACCGCCGGGCATTGGCATAGGCCCCGGTATCGACATCGACCGAGAAGGTGGACACGGGTTCAATCACGGTCAGTTTGACGGGGGATACTTCCTTGCCGTCATATTGCTCACGCCCCGGATCGGTGGCGACGATGACCGGCGGCACAAAATAACTGCGCTCTGCGGCAACTGCATCGCCGCGCACCCGCGAACCTGTGACCACCACCATCTCTTGCGGCGCATAGGCGACGGTCGGCAGCGGCGGCGGTGGAGGCGGCGGAGCGACCACCGGCGGCGGCGGCGGAGCCTTTGCCAGTTCTTCGGGCGCTTTGCTGGCGCAACCTGCAATCACAGCGCACAGCGCCGCCATTCCTACCAACCGAACTGCGCGCATCAATTTTCTCCCCACAACCTGAGCGATGCCCGAAAATCACGCCGCAGCCGTGAATAGCGACTGAACGTGCGCGGGTTACGGCAGGTCGTTTACGGGATCGGGGACAACCTGCTTGCGGAACAACACCTTGTCCTCCTCACCAAACCCGCGCCGCCAGATGACGAAGGCATAGGTGGCCAGCACCGCCGGAACGCCGAACAGCAGCTCGATCCATTCGGGCACGAAGGTGAAGGCATAGCCCACTACCACCGCAGGCGCAGCGGCATAGACCAGCGCCCAGCGCCAGTTCGAAACCGGGGCCTTGAGCAGATGTTTGAGCATCAGCGCCTTGATCAGGCTGGATACCGCCAGCGCAATCAACAACGCGCCCGCTGCGCTGGCCGCCTCGTAGCCTGCGCCCAGTCCGTAACGCCCGGCCAGCTGGATCAGCACGATGGTCAGCGCCGCTTGCAACGCGATGATCCCGACCGAAATCGCCAGATTGCGTTTGCGCGCGATATAGACCAGCACGCTTTCCGACACGACCGCCATCGATGCCGCGACCTCGGCCGCCAGCAGCAACGACAGCGCCGCCGTGCCCGCGACATAATCCGGCCCCCACAGGCCCATTACCGCTTCGCCCGGCATGCCCAGCACCAGCGCGATGCCCAATTGCACCGCGATGATCCAGAACCCCACCTGCCGCACCTGCGCAGCAATCGCGCCCATATTGCCGATCCGCAGGTTCTTGGTGATGACCGGCGACAGGATCGGTTCAAAACTGGTTTTCAGCTTTTGCGGCAGGCTGGCGATTTGCTGGGCGGCGTAATAGATGCCGACCGCCGATGGCGGGGCGAACAGGCCGAGGATGAAGATATCGAGCAACCGTGTGCCGCGCTCAATCGCATCGGCCCCCACCAGCGGGAAAGCGCGGCTCGACATCGCCAGCATCGCGCGGCCCTGCGGCTGCCAGCCTTTGGGCAGGCCATAGCTGCGCAGGAACGGCCATAATGCGGTCAGCAACCCGGCATAGATCGACGCGATATACGCCAGCGCCAGCCCCGCATCGCGGGTGGCGGGGATGAAAAAGAACACCCCGGCGGCAATCGAAATCGTCCACGGTTCGACAATCGCGCGCGCGCGCACCGTGGTGGCGATATCGAACCGGTAAGCCTGCGCGGCGAGCAAAATCTCGGTCACGGCAAAGGCGGGGATGGCGGCGATCAGCCAGATATCCAGCGGGCTGTTCATGCCGTTGGGGAACATCGGTTCAGGAAAGGCCAGCAGCAGCAGCGCGGCGACGGTTGAATAGGCCAGCGCCAGCACAATGCCATCATAGACCAGATTGGTTTCGGCAGCGCGGTTGTCACCCGCGCCCACCGATAGCCGCTGCGCCAGCCCGCGTTTTTCGCCGAGCGAACAGATCAGCGCGATAATCTCGATCAGCACCAATGCCGATGCAAAGCGGCCCAGCGTCTCGGCCCCATAAAGGCGCGTTGCGATCACCAGAAACGGGATGCGCGCTACCAGCCGGATGGCGAAACCCATGGTATTGGTGCGCCCGCCCTTGGCCAGCGTGGCCAGATCATCGCCGCCCTTGTCAGGCGCGGCGGCGGGCGCGTCGGCGGGCGGCGTGCTCACGCCTCGATATCCTTCGCGTCGCTTTCCAGTTCAGCGCGCAAGGGGCGGGCGAGCAGTTCGGCCACCACTGCGCGCGCGCTTTCCCCGGTCAGGATCGCATCGACCGCGGCAACAATCGGCATCGCGATCCCGCGTTCGGCTGCGATTGCGGCGAGCACAGGGGCGGTGTGCGCGCCTTCGGCCACGGTGCGGCGGTCAGCCATCAGGGCGGCGGGGTTGGCACCTTCGCCAAGCGCTTTGCCCAGCGAAAAATTGCGGCTGGCTGTGGATGAACAGGTCAGCACCAGATCGCCCAGCCCGCACAGGCCCGCAAGCGTTTCGCCCTGCGCGCCCAGCGCCTCACCAAAGCGCAGCATTTCGGCATAGCCGCGGGCGATCAGCGCGGCGCGGGCGTTCTGGCCCAAGGCCAGCCCGTCCACCACTCCGCAGGCGATGGCGAGCACATTCTTGACCGCGCCGCCAATCTCCGCGCCGGTCACATCGTCGCTGTAATAGGGGCGGAACGCGGGCCGTGCGATGGCGGGGGCGATCCGTTCCCACTGCTCGCCGCCGCCGCTGCACGCCAGCGTCACGGCGGTGGGCAGGCCAGCGGCGACTTCATGCGCAAAGGTTGGCCCGGACAGCACGGCGATGGCGCTGCCGGGGCAGGCCGCGCGCGCGACATCGTTCATCAACCGGCCGCTGCCCGCCTCGATCCCCTTGGAACACAGCACCAGATCGCGCGGTGGGCGGGGGAGGCCCGCCAGAACCCGGCCCAGCACCTGCGCTGGAGTAACAACCAGCACGGTATCGATCGCGGCGAAATCCGCCAGATTGCCGGTGGCGCGGATGGTGGGGGCAAGGCTGGCCGATGGCAGATACAGCGGGTTGCGATGATCGGTATTGATCGCGGCGACCACTTCCGGCTCGAACGCCCAGACCAGCACCTTGCGCCCGTCGCTCGCCAACATCTGCGCGAGCGCAGTGCCCCATGCGCCTGCGCCGATGACGCCGATAGTTTCGCGCCCAATCATGCCTTTACCCCCGCTCCGCGCGCTGTTTCTGCCTGCGTATCAAGCGGCCAGCGCGGGCGCGCGACGAAATCGAGTGGGTCGCCGGTGAAGTTTGCGCCAGCGCCCCATTTCTCTGCCGCCAGCCGCTCGCACCCCGCCCAGGCGATCATCGCGGCATTATCGGTGCACAGTGCCAGCGGCGGCGCGGTAAAGCGCATCGCGTGCCGGTGCGCGAAGGTTTCAAGCGCGGCGCGCACGGTCTGGTTGGCCGCCACCCCGCCCGCCACCACCAGCGCCGGAAACGGCCCTGCGCGGGTCAGGGCATAGTCCAGCCGATCAATCAGGCAATCGACGGCGGCCGCTTGAAAACTCGCGGCGATATCGGCGGGGTCATGCGCGCCGCTTTCTACCGCCCGCAGCACCGCGCTTTTCAGGCCCGCGAAGGAGAAATGCGGTTCGCTCGATCCCTTCAGCGGGCGCGGCAGGGGAACCGCCTTGGGGTCGCCCGCGCGCGCCAGCCGTTCCACCGCAGGCCCGCCCGGATAGCCGAGGCCGAGCAGCTTGGCGGTCTTGTCAAACGCTTCGCCCAGCGCATCGTCAATCGTGGTGGCAAGGCGGCGATATTTCCCGACCCCGTCCACCGCCAGGATCTGGCAATGCCCGCCCGATACCAGCAGCAGCAGATAGGGGAACGCAAGGCCCGCGTCCGCCAGCCTTGGGGACAGCGCGTGGCCTTCCAGATGGTTGATCGCCAGCAGCGGCTTGCCCGATGCCATCGCCAGCGCCTTGGCGCTCACCAGACCGATCATCACCCCGCCGATCAACCCCGGCCCGGCGGTGGCGGCAATCGCATCGACATCATCCAGCGTCAGCCCCGCTTGCCCCATCACGGCTTCGATCATGGGCGCGACCCGTTCGGCGTGGGCGCGCGCGGCGATTTCGGGGACGACCCCGCCATAGGGCGCGTGTTCGGCTTCCTGACTCGCGATGGCTTGCGCAATGATCGTGCGATCTGCGCGCACCAGTGCCACGGCGGTTTCATCGCAGCTCGATTCGATCCCGAGCACGATTGGCCCGAGGCCTGTGGCGTCAGAGGTGTGCGTTGCCGATCCCATCCCGCTTCCATCTAGACTTTGTGAAGGCTAGAGCAAGTAAAGCTATGAACGAAGCACCCCAAACCGCCCCTCGCCTGCGACTGGGCACCCGCAATTCCCCGCTTGCGATGGCGCAGGCGGTTGAAGCGCGCGCGCGGCTGTGCGCTGCCCACGGTTGGGGAGAGGACGCGGTTGAACTCGTCCCCGTGCTGGCGAGCGGCGACAAGGTGCTCGACCGGCCGCTGTCTGAAATCGGCGGAAAGGCGCTGTGGACCAAGGAACTCGATCAATGGCTCGGCGAAGGGCGGATCGACTTGTCGGTGCATTCGGCCAAGGATGTCGAAACGATCCGGCCCGATGCGTTCCATTTCGCAGCGCTCCTGCCGCGCGCTGACCGGCGCGATAGCCTGGTGGGGGCAGCCAGCATTGCCGCGATCCCTGAAGGCGCGACTGTCGGCACCAGCGCCCCGCGCCGCGCCGCGCAATTGCTCAACCTGCGGCCCGATTGCCGGGTGGTGACGTTGCGCGGCAATGTCGCGACGCGGCTGGCGAAATTGCAGGCGGGGGAGGTCGACGTGACCTTCCTTGCCGCCGCCGGATTGGAACGGCTGGGGCAGAGCAGTGTCGGCCACCCGCTTAGCCAAGGCGAATGGATCCCCGCCGCAGCCCAAGGCGTGATTGCGATTGAATGCCGCACCGATGATGCGGCCACCACCGCGCTGCTCGCCGCGATTGACGATGCGCCGACGCGCGCGGAACTGGAGGCCGAACGCGCGTTGCTGGCGCAGCTGGGCGGCACCTGCCATTCGCCGGTCGCGGTGCTGTGCGAAACGGCGCGCGGCGCGCTCGCGATGCGCGCCGCGCTGTTCAGCCCTGATGGGGCCGAGCGGATAGAAGGCACCGCCACCTTTGCGCCCGGCGATCATGCGCCGATCCGCGCGCTCGCTGCTGATCTGCTGGCGCGCGCCACGCCGGGGATTGCCCCGCATTTCCGCAAGCACCAATGACCGCGCACAGCCTCGCGCTGCGGCCTGAACCGGGCCTTTCCGCGACGCTCGACAAAGCCCGCGCGATGGGCCTCGCGATCACCGGCCACGCGTTGTCGCAAATCCGGCCCGTGGGCTGGGATTGTCCCGATCCTGCGGGGATCGACGGCTTGCTGATCGGCAGCGCCAATGCGTTTCTGCATGGCGGGCCGAACCTCGCGCGGCTGACCGGCAAGCCGGTGTTTGCCGTGGGGGAGGCCACCGCCGATGCCGCGCGCGCGGCGGGCTTTGTCGTGGCGATGGTGGGCAGCGGCGGGTTGCAAGGCGTGCTCGATGCGGTACCCGCACCCCGCCACCTGCTGCGCATCGCGGGTGAGGAGCGCGTTGCGCTGACCGCGCCCGCTGGCGTGACCTTTGACGAAGTGATTGCCTATCGCAGCGTGCCCCTGCCGCTTGATCCGGCGGCACCGCTGCTGCGGGCAGGCGGCACGCTGGTGCTGCTCCATTCCGCCGCCACCGCGCGGCATTTCGCGGCGGAATGCGACCGGCTCGGCCTCGCCCGCAGCGCCGTTACGCTCGCCGCGCTTGGGCCGCGGATTGCGGCGGCAGCGGGGGGAGGCTGGGCCGCTGTCCACACCGCCGCCCACCCGGATGAAGCCGCGTTGCTGGAAATGGTGTTTGACTTGTGCAACAAGCCGCGCTCCATTCCCGTTTCCCCGCCCTGCAAGCCGTAATCGCGGCGGCGGCGCGGCAATAGCAATCAGGGTCGCAGAACGGATCAAAATGGCACCGGACTACGCAAGCCTCCGAAGGCCGCCTTCGGGCAGAGGCATCATCATTGCTGCACTGGCCGCGTTTATCGCGGGCGGGCTGCTGGTGGGCTATATGATGTGGAACAATTTCCAGCCGGAGCGCGCCGATGTGCCGAATGCTTCGCCCCCCGTCGCAGCCGATCCGGCACCCACCGCTGCGCCAAGCGCTGCGTTGCCGGGGAGACTTGCCGCGCTGGAGGATGCAACCAAGGCTGAACAGGCCGTTGAACGCGTCGCCGAACAGCAAGGCGGGCTGAATCAGCGGCTGGCGGCGGCGGAACAGCGCCTGACCCAGCTTGATCTGCAAGCGCAGGCGGCGGCAGGCAATGCCGCGCGCGCCGAAAGCCTGCTGATCGCCTTTGCCACCCGCCGCGCGGTCGAACGCGGGGCGGAACTGGGATACCTTTCCGATCAGTTACGGCTGCGGTTTGGCGATCAATGGCCCAATGCGGTGGCCACCATTATCGAATTTTCGCGCAATCCAATCCGGCTGGATGGGCTGGTCGCTCGGCTAGAAGGGTTGGGGCCGCAGCTGCGCGAAAGCAGCGATGGGCCATCATGGGCCTCGTTCCAGCGCGAGCTGAGCCAGTTGTTCGTGTTCCGGCGTGAAAGCACCCCATCGCCAGAACCGAAACGGCGGCTGGAACGCGCGCGCTGGGCGCTGGAACAGGGTCGCTATCAGAACGCGATTGATGAAGTGAAGGGGATGCCCGGCGCGGACAAGGCCGAAACCTGGATCGCCGATGCTGAACGTTTTCGCAAGGCGATGGAAGCGCTGGAGGTGATCGAAACCGCCGCCGTGCTCGATCAGCGCGGCCTGCGCGACGGGGCGGGCAACCCGGTGCGGCAATTGAGCAGCCCGCTGGTTATGCCCTGAGGATCGCAGGCAAATCGCCCGCCACCCCGCGCGCTTCGTCCATGAAAAAGCTCTTGAGCATGGGCGTGCGCTGCACCGCTGCCATGCCCAGCCGCCGCACCGCCGATGCGGTCTTGCCCCGCACCCCGAACAGCCGGGTTAGCCCATCGGTCGCCAGCGCCACCATGAAGCTATCAAGCCCGCGCCAGTTCTCATACCGCTTGAGCAATTCGGGATCGCCCGAATCAAGGCCGAGCCGCGCGCCTTCGCCCAGCACTTCGGCCAGCGCGCCCACGTCTCTCAGGCCAAGGTTCAGCCCCTGTCCCGCAATCGGGTGAATGCCATGCGCCGCATCGCCGATCAGCGCGAGCCGTTGTGCCGTGATCTTGGCGGTGTGGTGGAAGCCGAGCGGGTAGGATGAGCGCGCACCGACGCTGAGCACCTTGCCCAGCACCCCGCCCATGCGTTTTTCCACCTCGGCCAGAAACGCCCGGTCGCCCAGCTTCATCACGCCCGCGCCGTCGGCCTCGGACACCGTCCACACCAGCGATGATCGGTGGGTGCCGTCGGCGTCATCGCGCATTGGCAGCAGCGCAAACGGCCCGGCGGGGTAGAAGATTTCCCACGCGACATTGTCATGCGGCTTTTCGTGCGTCAGCCCGGTGATGATCGCACGGTGTTTGTAATCCCACTTGGCGATGGTGATGCCCGCCTGATCCCGCGTCGGCGATTGGCGGCCCTCGGCAGCGATCATCAACCGGCCTTTGAGCTTGCGCTCATCAGCCAACACGGCGGCGACGCCATATTCGCTGCGCTGGCGTTCGGTGACGTTGGCCTTGGCGGTCCAGTGGATCAGCGGTTCCTTGGCCGCAGCTTCAAACAATGCGAGCCTGAGCCGCCGGTTGGGCAGCATCCGCCCCAGCGTGCCGCCTTCGGGGCCGGGTTCGAAATCCAGCCTTCCGGGCTTGTTCTGATCGGTCACTGCGATGCTGGCGATGTCGCAGGCGAATTGGTCAAGACCATCGGCGATCCCGATATTTTCAAACAGGTGCCAACTGGCGGTGGAAATCGCGGTGGCGCGGTCGTCAAACCCTTCGGCGGTCAGTTCCGCCGGGTCGGCGCGGTCGATCACGTGGCTCGACAAGCCCTTTGTCGCGGCGGCGAGCGCCATCGTCATCCCGCCCAAGCCTCCACCAAGGATCACGAGGTCGCGGGTTTCATTTTCAGGCTTGGTCACGGGTTCGCTCCGATTGCGAAGATTGCGCGCGCAGCCTAGAGGGTTGGCTGTGTCCCGCGCAAGAACCTTCCCGCTTTTGGTCCGTCAATTCGCTGCATGCTGGCTTGCACTGATCGCAAGTGTAATGCTGGCCGCGGCGGCCCATGCGCAGGAACCGGAGCGCCGGGCGCTCTATGGCGATCAGAATATCGCGGTGACGTTGTTTGCCGATGGCGCGCCTGAGGCGGGCAGGGAATGGATGCTGGCGCTGCGTTTCACGCCCAGCGCGCACGAATGGCACGGATATTGGTCCAACCCCGGTGATGCGGGGCAGGGGATGAAGCTGACTCTTGATCTGCCCGCAGGCTGGCAGGTGGGTGAGGCGCGCTATCCGGTGCCGCAGCGGCTGACCATCAGCGGGCTGATGAATCACATTTATGAAGGCACTTACGCCGTTCTGGTGCCGGTAATTGTGCCGCCGGGCGCGGGTGTTGGCGCGCTGCCGCGCATCACCGGTCATGTCGAATACCTCGCCTGCACCGACAAGATTTGCGTGCCGCAGGATGCGCTGCTCGACGCGCGCCAAGGCGGTGATTTCGCGCGCTGGCGGGCGCAGGTGACGCCGCCGCTTAGCGCCGCGGCGGATTTCGCGATCACGCGCAGCGCCTTGCGACTGGCGATCCCCTTGCCCGCCAGCGTGACGCTCAACGATCCGCACGTGTTCATCAGCAACGCCAATCTGGTCGATTACGCCGCCCCGCAGACCTTCCGCCGTGCGGGCGATGTGCTGACGGTGGAGATTCCGCTGGCCGACTACCGCCCCGATACGCCGAGCGCGGTCGGCGGGATTCTGGCGTTTGATGCGGGCGCGGGGGTGGAATTTGGCGCGATCCCCGGCGACGTGCCGAACGGGGGCGATCTGGTCGCCGGGCCGCAGGGCGCGCTGATCCCGCCACTGTGGACGCTGGTGCTGGGCGCGCTGGCGGGCGGCCTGCTGCTCAACATCATGCCCTGCGTGTTCCCGATCCTGAGCCTCAAGGCGCTGAGCCTCGTGCGTGCAGGTGGCAGTGAGGCGCACGCGCGCGCCGAGGGGCTGGCCTATACCGCAGGCGTGGTGATCGCGAGCCTTGCCTTGGGCGCGGTGATGCTGGCCTTGCGCGCGGCGGGTGAGCAGGTGGGCTGGGCGTTTCAATTGCAGGAACCGGGCGTGGTGGTGGCGCTGTTGGTTCTGGCGGCGGTGATCACCGCGAACTTTGCCGGGGTGTTTGAACTGCCCGCATTGCCCATCACCAGCGGGGGTCAGCCATCGGGCGCATTTGCCACCGGGTTGCTCGCCGCTTTCGTCGCCACCCCCTGCACCGGCCCGTTCATGGCGGCGGCACTGGGCGCGGCGCTGATGCTGCCCGTGCCGCAAGCCTTGCTGCTGTTCGCATTGCTGGGGCTGGGGCTGGCACTGCCGTTTCTGGCGCTCGGCTTTATTCCCGCACTGCGGCGGATGCTGCCGAGGCCGGGGCCGTGGATGGAGCGGTTCCGCCGGATCATGGCGATCCCGATGGGGCTGACCGCGCTGGCGCTGGTGTGGCTGACCGCGCAGGTTGGCGGGCGACCATTCGCGCTGATCGCGCTGTTGCTGGTGCTGGGCGTGATGATCGCGCTGTCGGTGGTCGGGCGGCTCCAGCGCAGCGGCAAGATGGCATGGCCCGCATTCGGCCTGATCGCCGCGCCGTTCCTGGTGGTGGCCGCGATTGCCCTGCCATCGACCTACGCGGTGAAGGGCAAGGAGGTGGCAGCAAGCATCCACAACCCCGCCGCCTTCCGCCGCGCGGCGCTCTCCGAAGCGCGCGCCAGCGGTAAGCCGGTGTTCGTGTGGTTCACCGCCGATTGGTGCGTCACCTGCAAGGTCAATGAAAGCGTCGCGATCGAACGCGAGGCGGTGCGCGATGCCTTTGCCGCAGCGGGCGTGGTGACGATGGTGGGCGATTGGACAGTGCGCGACGAAGCGATCACCGCCTTCCTGACCGAGCAGGGCGTGGCGGGCGTGCCGCTGTACCTGTGGTATGCACCGGGCGCCTCAGCGCCGCAGCAATTGCCGCAGGTGTTTACGCAGGATCTGCTGATTGATCTGGCCGACCAATCCCCCGGCACACCTCCACCAGCGCCAGCGGCAGCGGGCTCGGATTAAGCCGCACCAGCCCCGCGCCGGGAACGGTGGCGGTGGCTTCACGCGGGCCTTTGAAGGCGTCCCATCCGGGCGCGCTTGCGGGCACATCGCCCTGCCACATCAGCCTGTCCCCGCGCGGTGTCGCATCGACGGGGAAGCGCCCGATCCGGCCGTTGCCGATCAGCGCCAGCAGCGCCCCCGCGCCGCTATCAGCCGGGGCATGGCGGGTGATCCTGAGCGTGGCAGCAGCGGGCGTTTCGGCTCCGATGCATTCAATCGCCAGCAGCACCGGCTCACCCGGAGCGCCGTAAACCAGCCGCAGCGGGCCACCGCTCTGCGCCCATACCGCATCCGTGGTATCGGGGGAGGGCAGCGGGGTGGATGGCCCACCCGCATCTGGCATGATCGCCGCGCGCGCCACCGCCGCATCGGTCGGCGGCGGCTTGCACGCGGGCAGTGCCAGCGCAGCGATCAGCGCGGCGGCCAAGGCAGGTGTGCGCACCCCCATCACCGCGCCCGGATAAAGGAGCGGATATCGGCAGACAGCTTCGCGCGGTCTTCATCGCGAATATACATCATGTGCCCCGCATCATAGTAAGCCCAGGTGATCCGATCCTGCGGAATCCCGGTGCGTTTCAGCGAATATTCCGCGCCAAAAAACGGCGTGGCGAAATCATACCAGCCCTGCGCGTTGAACAGGCGCAACCCGCTGTTCTGCCGCATCGCCCGCCCGATCAGCGGGGCGACATTCAAATAGGCCTCACGCCCCTGACCGCCAAGGCTCCAATCCCAATGCCGCCCCGGTTCACGCCCGATCGACTGGTATTCGCGGGCCGTCTGATAGCCGAGGCTCTCACGCGCCCAGACATTGATCGCGGCGGTGTAGCCGGCATCAATCCCGTAAAAGCTGGGGTCATTATCGGGGCGTTCTCCGGCACTGTCGTAATCCACGCCGGTATAGCGCGAATCCAGCCGTCCGATGGTCTGCCCCCGGTCGCGCAGCAGTTCCTTGTAGAACCGCTGATCGGTGACGCGCAGGTTTGCCTGTTCCAGATAGGTTTCGGACAGCCCGGTGAGCCGCGCGAGTTCGCGGCGCACGGCGGCGCGTTCGTCGGCGGGCAGATCCTGCCCTTTCAGCAGCGCGCTGGCGAACGGGCCGATGGCGAACTGGCGCGCTTCTTCGGCGATGGCTGCGGCTGATGGCGCCTGCACCTTGCCATGGAAATAAGCCGCCGTCGCCATGCTGGGCAGGGTGACGATATAGGCCATTTCGTTGCCCGGTGTCGGTTCCCGCCCGGCAAAATCGAGGATGGTGGAGATCAGGATCAATCCGTTGAGGCCGACATCATTGAAGGTGCCGCCTTCCAATTCATCCACCACCATCGCGGTGCGGCTGGTGCCATAGCTTTCCCCGCCGATATATTTGGGGCTGTTCCAGCGGCCATTATCATTGAGCCAGCGGCGGATCACCTCAGCCACCGCGCGGCCATCCTGTTTCAACCCGTAATATTTCTTGGGATCGGTGCCCTCGGTCAGATAGCTGAACCCCGTGCCCGGCGGATCGATGAACACCAGATCGGCAACATCGAGCAGGCTGTCAGGGTTATCGAGCAGCGGATAGGGCGGCGCGCCATCATCGCGCGCGTCAGACGGGATCGCCACCCGCTTTGGCCCGAACGCGCCCATCTGCAACCACACCGATCCCGAACCCGGCCCGCCGTTGTAGATAAAGAACACCGGGCGCGATGGGTCAGCGGGGGTTTTGGCGTAGGACGTGGTGACGATCACCGCTTCGGGTTTGCCGTCATCGCTGGTCAGGATCGTGTCGGCAATGGTCGCGCGATAGGCAACGCGCTGCCCGCCGAAGGTGCCCGAAAGATCGCGGGTTTTGATTTGCGCGACCGGCGCGGCGGGCGTGGCAGCCTCAGATTTGGCGGCAGGCGCATCCTGCGCAGCGGCGGGCAGGGCAACAGCGGCGAGCGTGAGCGCGGCGAGGCGCAAGGGAAGCGAATGTTTCATGGCCGCAAGGAGTGGCAGGCTTGGCCGCGCGGTTCAAGTGCGCGGGTGATCAGGCGGCGCGGGGTTGCACAGTCAACTGCAACCCCAACGCGTCAAGCACGCCGAGGAGCGTTTCCAACGTCGGATTGCCGTCTTCCGACAACGCCCGATAGAGCGCCTGCCGTCCGAGACCGGATTTCTTGGCGATCTCGCTCATGCCTTTGGAGCGCGCAACATCGCCCAATGCGCGGGCGATATGTTTGGGGTCATTCCCCTCCATCGCCGCCTCGAGATAATAGAGGATATCTTCCTCCGTCTCGAGGTAGTTGGCGTGGTCAAAAACGTATGTCTTGAGCGGCACAGATCACGCAGCGGCATAAATCGCTGGACGGTAACGCGCTTTCGGGATCGTAAGGTTCCCAGCGCGCGCCGATTCCAGCCAAGCATCGACGGCCAATCGCGCCTCTGCGATTGCTTCTTCGGGGGTATCACCAAAGGCGGAGCATGATTTCAGATCAGGCACGTCCGCGACCCAGCATTCGTCACGCTGAGACCAGAACACATTAATATGGTAGCGGTGATTCATCACTTGCTCATTTCAAGGCCGAACTCTTCGACCATATCAAGAAACTGGTCGATTTGGTAGGGCTTCGCTTGGCCGCCACGCGGCTGAATGCTGAGGCGACGCGGAACAGCCGCGTGCTTGTAGATGTGGTGGCTTCCGTTGATGCGGTCAAGCTCAAACCCAAAGGCCGTGAGGATGCGCTCGAAATCGGCGAATCGCATGGCGGCGCGGGACTGGACGAGGCGCGTGTAGAGTTTTTCGAGTTGGGTCATTTTTCTTCAACCGTTGGATGATCGCCGCGCTTTATCACACGCTTGCGACCGAATGAATCAACCCAATCATGGTATTAGCGAGGCCGATTGACCGATTGCGGGGGACACCACCAAACGCGGATTGCTGACATTGCAAGGCTCTCCACTCTCGACTGCACATTAAATTCTGAGATGGTTTCATCAGAGTCATCAACTGCGGCAGCAGAGAAACAAGAGATTGCTTTCCATGGGAGATCTGGTGAAAGGTTTGGCTTATGCGGATTGTCCAGAGTTCCTTTTTGGTAACCGTCTCTGCGAAAGAAGGTGATCTGATCCGCAAGGCAAAGTGCGACAGCTACTGAAATCTTCGGTGTAGCTGCGGGAATAGCATCGTATTCGATTGCGCCAAAACGGGCCGATAGATTGTCTCCAGCTTCAATGGCTCCTGTTAAGTAGGAGAGGGCTTCGTCGAAGGCGTCGATGGTTTGCGCGTTCGTCGTCCCCTTGGGCAAAGAAACCCCCAACGAAGCAAGAAAAATCCGTGTGAAGTGGATTTTGAAGCGAATGAGGCGGTTTCCACCAATAATTTGTCGAAGCGGATGGCTAAGCTTTTTGGGGGCCTTCAGAAGCTTCCGATCGTTCTTGCGACGTGCAATGACCTTGCTGTCGTAGTCCCAATCGTACGTCCTCCAAGCCTCACATGACCTGACCGTCAAGTTGCGGATCAGGAAAAAATCAGTTTCATTATTTTGAGACCAATCAGGCCCCGCCCACTTTGCAAGTTCAAGGACAGCTTCGTGATATCTTTCCGGGATCGCAGCTGTGGCCGGCGGACGCCATAGTGGCGTCACTCCTTTAAAAAAATCGCTGTCTATAGCCTCTGGAATTGGTGGGTGTCGTCCCATCTCAAGCCTTCCCGCCCCTCCACTTCGCCCGCACCTTCCCATACCGCGTCTTGCGCGTCCCCGGTTTCCCCTCGTTGCTCCGACCCACAATCGGAGCGCGCTTCTCGCCGTCCGGAATCCCCAACTCGTCCGCTTCCAGCCGCCGGATTTCGTCGCGCAACCGGCCTGCTTCTTCGAATTCAAGGTTCGCCGCCGCGTCGCGCATCCGTTTTTCGAGGTCTTCGATGTAGCTGCGCAGGTTGTGGCCGACGAGGTTGTTGCGCGCATCATCGCCGGTATCCACCAGCACGCTATCCTGCGCCGCCGTATGCGCGACGATGTCGTGGATGTTGCGCTTGATCGACAGCGGCGTGATGCCGTGTTCCTTGTTGAACTCTTCCTGCTTGGAACGGCGCCGGTCAGTCTCTGCCAGCGCCCGCTCCATGCTGCCGGTCACGCGGTCGGCATAGAGGATCACCCGGCCATCGACATTGCGCGCGGCGCGGCCGATGGTCTGGATCAGGCTCGTCTCGCTGCGCAAAAACCCTTCCTTGTCCGCGTCAAGGATCGCCACCAGCCCGCATTCGGGGATGTCCAGCCCTTCGCGCAGCAGGTTGATCCCGATCAGCACGTCATAAACGCCGAGCCTGAGGTCACGGATCAGCTCGATGCGTTCGAGCGTTTCGACGTCCGAGTGCATATAGCGCACCCGCACGCCCGCCTCGTGCATGAATTCGGTGAGGTCTTCGGCCATACGCTTGGTCAGGGTAGTGACGAGCGTGCGATAACCCTTGGCTGCGGTGGCTTTGCATTCGACGATGCAATCCTGCACCTGATCTTCGACCGGGCGGATTTCCACCGGCGGATCGATCAACCCGGTGGGGCGGATCACCTGTTCGGCGAACACCCCGCCGGTCTGCTCCATTTCCCAATGCCCCGGCGTGGCGGAGACGGCAAAGGTTTGCGGACGCATCGCGTCCCATTCGTTGAAGCGCAAGGGGCGGTTGTCGATGCAGGATGGCAGGCGGAAGCCATATTCGGCCAGCGTCAGCTTGCGGCGATGATCGCCCTTCGCCATCGCGCCGATCTGCGGCACGGTCTGGTGACTTTCATCGACGAATAGCAGCGCGTTTTCAGGCAGATATTCGAACAAGGTTGGCGGGGGTTCACCGGGGAGCCGCCCGGTGAGGAAGCGGCTGTAATTCTCGATCCCCGCGCAGCTTCCTGTCGCCGCGATCATTTCCAGATCGAAATGCGTGCGCTGTTCCAGCCGCTGGCGTTCGAGCAGTTTGCCTTCGGCCTCCAGTTCTTTGAGCCGTTCTTCCAGCTCGAATTTGATCGCGGCGGCGGCCTGCTTCATCGTCGGCCCCGGTGTGACGTAGTGCGAATTGGCATAGACCCGCACCTTCTCAAGGCTCGCGCCCTTGCTGCCGGTCAACGGGTCAAACTCGGCAATATCCTCGATCTCGTCGCCGAAGAAACTGATGCGCCACGCCATGTCTTCATAGTGCGACGGGAAGACTTCGAGGTTGTCGCCGCGCACGCGGAAGGTGCCGCGCGTGAACGCCGCGTCGTTGCGCTTGTATTGCAGCGCCACCAGCTTGCGGATCAATTCGCGCTGATCGACCGTTTCGCCCGCCTTGATGTCGAAAATCATCGCTGAGTAAGTTTCGACCGAGCCGATGCCATAGAGGCACGATACCGAGGCAACGATGATCACGTCATCGCGTTCGAGCAAGCTACGGGTGGCCGAATGGCGCATCCGGTCGATCGCTTCGTTTACCGAGGATTCCTTCTCGATATAGGTGTCAGACCGCGGCACGTAGGCTTCGGGCTGGTAATAATCGTAGTAGGAAACGAAATATTCGACCGCGTTTTCGGGAAAGAAGCTTTTGAATTCGCCATATAACTGCGCGGCGAGGATTTTGTTGGGCGCAAGGATCAATGCGGGGCGTTGCAGCGTTTCGATCACCTTGGCCATGGTGAAGGTCTTGCCCGATCCGGTCACGCCCAGCAGCACCTGCGTTTTCTCGCCCGCCAGCGCGCTTTGCGTCAATTCGGCAATCGCGGTCGGTTGATCGCCTGCGGGTTCGTATTCGGACACCAGTTTGAACGGGATGCCGCCCATCGACTTGTCGGGGCGGGCAGGGCGGTGGGGGGTGAAGTCCGCGCCCGTGTCGGGCTCGTCCAACCCCCTGCGGATCACGAGTTCGGCCATGCA
Organism: Porphyrobacter sp. MBR-155; assembly: GCF_040547625.1. Taxonomy (NCBI): domain Bacteria; kingdom Pseudomonadati; phylum Pseudomonadota; class Alphaproteobacteria; order Sphingomonadales; family Erythrobacteraceae; genus Porphyrobacter; species Porphyrobacter sp. MBR-155. The sequence continues at coordinate 38,919 of NZ_JBEPQB010000002.1, forward strand.
TCGCCATATGCGGCGTCGCGCGGCGGTTGTGAAGGGCCGCGAGGCTGGCCGGATGCGCAATTTTGCAGGGTCGGCGCGGATGAATTGTGACATTTCAGCGAAGGTTCATCCGCTGCGTGGCTTAGAGGCGCATATGGCTCCGTTGCGCTCCGTTCCTGAAATGCCTCGCCTGCCCGGCCCGTGGATGGCAGCCGCCGTTGCGGCCGGGGCTGGCGCGCGGCAGGCCTATGCGGCCAGCGCCTTTGCACGGCGCGTGGCGCTGGCGCGTGAAGTCATCCCTGAAGAACACGAAGCGGGCAAGCCCCGGCTGGTACGGATGCTGGCAGAGGCTGACATCCTGCTCGAACCGCTGCGCCGCCCCCGCCGCACACTGGAAATCGCGCCCAGCGCCAACCCGCAGACGGCGATGATTCTGCCCGGTTTTGGCACGCGCCCGGGCCGGATGCGCTATCTCGCGCGGCAGCTTGAGGCGGCGGGCCATGTTGCCAAACGCTGGGGGCAGGGCCGCAACTGGGGGCCGGATCAACAGCGATTTGAATTGTTGGAGGCGCGGCTGCTCGATCTGCACGCGCGCCACGGGCGCAAGGTGGTGCTGATCGGCTGGAGCCTGGGCGGGCTTTATGCGCGCGAACTGGCCAAACGTCAGCCGCACGCGGTGGCCAAGGTAATCACCATGGGATCGCCGTTTTCGGGCAGCCCGCGCGCCAATAATGTCTGGCGCGCCTATCAGTTCATCACCGGCCATTCGGTCGATGCGCCGCCGATCGAGGCGGAACTGGCGGTCAAGCCTCCGGTGGAAACGGTCGCTTTGTGGAGCGCCAATGACGGCGCGATTGCCCCGCGCTGCGCGGCAGGCCGACCGGGCGAGCGCGACCGCGCGATTGCGGTGCGCTGCACCCACATGGGCTTTACCTATGAACCGCAGGTGATCCATGCCGTGCTGAGCGAGCTTGAAATTACCCGCTAAGCCGCGCTGGCGCAGCAAAGTTGCAGGTGGTCAAGCAACCGCTTTCCTTTTGTGAAACCGCGGTTACATTGCTGCAGTGCACATATTTGCGCACACACGGCGAACTAGCGGGGGTCAATGCACGCAAGCAGCGGCAATTTTGACGAGATGTTCGATGGCGGCGGCCATACAAGGCCGGCCTATGCCGAATACTGCCGTTGGTATGATGAGCAGCCCGGCGAATTCCTGCGCCGCAAAAACCGTGAGGCGGATGACGCCTTCCGCCGCACCGGGATCACCTTCAATGTCTATGGCGAGAACGAGGCGGAAGAACGCCTGATCCCGTTCGACATGGTGCCGCGCATCATCACTGCGGCCGAATGGCGCAAGCTGTCGCGCGGGATCGAACAGCGGGTGCGCGCGCTCAATTCGTTCCTGTATGATCTCTATCATCGGCAGGAAATCGTGCGCGCGGGCCGTCTGCCCGAACGCTTGCTGCGCGGCAATGATGCGTGGCTGGCGAACATGGTTGGCTTCACCCCGCCGGGCGGGATTTACACCCACATTGTCGGCATCGATCTGGTGCGCACCGGGCCGGACGAGTTTTTCGTGCTCGAAGACAACGCGCGCACGCCTTCGGGCGTGTCCTATATGCTCGAAAACCGCGAAACGATGATGGGGATGTTCCCCGATCTGTTCAGCCGGATCGCGGTGGAAAGCGTGTCGAACTATCCGCGCCGCCTCGCGCGCAGCCTGGCCGCCTGCGCGCCGCCCGCTTTTGCCGGGGGTAAGCCCACGGTCGCGGTGCTGACGCCGGGGATTTATAACTCGGCCTATTTCGAACACGCCTTTCTGGCCGATCAGATGGGGGCCGAACTGGTCGAAGGCAGCGACCTGCGGGTGGTCGGGGGCAGGGTGCAGATGCGCACCACGCTGGGATACAAGCCGATCGACGTGCTCTACCGCCGGGTCGATGATGATTACCTCGATCCGCTGACCTTCAATCCCGATTCTGCGCTGGGCGTGCCGGGGATCATGGATGTGTACCGCGCGGGCGGGATCACCATCGCCAATGCGCCGGGGACGGGCGTGGCCGATGACAAGGCGATTTACAGCTTCATGCCCGAAATCGTCGAATTCTATACCGGCGAAAAGCCGCTGCTGCCCAATGTCCAGACCTGGCGTTGCGCGGACAAGGATGCGCTTGCCTATGTGCTCGACAACCTTGCCGAACTGGTGGTGAAGGAAGTTCACGGATCGGGCGGATACGGGATGCTGATCGGGCCGACATCATCGAAGCGTGAAATCGCCGCCTTCCGTGAAAAGCTGATCGCGCGGCCCGATAACTACATCGCGCAGCCGACATTGGCGCTGTCGACCTGCCCGATTTACACAGCCAAGGGCCTGTCACCGCGCCATCTTGATCTGCGCCCCTTCGTGCTGGTTTCGCCCGAAGGGATCGACATTACGCCCGGCGGGCTGACGCGGGTGGCGTTGAAAAAGGGATCGCTGGTGGTCAACTCCTCGCAAGGGGGCGGCACCAAGGATACCTGGGTGCTGAAGGACTGACATGGAGGACAACCCCGCCCCATGCTAGGCCGCACCGCCAACAGCCTGTTCTGGATGTTCCGCTATCTTGAGCGGGCAGAGAACACCGCGCGCCTGCTCGACGCGGCATTGCGCATGGCGCTGACCCGCGATCTGACCACGGCCGAGGCGGAATGGCGATCGGTGATCGCGACGCTCGGCCTGCAAGCGGCCTATGAGGCAGTGCATGATGGCTATGACGGGTTGCAAGTGTGGAACTTTGTGCTGCGCGGGGGCTCCAACCCCGGCAATATCCGCGCAATGTTCGGCGCGGTGCGCAGCAATGCGCGCACGGCCCGCACCAATATTTCTTCCGATGTCTGGGAAGCGGTCAATGATAACTGGATGAAGCTCGATGCCATGCTCGCCCGCCCGGTCGGGCAGACCGCTGTGGGCGAGGTGCTGGGCGCAATCCGGCGCGCTGGCACGCAGGTGCACGGCGCGTTCGAAGGTTCGATCCTGCGCGACGAAGGCTATCATTTTGCGCGTGCCGGCACCTTCATCGAACGCGCAGACAGCACTGCGCGCATTCTCGACATGAAGTATTTCCTGCTGCTGCCATCGCTGTCTTACGTGGGTTCCAGCCTCGATACCGGGCAGTGGGAACAGGTGCTGCGATCGGTCGCGGGCGCGCGGGTCTATAGCTGGCTCAACGCCGGGCAGATCGAAGCGCGCGGGATTGTCGAATTTGTGGTGCTGGATGATCGATTCCCGCGCAGCCTTGCGTTTTGCCGCAATGCGCTGCGCGAAACCTTGGCCGCGCTGGCGCGGATGCATGGGGCAGACGGGCAATGCAATGCCTTGATGCGCGATGCCGATACCCGCATCAGCCACCTTACCGTCGATCAGATATTCGAGGCCGGGCTGCACGAATTTCTGATCGATTTCCTCGCCCGCAACGCCGCCATCGCGCACGCGATTGCACAGGATTACCGGTTCCACGCATGAGCAGTATGACCCTCTCGATCCGGCACACCACGCATTACGCCTTTGCGCAGCCGGTGGTGCACGCATTGCAGCGGTTGCGGCTGACGCCCAAGGAAACGCAGGGGCAGCGGATCATCGATTGGTCGATGGCGCTGGAAAACGCCCATGCCGAACTTGAATATGACGATCAGCATTTCAACCACGTCACGCTGATCGCGCTGGACCCCGGCGCGCGTGAGGTGACGGTGACCTGCGCGGGCACGGTTGAGACGGATGATAATGCCGGGGTGATCGGCCGCCATTCGGGTCATCTGCCGTTGTGGAGTTTCGTGCGCCAGACCGCGCTGACCCGACCGGGTGCAAAGCTGCGAGCCTTGCTGCGCGAGGTGTCGGGGCCGATAGATGATGCGCCGCTCGATTTCCTCCACGCATTGTCGGGCCTGATCCGTGACCGCGTTGCTTACGAGGCCGGGCGCACCCATTCGGCCACCACCGCCGAAGAAGCGATGCAGCATGGTTACGGCGTGTGTCAGGACCATGCGCATATCTTCATCGGCGCGGCGCGGGCGGCCGGTATCCCGGCGCGCTATATCAGCGGTTATCTGATGATGGATGACCGGATCGAACAGGAAGCCACCCACGCCTGGGCCGAAGCCCATGTCGAAGGGTTGGGCTGGGTCGGGTTCGATGTGTCGAACGGCATTTGCCCCGATCCGCGTTACGTCCGCGTGGCGACCGGCAGCGATTACCGCGATGCCGCCCCGATCACCGGGATCAGCATTGGCGCGACCGCAGAAGTGCTGACCGTGGGCGTAGCAGTGGAATCGCGCCCAACGGGGCAGCAGCAAGATCAATCATCGCAATAGACCGCCTTTGCCTAGGCGCGCGCTTCGGTATAGGGGCACCGCGCTGCTGAAAAAGGATATGGCATGACCTATTGCGTTGGCATGGTGCTGGATAAGGGGCTGGTGCTGATGAGCGACACCCGCACCAATTCGGGCGTCGACAACATCTCCACCTTCCGCAAGCTGTTCCACTGGAACGTGCCGGGCGAACGCATGATCGCGGTGATGACCGCGGGCAACCTTGCCACCACGCAGGCGGTGATCAGCCAGCTTGAAGAACGCACCAAGGCGCCGGAGGAACGTGACAACGCGCTGCTTAAAGGGCCGACGATGTTTCAGGTCGTCACTGAAATCGGCCGCTTGCTGCGCGCCACCATCGAAGCCGCGCAAAGCGGCAATGGAGATAGCGGCAAGGGGCGCTTTACCGCCACCATGATCGTGGCCGGGCAGATCGCCGGTATGCAGCCCCGCCTGTTCATGATCTATCCCGAGGGCAATTTCATCGAAGCCAGCTGGGACACGCCGTTTTTCCAGATTGGCGAAACCAAATATGGCCGCCCGATCCTGATCCGCGGCTATGATCGCGACATGAGTTTTGAAGATGCGGTGAAATTGCTGATGGTGAGTTTCGATTCCACCCTCAAGGCGAACCTGTCGGTCGGCCTGCCGCTGGATCTGCTGGTGATCGACAAGGATGGGTTCGCGCCTGCCCATGAACACCGGATTACCGCCGATGATCCATATTTCGAAACGATCTCATCGGGTTGGGGAAATGCGCTGCGATCCGCGTTCCATTCGCTTCCACCTTACCAATTTGCCGACAAGGGTTGAATCTTTACCATAATCAAACTCCGATATGGAGGAGAATATCGAAGCAATTTCAATGGTAAGATGCTTTCCCGGTGTGGTGAATGCTCCAGATCGGCGGCGCTACTGCGTGTATCCCTTAAGGGATTGCCGCAAGCCTGTGCCCATGACACGAAAAGCCACGCTCCACTTCATCGATTCCTGTAGCCGCCAACGTGCCGAACTGGCCCGGATAGGCTTCGCGCTGGGCCATCATTGCGAAGTGTATGGCGATCTGTCCGAATTGGCGGCTCACCCGCCGCGCGAAGGCATCATCATCGCCCGCGATACTGCCGAAGATGGTGGGGTCGGCATGATCCTCGATCGGCTTGGGCGGCTGGGCATCTGGCTCCCGCTGATCGCGGTCGATGAGCAGCCGCGCCCCAATCGCATTGTCGAAGCGATCAAGGCCGGGGCCCTTGATTATCTCGCACTGCCGTTTGATCCTGAACGTTTCACCCGCTGCCTCGACCGTATCGAGAAAGAGGCCGAGCAATTCGGCGTGGCGCGCCGCCGGATGATCGAAGCGCGTGACCGGATTTCCACTTTGTCGACGCGCGAACGCGAAGTGCTCGATTGGCTGGCGATGGGCAGCAGCAACAAAGCGATAGCGCGCGAACTTGAAATCAGCCCGCGCACGGTCGAAATCCACCGCGCCAACATGATGACAAAGCTGGGCGCACGCCATGCGGCTGAAGCGGTGCGGCTGAAAATGGAAGCCAAGCTGGAGCCGAAGCTGACAGCATAGAGCATCGTGCTGAAAAGTGGGAACCGGTTTCCAGCTTTTTACGATGCGACAACAAAGGATGGAGCGGGCGACCTGCGTCAGATTTAACGCAGCCCGCTCATAGACCGATTGCGGCCTGCCATCGCGGCGGAGTGGGGAAGGCGCAGCGACCGGTGTTCGTGCCAGCTCTCGCTTAACCCGACCGGATGGGGTTTGGCTCTGCTCAACGGCAGAAGGTCGCGCCGGTGCCTTCGAGATGGAAGTGGTCTTTGTGCGCGGCGTTGTATTCGGGGCCAAGCACGGTGCCAAACCGCTTGCACGCGCTTTTGTGCACCACCCGCAGGAATTCGCGCGTGGCCGCATCGCCGCCGTCCCAGTCGCGCTGCAACACGATCCGGCGGCCATCGGCCAGCACAAAGCCTGAAACGTCGATCGCTTCGGCGCGGGCGTGGGCGGAGCGGCGTTCAGTCCCGGCGACATTGCGGCAGGAATAGCTGCCCATCGTTTCGATCCGCGCGACCGGGCTGCCAAGGATCTGGCGCGCGGCGCGGTCAACGCCAAACCGCGCCCAGTCATTGAAAGCCTTGGCGGTGCCGCAGCGCACTGCGCCGATATTGCTGACGTTCAGCGGTGCACGGTCGCCCGCCAGCGCCATCAGTTGCACCGTGCCCAGCTTGTTGCATCCGGGCGCGGCGTAGGCATCGGGCAGGGCATCGAACCGCGCACCGCTGGCGCCAAGATCAGCTAGGCAGCTCGCATCTTCGGGGCGCGGGACATAGGATTGCGGGGCGGAACTGACGCGGGTGGCCGGGCGGGCCGCAGGTGTGCGGTCTGATGTACTGACGGAACCGGGCGCAGCCCCGCTGCCGCCGCCGGGGATCAACGAGCCGCATCCCGCCAGCGCCAGCGTGGCTGCAATCAGCGTCGTTACGCGAATCTTGCCTGTGCCTGTCATAGCTAAGGACTATTAAACAATAATGGTTAACAGACCGGAAACGAATGCGGATAGGTGATGGTTTTAAGTGGGGTAGGTAAAAGGCGCGAGGTGCCCCGCGCTTAGGTAATCCCCGGTTTCGGCCGGGTGAACTTGCTCACCACGATGATCGCCGCCATCGCTGCGGCAAAGCCGGGGACTATTTCGTAAAGGCCGGGGCCGCCGCCCAGCGCGGCTGGTAACTGCGCGTTCCAGCCCAGCGCGATCCATCCGGCCACCACGCCCGCGCCGGTCACCAGCCCGGCCACTGCGCCCGCCCCGGTCATGCCCGTGCCATCCTTGCCCGTCCCATCCTTGCCATGCCACATCAGCGCCAGCAGGATCAGCGGGCCGAACGCCGCGCCAAACCCAGCCCAGGCATTGGCGACCAGGCCCAGCACCTGGCTGTTCGGATCAGCCGCAATCACGATCGCGGCGATGGCGACCAGTGCGACCGCGATGCGCGAGACATTGACTGCCTCACGCTCGCTGGCGTTTCGGCGCAGGAACAGGCGGTAGAAATCCTCGGTCAAAGAGCTCGAACTGACCAGCAACTGCGATGAAATCGTGCTCATGATCGCGGCCAGCAGCGCGGCGTATAGAAACCCTGTTACCGCCGGGTGGAACAGCAATTGCGCCAGCACGATGAAGATCGTTTCGGGATCGTCCACCACCAGCCCGTTGCGTTCCGCATAGGCCCGCCCCGCGATGCCCAGCCCGATCGAGCCAAGCAGCGCAATGCCCATCCATCCCATCCCGAACGCCGCCGCGCGGCGCACGTTTTCCACCCGGTTGATCGCCATGAAGCGCACGATGATATGCGGCTGGCCGAAATAGCCCAGCCCCCATGTCACCGCGCTGATAAAGCCGATGGCGGTGAGGCCGTAAGTGAGGTCGAGAAAGCCTTCGATCGGCACTTCGGTCAGGCTCCCGCCCGCCGATCCGCCGGGGCCGAACATCACCACCAGCGGCATGATGACCAGCGCCCCCATCATGATCAACCCCTGCACGAAATCGGTCAGGCTGACCGCCAGAAACCCGCCAACCATGGTGTAGGCCAGCACGATCCCGGCAGTGATGACGATGCCGAGCATATAGTCGCTCAGCCCGGTGTTCGGGAGGATTCCGGCAAAGGCGGTTTCAAACAGCTTACCCCCGCCGACGAGGCCGGCTGCGGTATAGACGGTGAAGAAGGCGACGATGATGATTGCCGATGTCACCCGCAGCGCGGTGCCGCGTTCGGGGAAGCGGTTGGCGAGGAATTGCGGGATGGTGAGCGCGTTGCCGATCCGCTCGGTCTGTTCGCGCAGTCGCGGCGCAACCAGCACCCAATTGGCGAGCGCGCCGATGAATAGCCCAATCCCGATCCACGCTTCGACCAGTCCGGTGGCATACAGCGCGCCGGGCAGGCCCAGCAGCAGCCATCCCGACATATCGGATGCGCCTGCGCTCAGCGCCGCGACCGACGGCGGCAGGTTGCGCCCTGCCAGCAGATAGCCGGCAGAATCCCCGGTCGATCTGCGCCAGGCGTAAAGCCCGATGGCGAGCATCAGGATGAAATAGGCGGCGAGGGAAGCGAGAGTGGCACTGTTCATGGCGCGGTGGGTAACAAGCGCGCGGGCGCTTGGCCACCGCTAGCCGGGATTTTTTCCCGCCTGCGCCGATCAGCCGTCCTTGCGGCGGCGTGCTTTCTTGCGTTCGTTGGGATCGAGGATCGCCTTGCGCAGACGGATCGATTGCGGGGTCACTTCGACCATTTCATCGTCGTCGATATAGGCGATGGATTGTTCCAGGCTCATCCGGCGCGGCGGGGTCAGGCGGATCGCTTCGTCCTTGCCCGATGATCGCACGTTGGAAAGCTGCTTGGCCTTCATCGGGTTGACTTCGAGATCGTCGGGCTTGGCGTTTTCGCCGATGATCATGCCTTCATACAGCTTCATCTGCGGGGCGACGAACAGTTCGCCGCGTTCTTCGAGCATATTGAGCGCATAGGCATTGGCTTCGCCATCGCCGTTCGAGATCAGCACGCCGTTCTGCCGCCCTTCGATCGAGCCCTTGTAGGGGCCGTATTTCTCGAACAAGCGGTTCATGATCCCGGTGCCGCGCGTGTCGGACAGGAATTCACCGTGATAGCCGATCAGCCCGCGTGACGGGGCGGAAAAGGTGATGCGGGTCTTGCCCACGCCCGACGGGCGCATTTCGGTGAGGTCTGCCTTGCGGCGCTGCATCTTTTCCACGACCGTGCCCGAATGTTCGTCATCCACGTCGATGACGACGGTTTCGTATGGCTCCATGCGCTTGCCATCTTCCTCGCGGAACAGCACGCGCGGGCGGCTGATGCCGAGCTCGAACCCTTCGCGGCGCATCGTTTCGATCAGCACGCCCAACTGCAATTCGCCGCGCCCGGCGACTTCGAAGGCGTCCTTGTCCTCGGATTCGGTGACGCGGATGGCGACGTTGGTTTCGGCCTCGCGCAGCAACCGGTCGCGGATGATGCGGCTGGTCACCTTGGTGCCTTCGCGCCCAGCCATCGGGCTGTCATTGACCGAGAAACGCATCGCCAGCGTCGGCGGATCAATCGGCTGGGCGGCGATCGGTTCGGATACCGAAGGATCGCAGATGGTGTTGGCCACGGTGGCCTTTTCAAGGCCCGCCAGAGCAATGATGTCGCCCGCCTGTGCGGTTTCCACCGGCACGCGTTCCAGCCCATCAAAGCTCATCAGCTTGGTGGCGCGGCCCACTTCGATCACCTTGCCGTCCATATCGATAGCGTGGATCGGATCATTGACCTTGATCGTGCCCGACTGCACCCGCCCGGTAATCACGCGGCCCATGAAGTTGTCACGATCAAGCAGCGTGGCAAGGAAGCTGAACTTCGCGTTCGGGTCGAGGCCGGGGGCGGGGACGTGTTCGATGATCTTTTCGAACAGCGGGGCCAGGCTGCCTTCGCGGCGATCCTGATCTTCGCTGGCATAGCCATCGCGGCCCGATGCATAGAGCACCGGGAATTCGAGCTGATCGTCGGCAGCATCAAGGCTGACGAACAGATCGAACACTTCGTCCAGCACTTCCTGCGGGCGGCCATCGGGACGGTCGATCTTGTTGACGACGACAATCGGGCGCAGACCCAGTGCCAGTGCCTTGCCGGTCACGAACTTGGTCTGCGGCATCGCACCTTCGGCACTGTCGACCAACAGGATCACGCCGTCCACCATGCTGAGGATACGTTCCACCTCGGCGCCGAAATCGGCGTGACCGGGGGTGTCGACGATATTGATGCGCGTGGTGGTGCCATCTGCGCCATGCCATTCGACGCTGGTGCACTTGGCAAGGATCGTGATCCCGCGTTCCTTTTCCAGATCGCCCGAATCCATTGCGCGTTCTTCGACCCGCTGGTTTTCGCGGAAGGTGCCCGATTGGCGGAACAACTGATCAACCAACGTGGTCTTTCCGTGGTCAACGTGGGCGATAATCGCGATATTTCTCAGGGCAGACGACATTCGGGAAACTTCCGGTAAAAAAGCCGGTCGCGGGGCGTCCGGTGCATGAAATACGGGCAGCGCGCGCCGGGCACGATGCGTTAGGCGGTGTTTGTGGCGAGTTAGCGACAGACCTTGACGCTACGGCATGGGCCGCAGACGCGCCGGAGTGCTGCGATGCAACATTGCCGCGCCGCCTAGCGCAAGCGCGCGCGCGGGGCAAGCGCAGGGCTTTACGAAGCGATGGGCCGTAGGCGTGGCAGTGTGACTCTTGCGCAACAATCTGCCGTTTTGCCTTGGAAAAGCGTGGTTCTGCGGCTTGTCGCTGGCGCAACACTCGCTTATCACCGCCGCTGCACGACCACGGGAGAGAACGCATCTTGAGATGCGGGCCCTAACCGGCGCCGGGGTCGCGGGATTTAGGAGAGGAGCTTCCATGCGTTCGACCACCACCGGCTTTGCCGGATCATACCGATTGACCCTGCTCGCTGGTGCAGCGGCTTTTGCCTTGGGCGCACCGGGTGTCGCTTTTGCGCAAGATGAGGCGCCCGAAGTCGATGCCCCTCAAAGCAGCAACGTCATTATCGTGACCGCGTCCAAGCGCGAGCAGACGCTGCAGGAAACGCCGATCTCGGTTTCGGTGACCAGCGGTGAAACGCTTGAGCGGGCAGAAATTCGTGACGTGCTCGATCTGCAAACCGTGGTGCCATCGCTTCGCGTGAGCCAGTTGCAGACGTCATCTGCAACGACCTTCATCATCCGCGGCTTCGGTAACGGCGACAACAATTTCGGGATCGAACCTTCGGTCGGTGTGTTTATCGACGGTGTGTTCCGGTCACGCTCAGCCTCATCACTGTCCGATCTCAACATGATTCAGCGCATCGAAGTGCTGAGCGGGCCGCAATCGACCTTGTTCGGCAAGAATGCGAGCGCGGGTGTGATTTCGGTTGTGACCAAGGAACCGCAATACGAATTCGGCGGTCAGGTTTCAGCGACTTATGGCAATTTCGACCAGATTTTCCTGCGCGGTGAATTGACCGGCCCGATCACAGACAATATCGCCTTTTCGGTCGACGGATCCTATCAGGAACGCGACGGGATTGGCCGGATCGTCAACCTCGACAACGCGGAAATCAATGATCGTGACCGCTGGTCGGTCCGTGGCAACCTGTTGATTGAGCCGACGGCTGACATCAAAATCCGTCTGATCGGCGATTATTCGAAAATCGAAGAAGTGTGCTGCCAGACCAGCAACCTTGTTGTCGGCCCGATAACCGCGGGTGCCATTGGCGCAGTCGGCGGGCAATTCCCGACCGACTTCTTCAGCTTTGACAATTTCCTCAACGTGATTCCGGAGAATGACAACGAGAACTACGGCTTTTCGGGCCAGATTGACTGGTCGTTTGGTAATTTTACCGTCACTTCAATCACGGCCTATCGCGAGCTGAACAATTCGTTCTTGCAGGACGTTGACTTTACCAGCGCCGATCTCGTCAATGAATCGCGCGATCAAGGAGTGGATACATTTACGCAGGAACTGCGCATTGCATCAGACTTTGACGGCCCGATCAACTTTCTGCTGGGCGGCTTTTATTTTGACGAAGAAATCGAACAAGACAGCTTCCTGACTGTAGGCGCCGACTTCCGCGATTTTGCCGCGTTCCAGGCAGCACCCGCTGCGCTGCTGCCACCCAACCCGACTGGTGCCCAGCGTATCGCTGTCGGCAACGCGGTGCTCGGGCAAGCCGAAGCCGGGCTCGGCCTGCCGAACGGCAGCATCTTTGGTGGTGACCTCCTGACCAGCGAAACCTTCACGGTCGACAACAAGTCATGGTCGATCTTTGGCACCGTTGATTTTGAACCGCTCGATGGCCTCGTGTTCACCGCCGGTTTCAACTACACCGACGATGAAAAGGACTTCACGTCTGATTTCAACGCACTCGATCCGTTGGCGAATATCAATCTGGTGGACGCGTTCATTATCGGCGCGACCGGTGGAGCTGTCACCAACCGGGCACAATTCCAGGCTCTGCCGACCGCAAATCAGCAAGGACTGCTTGCTGCTGCTACCAATCCGGCCGTGAACCCGCTGCTTGGTCTGAGGGCGTTGCAATTCCAGACACCGTTCCCGGACGTGCCCAACGCGGTTGAAGACGGGCGCACGCGCGATGACGATTTTTCGTACTTGCTGCGCGTGGCGTACCAGGTGTCGAACGAGGTCAACGTTTACGCCAGCTACGCGACAGGCTTCAAGGCGAGCTCCGTCAACCTGTCGCGTGACAGCCGCCCACTACTGACTGACTTTACCCCGGGCCCGGGCGTGTCGACCTTTGCTGCCCCATCATCGCCGATCATCGATGCGGGGCTGGCGACACCGAACCTGACCACTGGCACACGCTTTGCCGGTCCTGAAGAGGCAGAGGTTTACGAACTTGGGGTCAAGGCGCAGTGGGATGGCGTCGGCTTTAACCTGGCAGTGTTCGATCAGTCCATCGACGGCTTCCAGAGCCTTGCGTTCACCGGTCTTGGCTTTGCGTTGCAAAATGCGGGCAAGCAATCTGTTCAGGGCTTTGAATTCGATGCGACGGTATCGCCAGCCGAAAGCCTGGTGCTGACTTTTGCTGCGACCTACCTCGATTCAAAGTTCGACAGTTTCCCGGGCAGTGTGCTGGGCGATCTTTCGGGGCAGTCTGTTGGCGGGGTTCCTGATTTGAGCCTTGTTGCCTCGGCAACCCATACCCACGAATTTGGAGCCAGCGGCAACCGTTTGATCACGCGCGTTGATTTCAACCATGAAAGCAGCACGCCGATCAATAACGGCCTGCCGACATTCAATAGAGGATTGGGCAACACCCAGATATTCAACCGCGAAGTCAATCTGGTAAACACCTCGATGACACTGGCGCTGGACAACGGGCTTGAAGTCGGGGCGTTTGCGCGCAACCTGTTCGACGATAAGTACATCATCACGGTGTTTGATGGCGTCGCGCAGGCCGGAACGGTTTCGGGCTATCCCAACCAGCCGCGCACCTATGGCGGGGTGGTGCGCTTCAAGTTCTGAGCCCACGCTAAGGCTGACAAGCAAAAGAGAAGGCCCCGCGCAGTTGATGCGCGGGGCTTTTTTTATGTTTGCGTTGCGGGCACGATTGTGTTGATTTGCCGAGGCTTCTTGAGTGCAAGGACGATCACATTATGCGATGGATGATTTTGCCGTTTAAACGGTATGCCGATTTTCATGGGCGTTCGCGGCGAATGGAATACTGGATGTTTCAGCTCCTCAATTCGGTGGTGACGCTGGTGCTGATAACACCGTTCATCTACACGATCGTGAGTGTGACGATGGCACTACCTGATGATCCGAACATATTAGCTGCCGCATACTTGGAAATAACTACAGACTGGATGAGCCTTCCTATGATCTGTCTGGCCCTCCTCGGTCTGTATATATTAGCCTCCTTCATTCCCTTGCTAGCGGTAACTGTGCGGCGGATGCATGATCGCAACATGTCAGGCTGGTTATATCTTGTCGCCGGTTTGGTGCCGTTGATGTTGCCGGGAACGGTAGGCCCCAACCGCTATGGCCCTGATCCCAAAGACTCATACGGCGGATACGTTTTCGCCTGAGGCCGCCCGCGCGGGCGCTGCCGGGGGTTACAGCTCCCGCAGCGCCTGCGCCGGTTTCGCCCGCAGCAGCGGCAGCGATCCGGCGAGGGCGAAGGCGAGAACCAGCGCCACGCCAAATCCGAGAACGCCGAGCACCTGGCCCCAATCGGGCAGCCAGTCAAAGCTGAACAGCTGGGTGATTACCACCCACGCCAGCGCCGATCCCAGCCCCAGTGCAACCACCGCCAGCACGCCTGCGATCAGGCCATATTCGGCCAGTTGCAGCAGCAATATCTGCCGCCGGCTCGCCCCTAGCACCCGCAGCATCACCGTGTCATAGGTGCGCGCCGCGCGCGCCGCAGCAATCGCGCCCATCAGCACTGCAAGCCCCGCCAGCACTGTCACCGCCGCCGCCGCCAGCGTCGCCAGGCTCACCTGATCGAGGATAGTGCGCGCCTCGTCCAGAATGCTGCCGACCTCGATCACCGAACTCGACGGCATTTCCCTTACCAATGCGCGCAGCAGCCGTCCGCGCGCGTCGCTATCCGCGCCTGCGGGCAGATCAATCGTGGCCGAAAGATTGTGCGGAGCATCGCTGATCGCATTGCGGCTGAACACCAGCAGGAAGTTGAACCCCATGCTTTCCCAGTCAATCTCACGCAAGGAAGCGATCCGCGCGGTGCGTTCCACGCCGAGGATGCCGACGGTGATGTAATCGCCCACCTCCAGCCCGGCGGCCTTGGCCAGATCAACGTCCATCGACACCAGCGGCTCGCCATCGTGCATCGGGCTCCACCATTCGCCCGCCACTACGCGGTTGCCCTGCGGCAGCGTGTCCGAATAGGTCAGCCCGCGTTCGCCGCGCAGGCCCCACGCGCCGTCGGGAATCTGATCCAGATCGGCAACCCGCACCATCGCGTCCTTAGGCCCGAAAGCCAGCACCGCGCCGCGCATGGTCGGCACGGTGCGGATCGCGGCCTTGGGGAAATCCTGCTGGATCAGATCGAAGAACCGCGGCTCTTTATCGCGCGGCACGTCCAGCACGAAGTAATCGGGCGCATCGCGCGGCACGCGGCTTTGGATATTGCCGTCAATCGCGCTTTGCACGGCGGCCAGCAGCACAAATGCGGCAAGGCCAAACCCCAGCGCCGTGACCAGCGCCCCGGTCGGCGCGCCGGGGCGGTGGATGTTCGACAATGCGCTGCGCAACAAGGGATTGGCCGGACGCGGCACGCGGCGGGCGAGTTGCTGGATGCCCCAGCCAAGCCCCGCCAACAGCGCCAGCGCGCCGCCTGCACCGATCAGGAACCCGCCCGAAAGGCGCGGCTGCGCGGTGGTCAGCAGCGCCAGCGCGCAGATCGCGGCGATCCCCAGACCGGTGGCAATCAGCGCGCGCCTGTCACGCCCCAGCGGCACAATCCCCGACCGCATCAGCGCCATCGCCGGATAGCTGCGCGCGCGCAGCAAGGGCGCAGCGGCGAATGCAAAGGCGACCAGCAAGCCATAGGCCGCCGCCAGCGCTAGCGGGGCCGGGGCGATGATAAACCCGCTTTCCACCGGCAGCAGCCCCTGCAACGCCGCGCCCAGCACGGGGGTGATCAACACGCCCGTGGCCAGCCCGGCAAGGCTCCCCACCAGCGCCGCAACCCCGATCTGCATTGCATAGATGTGCACGATATCGCCCGATGTCGCGCCCAGCACTTTCAGAGTGGCGATGCTGGTGCGGCGTTGATCGAGATAGGACGACACCCCGCCCGCAATCCCGATGCCCGCGATCACCAGCGCAGCCAGCCCCACCAGCGTGAGGAAATCGCTCATCTGCCGCACGAACCGGTCGGTGCTGGGCGATGCGCGGTCGCGGGTGCGGATATCGAACCCGGCATTGGGGAAGGCGTCTGTCAACGCCTCCTCAACCGCCTTGGGATCGCGCGCGGGATTGGCGAAGGCGACGCGGTGTTTGCTTTGATAGAGCGCGCCGGGCTGTAGCAATCCGGCGGCGGCAGGCACACCTTGCGCGACGATCACCGTCGGGCCAAGCTGGAACCCTTCTGACAGGCGATCAGGCTCGTCCTTGATCACGCCAGCGGCTGTCAGGGTGGCGGTGCCGACGGTGAAACTGTCACCCACTGCGATGCCGAGCCGGTCTATCGCGGTTTGCGCAATCCATGCGTTGTTGCCCGAAGGCGCGCCGACTTTGCGCCCGTCAGCCAGCACCAGCGCGCCGAACATCGGCCATTTGGCGTCCACGGCCTTTAGTTCAATCGGCGCGGCGGCTTGCGGCGTGCTGGCCATCGCCTGCAACCGGAATCCGCTCGAAACCTCGCCATATTCCTCCAGCGCGGCGCGTTGATCGGGGGCAAGGTCGCGCTGCCAGATTTCGACTTCGAGATCGCCGCCGAGCAGCTCCTGCCCGGATGAAGCCAATTCGCGTTCGATCGCCGATGTCAGCGTGCCGATCGCGGCGAGCGCGGCGGTGCCGAGGAAGATGCACACCAACAGCAAGCGCAAGCCCCGGAACCGGGCGTTGAGATCGCGCCGGGCAATGCGCCACGCCGTCTTGAGCGGCAGGCTCATGCTGCGTCGGCTGCGCTTGGCGCTGTGTCCGATACGATCACCCCGTCGGCCATCGTCAACACCCGCTCGCAGCGCGCGGCGAGACTGGCATCGTGGGTGATGATCAGCAACGTTGCCCCCGTTTCGGCGCGGCGGGCGAATAACAGGTTGATGATCTCTTCCCCGGTGGCGGCGTCAAGATTGCCGGTCGGTTCATCAGCGAAGATCAGATCAGGGCGCGGCGCGGTGGCGCGGGCGATGGCGACGCGTTGCTGTTCGCCGCCCGAAAGCTGGGTGGGGTAATGCCCGGTGCGGTGGCCAAGGCCGACAGCGGCAAGTTCCGCCTGCGCGCGCGGCGCGGCGTCGGCCATCCTGGCGAGTTCCATCGGGGTGGCGACGTTTTCGGCTGCTGTCATCGTGGGGAGCAGGTGGAACGCCTGAAGCACAATTCCGATCCGCCCCCGGCGCGCTTCAGCAAGGCCATCTTCGGACAAGGCGGCGAAATCCGCGCCCGCCACCGTCACGCTGCCGCCGCTGGCGCGTTCAAGCCCCGACAGCACCGCCATCAGCGAGCTCTTGCCCGAACCCGATGGGCCAAGCAGCGCCACCACCTCACCGCGCGCAATGTCCAGATCAATCCCGCGCAGGATCGTGACCGGCGCGGCAATGCTGCCGAGGGTGAGGGTAAGGTTGCGGGCGCTGATTGCGAGAGAGGGACTTGTCACAGGTTTCCGATGGCATAGTTGGTGGGGTGCGGGCAAGTTACTCGCAGGGGAGGTTCACGGATGCACAAGCGCGGTTGGTCGAATATTGCAGGGTTTGGCGCGTTTGCGCTGGTGTTGACAGCGTGCAGCGACAGCGCGGGCGAGGATGCGACCCGCGCTCCCGCAGCGGCTGCGGCGGGGGAAGCAGCCCTGCCAGCGATCCCGGTGATGGGGCCGGAACGGCGGATCATCGCCTTTGGGGATAGCCTGTTTGCCGGATACGGCCTCGATCCGGCGCAAAGCTACCCGGCGCGGCTGGAAGCGGCCCTGCGGGTGAAAGGCATCAACGCCGCGATCACCAATGCCGGGATTTCGGGCGATACGACCGCCGCGGGCCTGCAACGGCTGGCCTTCACGCTCGATGCGCAGGATCACAAGCCCGATCTGTTTATCCTTGAACTGGGCGGGAATGATCTGTTGCGCGGATTGTCGCCGGATGAAACCAAGGCCAATCTGGCCAAGATGCTCGATGAATTGCGCGCCCGCGATATTCCGGTGTTGCTGATGGGAATGCGCAGCCCGCCGAATTACGGGCCGGAATATCAGGCGCAGTTTGATGCGCTCTACCGCGATCTTGCCAGCGAATATGGCGCAGACCTGATCCCGTTCTGGCTGGACAACATTTACCGCGAGCCGAAGCTGTTCCAGTCCGACCGCATCCACCCCACGGCAGAGGGGATCGAACGGCTGGTCGCGGCGACTTTGGGCGAGGTTGCGGAGGCTTTGCCGGAGAAGAAGTAATTCGTCATTGCGCGGGGACTCACATTTTTTCCACTTCCCCCCCGCTGACCCGCCAGATCGCGGCCTCGCCCCTGATCGCGTCGAAGGGGGCAAGCTCGGTGCCGGTCATCCACACCTGCGCCCGCCCTTCGCGTAACCGGCGGAACAGCTCGGCGCGGCGCACCGGGTCGAGATGCGCGGCGACTTCATCGAGCAGCAGCACGCTGGGCCGCCCGGCCGAGGCCAGCACGCCGTGGGCCAGCGTGATCGCAATCAGCATCGCCTTTTGCTCTCCGGTGGAACAGGATGCGGCGGGCTGGCGGGTGGAGGCCATCACCACCTCCAATTCATCGCGCTGCGGCCCGGTGAGCGCGCGCCCCGCCGCCCGGTCGCGCGGGCGATTGCGGGCGAGGTCTGCGCGCAGCGCCACCTCGTCCACCGGCCCGCCGGGGCGATAGGTCAGCGCGGGGCGGGCGAAGGGTTCGGGTGGCAGGGCGGAAAGTTCGTCCGCCAATCGTGTCACCAGTGCGGCGCGGGTGCGCGCCACCGCCGCGCCATGATCGGCCGCCTGCGCCTCCACCGCGTCCATCCAATGCGGATCGCCGCCGCTTTCCAGCACGCGCCCGCGTTCGCGCAAGGCTGACTCCAGCGCATTCACCCGCCGCGCATGGTCGGGCGCTATGGCGAGCGCCATGCGGTCGATGAACCGCCGCCGCGCACCCGCGCTGTCGGTGAACAATCCGTCCATCGCCGGGGTCAGCCAGCTTAGCGCCAGCCATTCCGCCAGGCTCGCCGCGCTGGCGGGTGCGCCGTTGACCCGCACCAGCCGCCGTCCGGGCTGCCCGGCTTCGGTATAGGTGCCGAGCCGCGCGGAGATGGTGCCCGCTTCGGTCAGGCTCGCCCCGATGGCAAAGGGCAGGGGCGGGTCGTCCGGCGCAGCCCTGCGCGCCACCTCGCCAAGGTTGGCGCGCCGCAGCCCGCGCCCCGGCCCCAGCAACGACAGCGCTTCGAGCAGATTGGTCTTGCCTGCCCCATTCTCGCCCACCAGCAGGTTGAAATGCGCCGTATCCGCCAGCGTGGTCGCGGCGTGATTGCGGACATTTTCAAGGCTGATTTTGCTGAGCGCCATCGTGTCAGCGCGGGTAGCACAGGGGCGCGATTTGGCCAGTGCGGCACGCCTGAAATCCGCAATCCCAATCCTTGGTGTAAATTCCCAAGCTTTCGTTTGCCTGAACGGGTTGTCACAGGGGTGAAAGCAAGGAAACGGCGCAAATCAGCCATTTTTCGAGTTTGGCACGGCCCGTGCAAAGTGTTCTGCGTCCCCGGGATGGTCTCGCAGGACAGTAAAATACACCAAGAAGTTACCACCATGTTTGCCCAAGAAGTTTCAAACCGTCTGTTCGCCGCCGCTTTCTCGGTCGTCATTTCGGCCGCGTTTTTTGCCTATGCGATCGTGCCAGCCAGCCCCGGCCTTGTTGCCTGAGCCTGACCTCACCCAACTTTCATAAAAGGATCATTTCCCATGTTCGGCCCCGAAACCAGTGCTCGCTTCGTCTCTGCCGCCTTTGCTGTCGTGTTGACGGTTGCTAGCTTCGCCTATGCGATCATCCCCGCCAGCCCCGGCATGATGGCGTAACCCGCCGCGCCTGCTTCACTATTCGGATATGAGGGATTTTTGACATGAGCAACATCACCAACACCCCCGGTGGCAAGCCGCCGCGCGCCAGCTTCCACCTCGACAAGACCAACGCCAAGGTTTTCGGCGTGTGCGCCGGGATTGCCGATTATTTCGGCATTGATGCGATGCTGGTGCGGATCGGCTTTGTCGCCGCCACCCTGTTCGGCTTCGGCGCCCCGGTGCTGATCTACCTCGCTGTCGCGCTGATCGCGGATTGAGCCAACCGGCTGACAGGCGGAGCGGAATGACCCAGTTCGGGCCTTGCAAGGCCCGCAAGGGCGACCGCCCGCCGGCCGGAAGGCCGCCCCCTCGGCAGGCGATTGCGAAGCAATCTGCCGCGAGAGAAAAAGACTCCCGCTGCCCGGGTTTCACATCGCCGAGATGCCACCATCCAGTTTCAACTCAGCCCCGGTCATGAAGCGGCTTTCGTCGCTCGCCAGATAGAGCACCGCATTGGCGATATCGTTGGGCTCGCCCACGAATTTGAGCGGGATCTGACGCGCCAGCTTTTCCAGCAGCACACCCTTGTCGAGCGACGCCGCCTTGGCGGTCCCGTCAAGGATCGGCGTGTCAATAAAGGTCGGATGCACCGAATTGCAGCGGATGTTCATGTTTTTCTTCGCACAATGCAGCGCAATCGACTTCGACAGCATCCACACCGCCGCCTTCGAGGCATTGTAGGCGGGCATGGTATCGCTCGCGATCAATCCGGCGATGCTCGAGATATTGATGATCGACCCGGGCGCGTGTTCACGCATCAGCGGCAGGGCTTTCTGACAGCCGTGGAAAATCGAATTGACGTTGATGTCGAAACAGCGCTGCCAATCGGCAAAATCGCAAGTTTCGATATTGCCCGCAACCCCGATCCCGGCATTATTGACCAGCACGTTAAGCCCGCCGAGGTGTTCGCGCGCGGCGTCCACCGCTGCTTCCCACTGCATCGGATCGGTCACGTCATGCGCGATAGCAAAGGCGGTGCCCGCGCCCATTTCGGCATTGATCAGCGCCGCTGTTTCCTGCGCCCCCGCAGCGTTGATATCGGTCGCCAGCACCCGCGCGCCTTCCTGCGCCAGCCGGATGCAATGCGCGCGGCCCAGCCCCTGCGCCCCGCCGGTTACCAATGCGAGCTTGCCCGCTACCCGTCCTGCCATAATTCAATCCTCTCCCAAATATTCCGGTGTTTGTAACATTGCGATGCGCACGTCCACCGCGTGGCCCGCGCGCCGCCATTCGGCGACGAAGCGCGAAAGATCGCGCAAGGCGACCCGGTGGACGGTGATGTTTTCGCCTTCAGTCCCCCCGCCTTCACCGACGCGGGTAAGGTCGCGCGCGCGCAGCAGGGTGAAAGCTTCGGACACCATGCCGGGTGAGGAATAGAATTCGCCCAGCACCTCCAGCCGCGCAGCGCGGTAGCCGGTTTCCTCCTCCAGCTCGCGCGCGGCGGCGGTCAGTGCATCTTCGCCTTCGCCGCCGGCATCATCGCCGACCAGACCGGCCGGCAACTCCAGGCAGAAGCGGCCCAGCGGCACGCGGTATTGGCTGACAAGGATGACGTGGCGGGTGCCGTCGGTATCATCATCCAGCGCGATGATCACCGCCGCACGAATGCCGCGTGCGCGCCCGACATATTCCCACCGCCCGCGTTTCTTGGCGGTGATAAAGCGGCCTTCCCACATCACCTGTTCCGGCAGGTCAGCGTCGCGGTCTTTTTGCAAGATGAGAGTCCCCGTTCATCCTGAGCTTGTCGAAGGATTGCCCTTCTTCAGCGTTGGACAAGAAGTGAAGAGTGGCCCTTCGACAGGCTCAGGGCGAACGGGTCAAGCGCGAATTGAGGGGAGGGAACCTAAACCTCGATCAGGCGGTCAGGCAGTTCGTTCACATCATCCGCGCCGCGCGGGAAATGCTGTGCTAGCACAAAGCCGACATCGCCGATGCCCACCGCCAACCCTTCGGCAATTCGGCCTTTGCGGATTTCGATCAGCATATCGCCCATCGCTTCGCCCCACACCTCGGCGGAGACAACCGCAGCGATGCTTTCATCGGCGATGATTTCCGCGCGGTGTTCGCGCATCGACAGGTAGATCATCACCCCGGTGCGCCCGGTGGTGCGGCGATCCGCGCCCACCTTGAACTGGCGCACCGCCTGCGCGTGGACGCGGATGGTCTTGGTGGGGCCGGGGATGAGCAGGAACTTCAGCGGCTCCCACTGCTGCACCAGCATCACTGCAAGGAAGGTGAGCAGCCCCAACCCGATCACCATGCTGGCCAGCTCGCCGGTGCTCCATTGATGGCCCCAGCCGCCGATCAGGCGATCCCACAGGTCAAGGAACGGGAGCGGAAAGGCTGCGAACAGGCTCATCACGGTGAACGCCGCGCCCACCGCCCACAGCAAGGCGACATCGGTATAGCCGTCGGATCGGTCAGCCAGCACGGTCACGATCTCACCCGACGTCTGCGCCTCGGCTGCGGTCACGGCGTCAGCCACCAGCTTGCGCCCGGCTTCATCAAGATAGGCCATTTTCTACCACCCCCCCGATGCGCCGCCGCCGCCGAATGAACCACCGCCGCCGGAAAATCCTCCGCCGCCGCCGAATCCACCGCCAAAGCCGCCGCCGCCCCAGCCATCATCATCGCCGCCCGACAGCGCGCCGCGCAAAATCGCGCTGCCCACTTCCCACAGGATAATGTCGCGGGCGGTGTCGCCCATGTCGCGGCCCAGCGAACCTTCGCGCGCGCCCCACGGGCCAGCGCCCTTGGAACGATATTTGCGCCGCCGCCTGCGCCCGGACATGATCGGCAGGATGAAGAAGAAGACCATGAACGCCAGCCAGATCAGCACGCCCACGGGAAATCCGCCGTCGCCTGCGCGTTTCTTGCCCGCTTCGGCAGCGACCTTCGCGGCTTCTTCGGGGGGCAATTGCAGCTGGGTGATGATCGCATCGGTGCCTGCCTCGATCCCGCCGGGGAAATCCCCGTCGCGGAAAGCGGGCAGGATCTGGTTCTGGATGATCAACGCCGACAGCGCATCGGTCAGATAGCCTTCAAGCCCGTAGCCAACCTCGATCCGCACCTTGCGGTCGTTGGGCGCAACCAGCAGCAGCGCGCCGTCATTGCGGCTTTCATCGCCAAGCCCCCAGGCGCGCCCCAGCTGATAGCCGTAATCGGATATGTCATAGCCGTTGAGGTCGGGAACCGTGGCGATCACCAACTGGCGCTGCGATTGGGTTTCGAGCGCTTCCAGCTTCGCGGTCAGCCGCGCTTCGGCCTCGGGCGTCAGAATGTCGGCATTATCGACCACCCGCCCGGTGAGTTCGGGGAATTGCGGCTGCGCGGCGAGGGGCGCGGAAAGCCACACCCCCGCCAGCGCGAGCACTATTGCAAGGCGGCGAAACACGCCGATCAATTCGACGTCATATCAAGCGTCGGTGCCACTTCGGCGCCTTCGGTCACTGCCTTGTAAGGCACCATCGGTTCCGCGCCGTGGATGATGTTCGCGCCGATGGTGTCGGGGAAGGTGCGGATCGTGGTGTTATATTTGCGCACCGCTTCGTTGTAGTCGCGCAGCGCCACCGCGATGCGGTTTTCGGTGCCTTCAAACTGGCTCTGGAACGCGAGGTAGTTCTGGTTCGACTTGATCTGCGGATAGGCTTCGAAACTGGCCAGCAGACGCCCGATCCCGGCGCTCATCTGCGACTGCGCGGCAGCGAATTGCTCCATCTTGGCCGGGTCATTCAGATCATCGCCGGTAACATTGACGCTGGTCGCTTTGGCGCGCGCTTCGGTCACTTCGCGCAGGATGGTTTGTTCGTTTTCAGACGCGCCCTTCACAATCTCAGCAAGGTTGGGGATGAGATTGGCGCGGCGCTGGAACTGGGCTTCGACATCGGCCCACTTGGCCTTGGCTTCCTCCTCAGCCGCGGGGACCGAATTGATCCCGCAGGCCGCAAGGCTAAGCGCAGCGGCAGCGGCCAATGCGCCGCGCAGCATGGTGGTGAATTTCATCGAAATGATCCCTCCTGATGGCGCTGACCCCCCGATAGCGGACAGCGCGGCAACTCCTGTATTGTGGATATAGCACACCACTTTGCGGGTTCAAGCGGCGGGCTGCGGAAAGCTTGGCGCTTGGCAGCGCGCAAGTGGAGTGCCAGAAGGGCAGAATAGTGGATAAAGGGGATCAATATGCTATCGGATTTCAAGGCTTTCATCGCCAAAGGCAATGTCATGGACCTGGCCGTGGGGGTGATCATCGGCGCGGCATTCGGCGCAATCGTCAAATCGCTGACTGACGAGATCATCATGCCGGTGGTCGGCGCGATCTTTGGCAATATCGATTTTTCGGATCGCTACCTGGTGCTGTCAGGCGAAGTTGCGGATGGCACCACGCTGGCCGCAGCGCGCGAAGCGGGCGCAAATGTGATCGGGCTGGGGGCGTTCATTTCGGTGCTGATCAACTTTGTGATCCTCGCCTTCATCATCTTTCTGATGGTGCGGTATGTGACCAAGGTGAGCGCGCAGTTCAGCAAGCCCGAAGAGGCAGCCCCGGCTGGCCCGAGTGAGGTGGAACTGCTGACCGAAATTCGCGACGCGTTGAAGAAATAACCTTTGCTGTGTGAGCCCCCGCGCAGGCGGGGGCCTCCCAAGGCTTGGCGCTAATTTGCCGGGAGGTTCCCGCCTTCGCGGGAACGCACAATAGGGCTGCTCACTTCACATTCAGGATTGGCGCGCTATATCGGCGGTGTCGGGCAACCGACTATGGCGATAAATTGCTGCGTGCAATAGATGCAACGGACCCGGGGGCAGTACCCGGCGGCTCCACCAGAAACGGCGAATTTTCGCCAGTTCTGATGGGGCCGAACCAGGATCGACGTGTGTTGAAAAGCGTAGTTTTTGCCCGGGCTGAGTAACCCGCATAAGGCTCAAAAACCATAAGTGCCAACGATAACGAAGCACTCGCAATCGCTGCGTAATTGATGGGCTAACGCCCTGATATTATTAGGCTAAAAAGCGCGGTTGGACCGACCGGGCAACAGAACGGATTCCGGGGCTCCGGGGGTAGCTAGCAACAGAAACCCCCACCTTTACAGCAATTGTGAACTACGTCGGGCGCAGGCAACAGCCCTATTCGGACTTTGCGCCTTCGCCGCGCAGTTCGGCCAGTTCTTTTTCCAGCCGGATGCAATCGAGGATCTTCGCCCCGCCGAGGAACACCGCCCCGGTGGTCGCCAGAAACAGCAGTTTGCCGCCAAAGCCGGGATATTCGGTCAGATAGGCGCTGCCCCGCGCCGTTGCGCCAAGTGCCAGCGCATAGATGATCGCGAACGCCTCAAAGCGGTTCTTGATAATGAACAGCCTTCCAAGTTTGCGCAGCATCGCGTGTTCCGATCCTTGGCGGCCCTGCCTGTGCAGAGTCACGTTAATAATGCGGAAACCTTACCCTCAGCGTCGGGAAATGTGCAAACGCGTTAACCAAGTTGGGCCAGATTGAGCGTGTCCAGCAGCGCGAGGCGTGCCGAAATGACGCTGTTTGCGAGATTTTCCGAACCCAGATCAGCCGGATCGATCTGTTCGGGCCAATGCGCAGCGATGGTGCGTTCAATCAGATCGGCCTTGGCTTCGGTAAGCAGGAAGCGCGGATCGACGGTATCCGGCGCGCATACCACCCGCAGCCGTAGGCAGGCCGGGCCGCCACCGTTTGCCATCGACTGTTTCACATCGACCGGGATCACCTGCCGGATCGGGCCATTGCTCGCGAGCATCGCTTGCGCCCAAGCCCATACGCTGGCGCTTTCACGGCATTCCTCGGGCACGATCAACGCCATGCTGCCATCGGGAAGCGTGAGAAGCTGCGCGTTGAACAGATAGGTGCGGATCGCTTCCTGCAAGCTGACCGCGCTCGACGGCACCTCGACCACTTCGAGCGCAGGGAAGGCCGTGCGGATTGCGTCATAGGCCAGCTGCTGGTCGGCAAAGGCTTCGGCATGGGTGAACAGCACCGGGCCATTGGCGACCGCGACCACATCATTGTGGAACGCGCCTGCTTCAATCGCAGCCGGGTTCTGTTCGATGAACACCGTGCGCGCTGGATCAAGCCCGTGGCGGCGAGCGACAAGACGGCTGGCCTGTTCGTGCTGGCGCGCGGGGAAGCGCCCGCCAGTTTTGCCATAGACAAACACCTCGACACCCGGCGCAGCGTGGCTTTCGCACAATCGCAGATGATTGGCCGCGCCCTCATCGCCGAAGCTGCGCGGCACGGCATCGTGGATCGCGAAGTGCCGCGAATCGCCGAATGCGACCTCCAGTTGGCGTTTGGTATCGGGCCATTCCTGCGCGCGGTGGAGCATGGTGACGAGGTTGGCCGGCGTCAGGTGGCAACGCCTGTCGGCGGTATCCGAGGCGGGGCTGACGGTAGCGGCATTGGCGGTCCACATCGACGATGCCGACCACGGCGCGGCGCGCAATTGCGGCGGCTCACTGCCGTCCAATGCCAGCGCCTGCGCCAATGCATGGTTGGGGCGGGGCAGGGGTAGCAGGAACCCCTGCACACCCAGCCGCGCGAGGTTTCCGCGCATCTTCGCCACCCCCTGCAACGCCGCCGCGCGCGGGTAAGACGGATCGCCCGCATGGCTGGCGCTGGCGATATTGCCGAGGCTGAGGCCGGCATAATTGTGGCTGGGGCCAACGATTCCGTCGAAATTGATTTCGGTGAGCATTCCTGTGTCCATCCCGTCATTGCGAGCGACCGCAAGGTCGCGCGGCAATCCATGATCGAACCTTGCGGCAAGCGGGCGGGCCATGGATCGCCGCGTCGCTGCGCTCCTCGCGATGACGAGGGAAAATTACCGCGCCACGCTCCACACGGTATCGCCCTCGCTCACATCAAGCAGATCAGCGCTGGCCGAATCGATTGCGATGCCGCCGTCTGCGTCCAGCACCCGCGCACCAAAGCAAGCGCGGAAGGTGCCGAGCTGGCCGGTGGCAAGGATCGCCCGTTCACCTTCGCTGGCTGAAAGCGCGGTCACGCTTGCCCGCACGCTGCCCTTCACGCTGGTCACATCATCGGTATGCGCGACCATGGTTGGCCCGCCATCGAAGATATCGACATAGCCATCGTGGCGGAAGCCTTCGTTTTCGAGCATCCGCATCGCCGCGCGCCCGGTGGGGTGGGGCACGCCGATCACGCTGCGCGCATCATCATCCAGCATCGCGATATAGACCGGGTGTTTGGGCATCAGATCAGCGATGAACTGGTTGCCGTTGATCGCGTTGAAATAATCCGCGTCCTGAAAGCTCATCCCGAAGAACCGGCCGGCGACCCCGTCCCAGAACGGCGATCCGCCGCGTTCGTCAATGATCCCGCGCAGCTCCGCCAGAAGGCGATCGGCAAACCGCGCGCGGTGCATCGCCACGAACATATAACGCGACCGGGCGAGCAACAGGCCAAGCCCGCCCGCGCGTTCATTGGGGTGGAGGAACAATCCGCCGACCTCGCTCGATCCCTCAAGGTCGGTGACGAGGCTGAGCAGCTCGGCGCGCACCGTGCGGTCAAGTTCCTGCGAATATTGCGTCAGGGTGTTGAGGCGATAGGAATAGAACGGCCAGCGCTGGCCCACCTTGGTCATCAGCTGACAGGTGCCGCGCACCGTGCCGGTGCGGGCGTTTTCCAGCACCAACACGAACTGTTCGTCCACCAACTCATCGGCCTCGCGGGCAAAGGCCGCCTCGGCGCGTTCGAGCTTGGCCTTCAATGCGGCGCGGTCTGGCGGCAGGTTGGTGAAGCCCCCGCCGGTCAGCTTGGCCATTTCGTAGAGCGCCTCAAGATCGGCGGCACGCGCGGCGCGCAGGCGGAAGGTCACGATATTGCTCCCTGTTCTAAATGGCCCATTGCGAGGCGCTCTATCACGCGGGCGGATAACGCCGCGCGGGTCGTAAGGCTGGGGACGATCAGATATTCGTCAGGGCTGTGGATCGCGCCGCCCCGCACGCCCATGGTGTCGACCACCGGGACGCCGCAGGCCGCGATATTATTGCCATCGCACACCCCGCCGGTCGATTGCCAGCGGATGTCCTGCCCCAATTCGGCACCGCATTGGCGCACCAGATCGAACAGCTTTTGCGCGGCGGCATCGACCTTCTTGGGCGGGCGGGTCACGCCTCCGTGGCGATGGGTAGTGACTTGATGAACGGTTTCAATATCGCGCAGCAAGGTGTTGAGATCACGCTCGAACCCTTCCATCGCCGTGGTCGATTTCGGGCGGATGTTGAAACGCAATACCGCATGGTCGGGCACGACATTATTCGCCGCGCCGCCCTCCAGCTTGGCCGGGTTGATGGTGAGATCATCACGCTCCAGTGCCTTCAGCCGCAGAATCAGATCGGCGGCGGCGACAATCGCATTGCGCCCTTCATGCGGGTTGCGCCCGGCGTGGGCGGACTTGCCGGTGATCGTGATCGAATAATTGCCCGTGCCGCCGCGTTCATGCGCCAGCGTCCCATCGGGCAGGGCGGCCGGTTCATAGGTCAGCGCGGCGAGTTTGCCTGCTGCCAGTTCGGAAATCAGCGCGCTGCTCGCCAGCGAACCGGTTTCCTCGTCCGCATTGATCAGCACATCATAGCCGAGGCTGGATGCGCTGGCGGTCTGCTCAAACGCCAACAGCGCGTGGAGCATCACCGCGATCCCGCCTTTCATATCGGCCACGCCGGGGCCGTTCAGCGTCTGATCGTCCAGCCAGCGCTGGTGTTGAAAGGCGTGATCGGCGGCGAACACCGTGTCCATATGCCCGGTCAACAGGATGCGGCGGTTGGCCTGCGGGCGTACCCGCACCACCAGATGCTGGCCGTGGGGCTTGTCGAACGCGCTGCCATCGGCGGCAATCGCGGTGACGGGGGCGGGGGCGATCATCTCCACCGTACCGGGCAGCGCGGCGAATGCCTCGACCAGCGCGGCGGCCTGCTGGGCGAGGCCGGGAAGATTGCCGGTGCCGGTGTTGATCGCGCTCCACGCCTGCACCTGTGCCAGCATGGCGGCGGCATCGAAGGCGGACGGTGTGATCGCGGTCATCCCCCACCTCTAGCCGCGTGTGCGCGCCAGTCCAACCCGTTGCAAAGTGCGCAGGCCTGCGCCATAGGGTTAGCCGTCCTCTCCTCCCCAGGTCTGCCCCACGCCAGCACCACGAGGACTTGAATGACTGACATGACCACCCGCGCCGGAATTGCGATTGATTCCCGCTTGGCGGCTTTCCTTGAAACGCAAGTTTTGACTCCGCTGGGCCGCGATGTTGCGGCGTTCTGGCAGGGCTTTGCCGCGCTGCTGCCGGAGTTTGCCCCGCGCAATGCGGCGCTGCTGGCGAGGCGCGATGAATTACAGGCGCAGATCGACGCATGGCACGTCGCGCGGGCTGGAAAGCCACATGATCCAGTTGCTTACAAGGCATTTCTCGAAAGCATCGGATATCTGGTGCCCGAGCCCGGTGATTTCCAGATCGGCACGCAGAATGTCGATCCCGAGATCGCCACGATGGCCGGGCCGCAGTTGGTGGTGCCGATCCTCAACGCGCGGTTTCTGTTGAATGCGGCCAATGCGCGCTGGGGCAGCCTGTATGATGCGTTCTACGGCACCGATGCGCTTGATGCGCCCCCGGCGCAGCCTGGCGGCTATGACGCGGCGCGCGGCGCGGCGGTGATCGCGCGCGGGCGGCAGTTTCTTGACGACTCTTTCCCGCTCGCACGCGGCAGTTGGGCCGATCTGATCGCGCGCGAGGGCATCACGCTGGCCGATCCGGCGCAATATATTGGCGAGACTGAAAAGGGTGTATTGCTCAAAAACAATGGATTGCACGTCGAAGTGGTGTTCGATTCCACCACTCCTGTCGGCGCGACTGATCGCGCCGGGATCGCCGATATCATGGTCGAATCCGCGCTCACCACCATTGCCGATTGCGAAGATTCGGTCGCTGCGGTCGATGCCGAGGACAAGCTTGCCGCCTATGCCAACTGGCTCGGCGTGATCCGCGGCACGCTGGAGGAAAGTTTTGAAAAGGGCGGGCGCACGCTCACCCGGCGATTGGCGGGCGACAAGTCCTACACCACCCCCGATGGCTCCACCCACGAGCTGCCCGGCCGCAGCCTGCTGTTCGTGCGCAATGTCGGCCACCTGATGACCAACCCGGCGGTCCGGCTTTCAGATGGCTCCGAAGTGCCGGAAGGCATCATGGACGCGGTGTTCACCTCCGCTATCAGCACGCTCGATGTCGAGGGGCACGGCATCTACGGCAACTCGCGTTGCGGATCGATCTACATCGTCAAACCCAAGATGCACGGGCCGGAAGAATGCGCCTTCACCAACGATCTGTTCGATGCTGTGGAAGACCTGCTCGGCCTGCCGCGCCACACGATCAAGGTTGGCGTGATGGACGAAGAACGCCGCACCAGCGCCAACCTTTCCGCCTGCATCCACGCGGTGCGTGACCGGATCGTGTTCATCAACACCGGCTTCCTTGATCGCACCGGGGACGAAATTCATACGTCGATGCGCGCCGGGCCGATGCTGCGCAAGGGCGCGATGAAGGGGTCTGACTGGCTGCGCGCCTATGAAGCAAGGAACGTCGCTATCGGCCTCAAACACGGCCTGTCGGGCAAGGCGCAGATCGGCAAGGGCATGTGGGCCGCGCCCGATCTGATGGGGCAGATGATGGTCGAGAAAATCGGCCACCTAAAGGCGGGTGCGAACACCGCGTGGGTGCCATCCCCCACCGCCGCGACGCTGCACGCGCTGCATTATCACGCGGTGGACGTGTTCGCGGTGCAGAAGGAATTGCCCGAAGCGCCGGGGCTGGACGCGCTGCTGGCGATCCCGCTGGCGGGGCGCGCGAACTGGTCGGACGAGGAACTGCGCGAGGAACTCGACAATAATTGCCAGGGGCTGCTGGGCTATGTGGTGCGCTGGATCGATCAGGGGGTGGGCTGTTCCAAGGTGCCGGACATTAATGATGTCGGCCTGATGGAAGACCGCGCGACCTTGCGCATTGCCTCGCAGCACATCGCCAACTGGCTGCTGCACGGAGTGGTTTCCGAAGCGCAGGTGATGGATTCGCTCACCCGCATGGCCGCCAAGGTCGATGCCCAGAACGCAGGCGATCCGCTCTATGTGCCGCTGACGGGGAACGAAGACGGCGCGGCGTTCAGCGCGGCAAAGGACTTGATCTTCAAGGGGGTGGACCAGCCGAGCGGCTATACCGAACCGCTGCTCCACGCGTGGCGGCAGGTGGCGAAGGGGCAAGGCTAAGACGCGCCGTTGCCAAGCGCGACGAAGGCAACTCGGAAAGTGGGTAGTTTTTGCCCATCTGCGTCACCCCAGCGAAAGCTGGGGCCCAGGGCTACAAGGTGCTGCGCTGGCCGCCTGAGATCCCAGCTTTTGCTGGGATGACGAAGGACAGCAGCCATGTGGCCGCTAGCGGTTATTCACCAAGGCCCGCGCCACCGCCACAAACTCCGCCACACTCACCGTCTCTGCCCGCCGCGTCTCGTCGATCCCCAGCGCCGCCAGCGCCTCCAGCGCGCCCGGCACGCCCTTCAGGCTCTGGCGCAGCATCTTGCGGCGTTGGCCGAAGGCGGCTTCGGTCAACCGTTCGAGCAGTCGGGCAGAAACCCCGTCGGGCATCGCGGTGGGGGTGACGTGGACAACCGCGCTCATCACCTTGGGCGCGGGGGTGAAGGCGCTGCGGTGGACTTTCATCGCCAGCCGTGCGTCGCTGCGCCATTGGGCGAGCACGGCGAGGCGGCCATAGGCATCGTCGCCTGCCGCGGCCACGATGCGGTCGGCCACTTCGCGCTGGAACATCAGGGTGAGCGATTGCCATAGCGGCGGCCAGCTTTCCCCCGATAGCCAGCGCACGAACAGCGCGGTGCCGACATTGTAAGGCAGGTTCGACAAGACGTGGAACGGCGCGCCATCCATCACTGCGTTGTGATCGATTTTGAGCGCATCGCCTTCGATTACAGTCAGTTGTCCGGGAAAGCTCTCCCCCAGTTCAGCCAGCGCGGGCAGGCAGCGACGGTCCATTTCGATCGCGGTGACGCGCGCTCCGGCCCTGAGCAGCGCCCGGGTCAGCCCGCCGGGGCCGGGGCCAACTTCGAGCACCTGCGCGCCCGCAAGATCGCCCGGCAGCGCCGCGATCCGCGCCAGAAGCTGTTCATCGAGCAGGAAATTCTGTCCCAATGCCTTGGACGCGGCGAGGCCATGGCGTTGAATAACCTCACGGATCGGGGGAAGGTCAGGCACGCGCCGCCGCCCGCGCCTTCGCCATGTCCGCCGCCATCACAATCGCAGCCGCCATCGCGCCGGGATCGGCAACGCCTTTGCCCGCGATGTCGAAGGCGGTGCCATGATCGGGCGAGGTGCGGATGATCGGCAGGCCCAGCGTCACATTGACGCCTTCATCAACTTCCAATGCTTTCAGAGGGATAAGCGCCTGATCGTGATACATGCACAGCGCCGCGTCATAGGTGGCGCGCATCCTTGGCGTGAACAGCGCATCGCCGGGGACGGGGCCGAAGGCGGCGATCCCTTCAGCCTGCAAGGCGGCGATGGCGGGCGCAATCACGCGCGCTTCTTCATCCCCGAATTGCCCGCCTTCACCGGCGTGGGGGTTGAACGCCGCAATCGCAAGACGCGGGGCCAACACCCCGAAATCGCGACGTAATCCGGCTGCGACAATGCGCGCCTTATGGGTGATAAGGTCGGACGAAAGCAGCCCCGGCACCTTGGCCATCGGCACGTGGACGGTCAGCGGCACGGTGCGCAAAGATGGCCCCGCCAGCATCATCACCGCATCGCGCCAGCCCATGCCGCAGGCGTCGGCGAGAAATTCGGTCTGCCCCGGATAATCCCAGCCGATGGCGGCCAAGGCACCCTTAGCCACCGGCGCTGTCACCAGCCCTACAGCGACCTCGGTCAGCGCTAATTTTGCCCCCCGGTTAAGCGAGGCAAGCGCCAGTCTGGCGCCGTCTGGAGAGGGTCTAGCGGGGGTCAAGGGCCCATCAAGCCCGGTCAAGACCGGCAGTCCTACAGCCGTAGCGGCGATCGCCTCGACTGGATCGGCAATCGGCACGATCGGGCAGTCAATCCGCAGTCGTTCAGCCGCCGCGCGCAGCAATTCCGGCCCGCCGACCACAAGGGCGGGCGGCGCGCGCCGTTCTGCCCGTAGCCGCGCCCACGCGCCAAGGATGACCTCAGGCCCGATCCCGGCTGGATCGCCGAGCGTAATCGCCAGCGGGCCGGGCGGAGATTTGGGCGCCGCGCTCAATTGTACTCGATATAGGCGTCGTTGCGCAGATCGCGCAGGTAACGCTGGGCGCGCTTGTTGACGCGCTCTTCTTCGATCTGGTCCATCACCGCAGCGAAGGTTGGCGCGCCGGAATCTGCAGGGTCATCGCGCCCGCACACCATCAACACCCGCACGCCTTCCTCGACCGAGCCGAACGCCGGAGTCGTCTGACCGATCTGGAGGTTGAGGAGGAGGGCGCGCAACTGTTCGGGCAGGTTGGCAGCCTTGATCTGGTCGTTCGATACGACATTGGCACCAATCGCGGCTGCGCCCGCATCAACATCGCTGCAACCACGCAAGGATTCGACGAAGGCACCGAATTGCGTGACCCTGGCTTCGGCCTGCTCCTGCGTGGTGCCGGGGTCAAAGCTGATCGATATCTGCTTGAGGCTGAGCAGTGCCTCGTTCGGATCGGGCATCAGCACCTGGCGTTTGTTGATCAGGTACAGGATCGAAAAACCACCGGGAATTTCGACCGGCCCCTGCAATTGTCCGGGCTGCATCGTGCGGGCTACGGTCGCCAGTTGTGGTGGCAATTGTCCCAGCCGTACCCAACCCAGATCGCCGCCAACCACCGCAGTGGTCGCTTCGGAGAACTGCCGCGCATAGGCGACAAAGCTGCCCCCGGCTTGCAATTGCTCCATGATCTGCTGCGCATTGTTGAGCACCGCAGCGCGGTTTTCCGCCGTGGACGAAAGGAATATCTCGCCAAGCCGGTATTCGTCCGTGCCCTTGGCTTCGTTGAGTCGCTGGAGCACGTCATTCACTTCGTCGGCCGAGACATTGACAAATGGCATGATGTTGCGACGCAGCAGGTTTTCCCACGCCACTTCGCCTTCGATCTGGCGTTTGAGCGCCGCGGGGGACGATCCGATGGAGATTAGATACTCGTCCATCTTCTTCGGCTCGCTACCGAAATTTTGCCCCGCGAGCTGCTGATAGGTCTGCTCTACCTCGGCCGGGCTTACGGGCAGCTCGGCTGCGGCAGCGGCCTGGATCTTGAGCGTTTCATCGATCAGGTTGCGCAGCACCTGCACCCGCAGGCGCAACATTTCCTCATCGGAAATCTCGGTTTCGGATGCAGCGGTAATCAATGCGACGCGTTGATCAATATCGGTGCCGGTGATCACAAACCCATTGACCACCGCCATAGCTGTGCGCCGGTCAGGGTCAGCCTTGCCGAACAGGGTGATATCTTCGGGCAGGCCAAACGGATTGTCAGCCGTGGGAACCGCCACGGTTTGCGCCGGTGCAGAAACAGGCATTACCGCCAGCGTGATAAGGCCAGCGGCCCCCAGCGTGGCTGCGGTTCTGGCCAAAAGTATTTTGGAAAACAGCTTCACACTCACTCGATCAATCCCGCCTTATGGTCGAAAAATTCTGCGCAACCCGTCACGCACGCCCAGCCCTTTCATAACAGGGCTGAATGGAAGCTGAGCCTTGCCCGACCTTGGTCAGAGCACGGCTCGCTATCCGATGCGAGCCCTTTAGACCGATTTATCCGCGCTGCCAATTCGTGTGCGCTATCGGAACCCCAGATTGCGCAGTGCGAAGAATACCTGAAACGTGCTGCCGCGCCGCGCATCGCCCGCAGTGATGAAATCGCGCCGCCAGGTTGCGCCGAATTCCATCGTATCATCCTGATAGGCAAAGCCCAGCCGGGTGCGGATCGGTTCAAATCCGTCGGGCATAAAGATCGGGTCATCTTCGGCATCAGTCAGGTTGAACACGCCTGATCCGAACACCGACCATTTGCGCCCGATTGCAACCCGGCCGGCGGCGCGCAGTTCTTCGCGGTCGCGCAGGTCTTCGACCGTTTGAATGTTGCGATTGAGCCGGAGATAGCCGAATTCTAGATAGTTGCGGCGCGATCCGACCGCCGCGTCGATCTCGTTACGGCGGATCGCACCATTATCCTTGTCGAGCCGGAAGCGGTGCGTGAATTTCACGAAGTCGCGGAACCGCACTTCGGTGCGCCCGACAAAATCCGATACCCGTTCGGACAGGCCGGTGCCTTGGGGAAACAAACCATCCGACTCCGCTTCGATCCGGAACGATTGGCCGATGGTCGATTTGATCCGCCAGCCGGGGCGTTGCAGTTCCCAGTCGACCCCCCAGGTCATCCGCGTGCCGTCTTCAACCTGATCATAGCCGGGGAAGCGGTTGAGTGCGAACAGGTTTGAATCCTCAAGATCGATCGCGCGCGAATCTTCGTTGGGCACGGCGAGGTTGCGGATATTGGGGGTGGCGACGAATTGCAGGCGCGGTTTGAATACCTGCGTTCCGCCAAACGCCTGACCTACAAACGGCCATTCAATATCAAGCGCAGCGGTGGCAACCCCGCGTGCGGTCCAGCCTTCGTTGCCGCGATAGCTTAGGGTGGTAGTCGCATCGGTGTTGTTGGTGTGGAAGGCATCGCCGCGCACCAGCCCGGTCAGCGTGACTACCTGACCCATGCCGGTCAACCGCCGCAGGTTCCACTGCGCTCCGGCAAAGGCGCGCTGCGTATCCTGCCCATCATCGCGCAGCAAGGCGACACTGTTGGCCTGAAACTGCAGGTCGCCGCCCAGCACCGGATTGGCGAGTTTCTGGCGGTAATCAATCGCGGGCAGCGCGACCGGGATCTGGCCTTGCTGCGCATTGATGCGCAGCGTCTGCGTCGCCCAGCCGGCAATCGACAGATAGGACAGATCGGTAATGCGTTCGAGATTGGCGGTCGAGCGTAGCCGGTCATCGCGGCTGATATCATAGCGCCGCAAAAAGGTGCGGTCACTCGCCCGCCGGAACGAACCGGTCAGGCTCCAGTCGGGCGAGAGCTGAAACCGGCCGTTGCCTTCGATATAGCCGCGCAGATCGCGCTCTACGCTTGGCGCGCCGGTCAGATCGGTCAGCCGGTCGCTGGACGTAACGAAACCGGTGATCTGATAGGCTCCCTTGTCGGTCAGTTGCCGCCATTTGGCACTGGCCATCGGCGCGACCTTGGTGAAGGCAAAAGCCCCCAATGTCAGATCGGCATTGTCGGCCACGCGCACGTAATATTCGCTGCTCAGTTCCAGACCGTTAACCCGCGAGATGCGCACGTCGGGAACCAGAAAGCCCGACGTGGCCTTGCCATCGGTGCGTAGCGAGAGGCCCGGCATCGGCAGGACGCGGGCACCGAACAGTTCGAGCACCGCGCCCTTGAAGCGCACGGTGTTCTGGTTCTGGTCGTAGATCACGCGGTCGGCGGTGACACGCCAACTGGGGTCTTGCGCGCAGCTTTGCGGGTCGATGACAGGGCAGGCGGTGTAGGCAGCGTCGGTGAAAATCGCCACGCCGTTTTCGTCGCGATCGGCTGAGCGCGCAGCCAGCCTGCCGCCCGCACGTAGCGCGATCAGCAATTCGGACATCGCACCAGTATCAAAGGTTTCGGTCAGTTCGACCTGATCGGTGAACAGTTGGTTGCCCGTTTCGTCCACCAGGCGGACATTGCCGGTGGCGATGATCCGGCCGGTGCGGCGATCCCAAGTGATTTCATCGGCGCGCACGGATCGGTCTTCGGAACGCAGGATCACATTGCCGCGCGCGATGATGGTTTCGGCCTCTTTGTCGTAGGCAATCTGGGTCGCTTCGAAATCGATTGCGCGCGGTGCTGTTTCAGCGGCCTCGACGGGCGGCGGTTCCTGCGCGGCCACAGGCGCGGACAATGCGATCAGCGTGAAGCCCAGCACTGCACACGGCACCGCGCCCCGCGCCGGGAGGCGCAGGCCATAGCGCGCGGCGCTGCGCGATCCATTCAACGAGCCTCCCGACATGGCCTTGCCTATTGCATTGCTCGCGCCTAATCGCAATCGCGTTTGCGGCCCGTCGCGCGCGCTTGTTGGTAAGTGCCCGATGGGCTGCTGTTGCGCCGCGCGAAAGCATATGCCGATCCGGCGCGTCGACCACAAAATTGCGGAGAACCCATGCAGATAATTTTCACCTCCACCCCGCCTTCCACCGTCCGTCTGCACGCCCGCGTGGTTAATCAGGGGGCGGCGTTGACCGGGCTGGACGCGGCACTGGTTGAAGGGGCGGCGGCATCGCGCTTTTCCGGGCGCGCGGGGCAGGTGTTTGAAAGTTTCGCTAGCGTCGAAGGCGCGGTGAAACGGATTGCGCTGGCGGGCGCGGGGGAGGCTGACGGGGCCGACCGGCGGCTCGATTGCGAACGCGCGGGCGCAGCGCTGACGGCGAAATATCTGGTTTCGACCGAGCGTGCGATGGCGCTCGATCTGGGGCAGGCGGGATTGTCGGCGGACGATGCGGCGGCGGTGCTGCTCGGTCTCAGGCTGCGCGGCTGGCGGCACGACAAGTATCGCACCAAGCTGTCGGCTGAAAAGCGCCCCAGCCTTGAAACCGTGCACGTCATCAATGCCCCCGCGGGAACCGAAGCCGCGTGGGAACGCGAAGCCGCGCTGGCCAAGGGCGTCGAATTCACCCGCTATCTGGTGACCGAAGCGCCCAATGTGATCTACCCCGAAACCTTTGTTGCCGCCTGTCAGAAAGCCTTCGCCGGGACGGGCGCGGACATCACCGTGTTGAGCGAGGCCGAAATGGAAGCGCTCGGCATGGGCGCGCTGGTTGCGGTGGGGCGCGGGTCGGAACGCGAATCGAAACTGATCGCGATCCGCTGGAACGGCGGCGCAGCGGACGAAAAGCCGACCGTGTTCGTCGGCAAGGGCGTCACCTTCGATACCGGCGGCATCTCGTTGAAGCCCGGCCCCGGCATGGAAGACATGAAGTGGGACATGGGCGGGGCAGGCGCTGTGGCTGGCGCGATGCTGGCCATCGTCACCCGCAAGGCCAAGGCCAATGTGATCGGCGTGATGGGCCTCGTTGAAAATATGCCCGACGGCAAGGCGCAGCGCCCCGGCGATATCGTCACCACCATGAGCGGGCAGACAGTCGAAGTGCTCAACACCGATGCCGAAGGGCGGCTGGTATTGTGCGACGCGCTGCACTGGGCGCAGGAACAATATGACGCGGCACGGATCGTCGATCTCGCCACGCTGACCGGGGCGATGATCATTGCGCTGGGCAACGAACATGGCGGGATGTTCGCTAATGACGATACACTGGCTGAGCAGTTGGCCGCGGCAGGCAAGGCCAGCGGTGACAAGCTGTGGCGGATGCCGCTGGGTGCCAATTACGACAAACTGATCGATTCGCAGATTGCTGACATGAAGAATGTCGGCCCGCGTGAAGGCGGATCAATCACCGCTGCGCAGTTCCTGCAACGCTTCATCAAGGACGGCACGCCGTGGGCGCATCTCGACATTGCCGGGATGGTGTGGGCGGCCAAACCGGGCCACTCGTGGGAGAAAGGCGCAACCGGATACGGCGCGCGCCTGCTCGAACAATTCGTGCGCGATGTGGTGGAGGGATAACCATCTTCAAATAGCGGAGCGGTAGGACAGCAAGAACTATGAAGTTGGACTTCTGGCAAGTCACCACCGACCCTATCGAAAAGGTTGTCGCCCTGATCGCCAAGCGGACGCTGGCGGAGGGCGCGCGGTTGCTGGTGGTGTCGGATGATGCCCAGCAGCGCGCCGCCATTGCCCGCGCGCTGTGGCAGGCGGGGCCGGAGAGCTTCCTTGCCAATGGTGAGGCCGATGCGACCGGCGGGGCGGATCAACCGATCCTGCTGTCCGCTGAACCTGCCGCCAGCAACGGGGCGAGCCACCTGATCCTTGCCGACGGGGTGTTTCGCGATACCCCCGGCTTTGCCCGCGTGTTCCTGCTGTTCCCGCCCGATGCCGCACCCGCCGCGCGGGCTGCATGGCGCGCGCAGGATGGCAAGGATGATGTGGAACGCGCCTACTTCGCGCAGGAAGACGGGCGTTGGGTCAAGAAAGGCTGAGGGCTTGCCGCAGCAACCCGAATCAATGATATTGATGCGCGTAATGTGAGGGGGATTGCAGATGCGTAAGGTGGCATTGGTATTGGCAAGCAGCGCGGCATTTTTGCTTACCGCCTGCGGTTCGGAAACCTCGGGTGAATTCACTACCAAGG
This sequence comes from Porphyrobacter sp. MBR-155, assembly GCF_040547625.1. Lineage (NCBI taxonomy): Bacteria > Pseudomonadati > Pseudomonadota > Alphaproteobacteria > Sphingomonadales > Erythrobacteraceae > Porphyrobacter > Porphyrobacter sp. MBR-155. Next base: position 77,919 of record NZ_JBEPQB010000002.1, read on the forward strand.
ACGGCGAAACCGCCGAATACACCATCGACAAGGATACCGGCGAAACCAGTATGACGGTCGAAGGGCCCGATGGCACCGCCACCTTGCGTTCGGGCGCGGATGTGCCGGTCAGCCTGCCCGCCGGTTTCAGCCTGTTTCCCGGATCAAAGGTGATCACCAACACCGTTGTCAACCAGCCCGGTGGGCAGGGGACAATGGTGATGTTCGAGGCAGACGCCGCCGCCGACACAATCATCGCCCATTACCGCGATCAGGCCAAGGCCGCCGGGTTCGCGATCCAGATCGAAATGAACACCAACGGCACCCTGATGATCGGCGCAGAGCGCGAGCGCGACGGTTCCACGATGTCGATCACCGCGACCGACAATCAGAAGGATGCAACCACCGGACAGATCATCATCGGCAGCAAGACCGGCGGATAATCGCCGCCAGCTTCAGCTGTCGCTCACCACGATGTCCCAGCGATAGCGATCTGCTGCCTGCTGGGCCGCCATCGCGGTGATCGCGTCCTCGCCAAGCTGGTTATAGAGCGCGTCCTTGCTGTTGGTGACGTGGTCTTCGCTGAAATACATCTGCGTTATCAACCGGTGCTGGCGACCACGCACGTCGAAGTGGATGTGCGGCGTGCGCCAGCCAATCGGGCTCGCATAGCCTGCTGGTTTGATCGTCATCACCCGCCATTCGCCGCTTGGGCCGGTGATCAGCCGGGCAAAGCCCTGGAAGTTCGGATCGAGTGGGGCGGTGGCAATATCGCCCGGATGATCATAGCGACCGGCGGCATTGCATTGCCATAATTCCAGTTCGGCACCGCGGACGGGATTGCCCCGGCTGTCGAGCACGCGCCCGGTGACTTCGATGACTCGGCCCAACGCTCGCCCGGTATTGCCCTTGATCATGGTCATGTCGAAATCATCATCGGCTGGACGCATTATCGGATAGAACGGGCCGAGCGGGCCGCTGGCCGTCTGCGCTGGTGTCGCCGCACGGGCGATGCCGCCGGTCGCAATGATGCCTGCTGCGGTTAGTGCGGCGCCAGCAAAGCGCCGCCGCGATAGCGTGTAATCGTTTTCCATGTGTCCCCCCCAATTCCCCAAGCTGCATTGCATAGCATATTTGCTCGATCAAGAAAACGGCAGGCGCCGAGAACACCGTGCGCGACGCTTGCCATTTTGCAGCGCAGCATCTACGGGCGCGGCCAACATCCCCCATAAAAATACGTCCACAGGAGCATAATCATGGCGGTTACCCGCACCTTTTCGATCATCAAGCCCGATGCCACCCGTCGCAACCTGACCGGCGCTGTTACCAAGATGCTGGAAGACGCCGGCCTGCGCGTCGTCGCGTCCAAGCGCATCCACATGACCCGCGAACAGGCCGAAGGTTTCTACGGCGTCCACCGCGAACGCCCGTTCTTTGGTGAACTCGTTGATTTCATGATGAGCGAGCCGGTGGTGGTGCAGGTGCTCGAAGGCGAAGACGCCGTAGCCCGCAACCGCGAAGTGATGGGCGCGACCAACCCGGCGGACGCTGCCCCCGGCACGATCCGCAAGGAACTCGCCCTGTCGATCGGTGAGAACACCGTTCACGGTTCGGATTCGGAAGAAAACGCGGCCATCGAAATCGCGTTCTTCTTCAAGGATGAAGAAATCGTCGGCTGATTTTTCAGGCCGGATGAAATGCAAAGGGCCGCTCCGAAAGGGGCGGCCTTTTCGTTATATCCCACATTACAGCGCCGATCGGCTAGCCCGCCTCAGCAAAGCGCGCCAATTGTTGCGAATGCGCGTGGTGCAGACCGCCCTTGCTTGCCGCCATCCGCTTGCGCATTGCCGCCAGTGCCTGAGACGTAAGCGCAAGCCCAAGATCGGCGTAGCAGCGCCGGATCGCGGCCTCCCAATCGGTATTCAATTCATCGAAGGCAAGCCGCGCGACCGGGCCATGCCATCCGGCCAGCGCGTCGGTCATGCGCTCATCACGCAGCGCGATCTTGCGGCGCCAGCGCGCTGTAATCGCATCAAGATCGCAAGCATCGGACTGCATCGCCATCTGGTTCGCCGCCAGCGATACCGCGCTGCGCAGCACCGCGTCAGGATCGCGCTGCGCAATCACCAAACGGGCGTCGGGGAACGCGGTGAGCAGCGCGGGCAGATCCTCAGCAAAGGCGGGCACCTTCATCACGCGGGGCTTTGGTGCCAGCGCGCGCGTGGCGGCGTCGGTGCGCAGGATGCGGGCCATCTCGCGGTAAATCGGCGCAGCTTCGCGCGCTTCGCTCCATGCGGAAAAAGTCGGGATGTGCCACTGCGATTCGTAGATCGAATGGTGCAGCGCGGCTGAAATCCACGCCAGTTCCTCTTCCACCGCGCCCGGAGCCATCGGATGGATTGCCTGCATCCACGGATTGAGCGCGCCGAGCATGGCGAGTTCGACCGCCGCCTTGACCCGGTTCATGCCCCACCGCGCGGGCACCGGGTGATAGGCATCGCAATAGCGGGTGTGTGAATGCGCCGGGTCAGCCGCCAGCAGGGTGTGGATGCGCGTTGTCCCGCTGCGCATATGGCCGATAACGATGATCGGCGGGGCGAGGCGCGTTTCGAGCAATTCGGGCCGCTTCAGCCACAGCGCGCCGAAAGCGAGGCGGTTCTTGACCACGCGCGACACCTGCCCCCACGCCATCGTGCGGCCCAGCGGGTTGAGATCGGCCTCGGCCTCAACCGCCGCGCACAGGCGTTGCAGCCGCTCGCGAAAATCGGCGACGTCTTCGGGCGCGCGCGCGCCCTGTTCGACCGCCTCAGCCTGCGCGCCAAAGGGCTTGGCCGCCAGCGCCCACAGCGCGTCGGGATCAAGGTTCGGCGGCGGCAGCCAGCCATTGGCCCATGCCTTCCCCAAAAAATCACTGGCCCGCTGCGCCAGCGCCCCGCGCGCCAGTGGATGATCGCGGGCGGGGGTGGAGCGGGGCACCATCAGAATTCGTCCGCGATGTCCGTGAAGCGCGTCACATAGTCTGCCACCGCGCGGGGATAGAGCTGATGTTCGGCCAAGCGCACCCGCTCGGCGAGGGTTGCGGGGGTATCATCGCTCGCAATCGCGACGCGCGCCTGCGCCAGCACCTCGCCTGCGTCGAGTTCGGGCGTGACCAGATGAACGCTCGCGCCTGCGTGGCTATCGCCCGCTGCGATGGCGCGGGCGAAAGTATCCAGCCCCTTGTATTTGGGCAGCAACGACGGGTGGATATTGAGCATCCGGCCCGCCCAGCGCTGCACAAATCCGTCTGACAAGATGCGCATATAGCCCGCCAGCACGATAAAATCCGCGCCCGCGTCTCTAACAGCGGCTTCCATCACCGCGTCATGATCCGCGCGGGTCATGCCCTTGTGCGATTGGGCGAAGGTCGCCGCGCCTTCCAGCGCGGCCAGCGCCAGCCCCGGCGCTGCTGCGTCATTGCTGGCGACCAGCACCACTTCGTAAGGGCAATCTCCCATGCGGCTGGCATAGAGCAGCGCGGCCATATTGGTGCCCGCGCCGGAAATCAGGATGGCGATGCGGGCTTTTTCAGCCAAGATGCGTCGCGCTCCAATCGCTTTTGGCCGCCCAGGTTTCCACCGATCCGCGCACGGTGCAACCCTTGTCGCCCGCGTCGATCCGGCCCACGGTAAACACAGTCTCGCCCGCCGCTTCAAGCCGCAGCGTGACCTCGGCCACCTTGTCCGCCGCCACGGCCAGCACCATGCCGACCCCGCAATTGAAGGTGCGCGCCATTTCTTCTGGCTCGATCTGCCCCTGCGCTTGCAGGAACGCCATCAACCGTGGTTGCGGCCACAGATTTGCATCGACCACCGCGTGCGCGCCTTGCGGAAGGATACGCGGGATGTTTTCGAGCAACCCGCCGCCGGTGATATGGGCGAGCCCATTGATCAAACCGCTGCGGATCAGCGGCAGCAGGCTTGCGACATAGATCCGCGTCGGCGCGATCAGGGCGTTGATCAGCAACTGGTCTTGGTCGAACGGGGCAGGGCGACCCATCTTCCAACCCTTGTCCGCCGCCAGCCTGCGCACCAGCGAATAGCCATTGGAATGCACACCTGACGAGGCCAGTCCCAGCAACACATCACCCGGTGCAACCTTGTCACCCGTCAACTGCTCGCCGCGTTCGACCGCGCCGACACAGAAACCCGCAAGGTCATAGTCTCCGGCGGCATACATCCCCGGCATTTCCGCCGTCTCGCCGCCGATCAGCGCGCATTCGGCCTGCTTGCAGCCGGTGGCGATGCCCGCGATCACGCGGGTCGCCACGCCGTTTTCCAGCTTGCCCGTGGCGAAATAATCGAGGAAAAATAGCGGTTCTGCGCCCTGAACGATCAGATCATTGACGCACATCGCGACCAGATCGATGCCGACGTGGTCGTGCCGGTCATGGTCAATCGCCAGTTTCAGCTTGGTGCCGACCCCGTCATTCGCGGCGACCAGCAGCGGATCGCGATATCCGGCGGCCTTGGGATCGAAAAACCCGCCAAATCCGCCCAACTCGCTGGTCGCGCCGGGGCGCGCTGTGGCCTTGGCCAGCGGGGCGATGGCTTTGACCAGCGCATTGCCAGCCGCAATCGATACGCCCGCATCGGCATAGGTGTAGGAGGAGCCATCCGGCCCGCCATTTGATGTTTTCCCGGCAGTCATGCACGCCGCTTTAGCCTTTCGCGCTTGGAATTCCACTCGCCTTTGGGCAAAAGGCGCGCGATTTCCCCGATGAGCATGACTCTTCCCCTTCCCGGCCATGATGCCGCCCGCCCATTGGCTCGCTGGCTGGGCGGCGCTGTGCTGGCGTTCGCCTTGCTCGGCGGGGCCTATGCGTTGGTGGCGCAGGTGGCGGGCGAACGCGGGATCGCGCCCACCGCTGCCAGCGCCGATATCGAAGTGCGCGGGATCAGCATCGATGTCAGCGGCAAAAGCGCCGAGGACGCCCGCGCCAAAGGATGGCGTGAGGCGCAGCGGCAGGCGTGGGCCAAGGTTGGCGGGCCGAAACTGTCCGACGGGCAGCTTGACGGGCTGGTATCCGCGATCGTGATCGAGCGCGAACGGCTGGGCCCGCGGCGCTATATCGCCACGCTGGGCGTGGTGTTCGACCGTCAGCGCGCGGGCAGTTATCTTGGCGGCCCGGAGCAGGCGGCGCGGTCGGCCCCGTTATTGCTGATCCCGGCGATGGAAAGCGGCGGGGCGTTCATTGCCTTTGAACAACGCAATCCGTGGCAGCAGGCCTGGGCCGACTTCAATCCCGGTACCAGCCGCATCAATTACGTGCGCCTGAGCGGGGCGGGGGGCGATTCGCTGCTGGTCAATTTCGGTCAGGCGACCCGCCGCAGCCGGGCATGGTGGCGCAGTATGCTCGACCAATATGGCGCAACCGATGCGCTGATGGCGTTTGCCCGGCTCGATCACCAGTTTCCCGGCGGGCCGGTCAGCGGCACCTTCACCGCGCGATATGGCCCGGATAGCCGCCTGCTCGAAACTTTCACACTGACGGCTGATGGGCCGGATCAGGTGCCGGAAATGCTGGGCCGCGCGGTTGAACGGATCGACGGCATTTTTTCAGGCGCGCTGGCTGCGGGTAAGCTCAAGCCCGATCCGACCTTGCGGCTGGGCGGCGCTGGCGAAGTTGATCCGGCAATCCAGCGCCTGATCGAGATCGGGCAGGCGGTGAAGGCGCGCGAGGAAGCTGCTGCTGCTGCTGCGGCGGCGGCTGGGATAATTCCGGGAACCAATGCCCTACCGATTAGCGGCCCTGTGCCGGGCGAAGCAACCGTGCGCGCCATCACAGTGCAGTTTGCCACCCCAGATGCCGCCACGTTTGACGGACTGCTGAGCACAGTGCGCGGCACCGCCGGTGTGCGCGGGCTGGGCGTGACCAGCACCGCGATTGGCGGCACGTCGGTGATGAGCGTGAGCTATGCCGGAACGCTCGAAGAACTGGCCGCCGCGTTCGAAGCGCGCGGGTTTACCGTGCGGCGAGGGGCGAATGCGCTCGCCATCAGCCGTTAGGCGCTGGCGGTGATGAACACCCCGTTCCCGTCGCAGATTGCCTTGCCGTTGTCCGGGCGCGGGCCTGCGGGCGCGCAGCGGATCGTGATTGGCGCGGCCAATGCCGGGGTGATCGAGGCGTTGCAGGACCCCGCGCGCTGGCCATTCCACGTCGCCGTGCTGACCGGCCCGCCGCGTTCGGGCAAATCGCTGCTGGCCCGCTGGGCGCAGAGCCTGCCGGGAGCAGACGGGCTTGAGGTGATCGACGACGCCGAACGGGCGGATGAAACCGATCTGTTCCACCGCTGGAACGCGGTGCAGCAAGGCGGGTCACGCGAAGGCGGGGCATTGTTGCTGGTCGCCAATGGCGGCGAGGGAAGCGGTGGGTGGAACATCGCCTTGCCCGATCTCGCCTCACGCATCGGCGGATCGTTGCAACTGGCGATTGGCGCGCCCGATGATGCGATGGCGGGCGCGTTGATCCATGCGCACGCCGAACAACGCGGGCTGAGCCTGCCCGATGGGGCGGCGGAATACCTCGTTCCGCGCACCACCCGCAGCTTTGCCGGGATTGAAGCGCTGGTCGCAGCGATTGACCGCATCAGCCTTGAACGACAGGTGCCCGCCACCATGTCGGTGTGGCGCGCCGCGCTGGAGGCCTTGCATGGGCCAGAGCAGCAACGTCTGCTGTAAGGCGCGATTTGCATCACGCGCCGTTTGATGGGAATAAAGGTGTCATGTTTGAACAGCTGATCAGCTATCTGGATTCGGTGCGCGCGCGCGACCCTGCGCCGCGTTCGCGCTGGGAAATCCTGCTTTATCCGGGGGTTCTGGCGCTGGGGATGCACCGCATCGCGCATTGGCTGTTTGACGCCAAGCTGTATTTCCTCGCCCGGTTTGTGAACCATTTTTCGCGGGCACTGACCGCGATTGACATTCACCCCGGCGCGCAGATCGGCAAGAACCTGTTTATCGACCACGGCTTTACCGTGATTGGTGAAACCGCCGAAATTGGCGATAATGTCACTATTTATCAATGTGTCACGCTGGGCGGCACCAACCCCACCAACGGCAAGGGCGGAAAACGCCACCCGACCTTGGCCGATAATGTCATCATCGGTTCGGGCGCGCAGATTATCGGGCCGATTGTGGTGGGTGAACGCGCGCGCGTCGGCGCGAATGCGGTTGTTACCGAAGACGTGCCTGCGGGCGCGACGATGATCGGGCTGAAGGCGCGTTCAACACTGGTTCCGGCGGAGGAATGGATCAAGGAATTCATTCCCTACGGCACGCCTTGCGATGATTCTCCATGCGATGACGAAGGCCGCCCGCGCCGTGATTGCGTGGAAAAGCTGGAGGCGGAAATCGCGGGTCTGCGCGAAGAAATGGCGGCGATGAAGGCGCTGCTGGCAGAACGCAGCGCGCCGGTTGAGGCTGAGGCCCCGCTCAAAAGCGGAACCAAGGATTGAAGTCAGGAATTAATGTTTCCGGCACAATGGGGTTGCCAATGGGATTGAATGCCGGGCAGGTGGTGGCGTTTCCGGGCCACGCAGCATCGCAGGTCGGGTTCGAACGCGCCGAATTGCAGCGCATCCTTGATCTGTATGGCCGGATGGTCGCCGCCGGACAGTGGCGCGATTACGCGATGGATTTTGACCGCCACTCCGCGACCTTCGCCGCGTTCCGCCGCAGTGCCGAACGCCCGCAGGCCCGGGTCGAAAAACGCCCTGCCTTGCGCGCGAAACAGGGGATGTGGACGCTGTTCGGCGAACACGGACAGGTGCTCAAACGCGGCCACGACCTTGCGGGCGTGCTCGCACCGATGGAGCGGCGGTTGCTGAAGGCGGTGGATTGAAAGCCCCCCTCCCCTAAGGGAGGGGGATAGACAGGATCACCCGCGCGCGCTGCCCGGCCCCGTTCCGGTCACTTTCTGCATCGCCTTCAGGATATTGCCCGATTGTTCGCTGCCCGATTGCGGGGCGATCAGGTTGGTGAAGGCGTTGATTTCTTCCCAATGCGCGGCAAAGCCTTCGACCGTGCGTTCACCTTCGGGCAGCCACACCGCATCGTTCATCACCGTCCACGAGGAGTGGAAACCACCCGCGCCCGCGCCAACAATCGCATTGGTCGGCGCGTCTTCGCTGACGAGGAATAGCGCGGCAGGCACCACGTTTTCGGGCGCGAACAGCTTGAACGCTTCTTCGGGGAACAGATCTTCGGTCATGCGGGTGCCCGCGACCGGCGACAGGGTGTTGCAGCGCACGTTATACTTCGCGCCTTCCAATGCCAGCGTCTTGGTCAGGCCCGCAAGGCCGAGCTTGGCCGCGCCGTAGTTCGCTTGGCCGAAATTGCCGAACAGGCCGGTGGACGACGCGGTCATCAGCACGCGGCCATAGCCCTGTTCGCGGAAGGTTTCCCAGCACGCCTTGGTGGCAAAGGCGCTGCCGGTGAGGTGCACCTTGACCACGAATTCAAAGTCGGCCGGTTCCATCTTGACGAAGGTCTTGTCGCGCAGCACGCCCGCGTTGTTGATGAGCACATGGACGCCGCCCCACTTCTGCTTGGCATCGGCGACCATCTTTTCCATCTGTTCGTATTCGGTAACCGACCCGCCGTTGGCGATGGCTTCGCCGCCCATCGCTTCGATTTCGGCGACGACCTGCGCTGCGGCGTCAGAGGTGCCGGTGCCATCGCGCGCGCCGCCCAGATCATTGACCACAACCTTCGCCCCGCGCCGCGCGAGTTCCAGCGCATAGGCCCGGCCCAAACCGCCGCCTGCACCGGTAACGATGGCAACCTTGTCTTTGAAGTTGATGGTCATGTGTGTTCTCCTGTCCTTGATCTATGCGGCTTCTGGGCGGCGCGGTTTACGCCTGCGTAAAGCTGATTTGTGGCCGCTGCGTGGCACTTTCAAGCGTGGCTTGCAACCGCCGAACTGTCAGGCGGCGGATGCCGTAGGGTCAGCCGCGATGCGAAAGCCGTGTGAGCGCCGGAATCAGATCAGCAAACGAATCGATCACCGCATCCGCGCCCATTTCGTGCGGGGGCGCATCGCAATAGCCATAGGCAGCCGCGACGAACGGCACTTCGGCAGCTTGCGCGGCACGAGCATCATAGGTCGAATCGCCGATGAACACGAATCGCCCGTCGCCCGTGGCAGCGCGCGCGGCGATCACCGGGGCGGGGTGCGGTTTGGCAAGGAACTGGCCATCATCGCCCTTGCCCATCGAATCCCCGCCGATCACGGTTTCAAACGCGCCGATCAGATCAAGCTGGGTCAGGATGCTGCGGGCAAAACCTTCAAACTTGTTGGTGACGACCGCCATCCGCACCCCCTGCGCCGCCAGCTCTGCCAGCGCCTCGCGCACGCCGGGATAGGGCGCGGTGTGGACGGCGTTGTGTTCGGCATAATAGGCCAGCATCGCCTTGTAGAGCCGCTTGAATTCATCATCCGGCAGGCCGCCCTGCGCTTCCACCGCGCGCGCCAGCATGATCTTGGCCCCGCCGCCGATCAGGTCTTTCGAGGTATCGAGCGGTGCCGCATCAAACCCGCCCAGCACCAGCGCATGGTTTACTGCCGCGCCCAGATCGCGAAAGGTATCGAGCAGGGTGCCATCAAGGTCGAACCCGATTGCATCAAAGGGAATTTGCGTCATGGCCAGGCGCGGTGGCGGATGCTTCTTCAAACCGCAAGCATTTGCTGGCAGGCGCGGCTTAACTTACAGGGGCTTTCATGACCACGACGACACATCCTTTCGCCGCCATCATCCTTGCCGCGGGCAAGGGCACCCGCATGAAAAGCGATAGGCACAAGGTGCTGCACCCGATTGCGGGCCGGGCGATGCTCGATCACCTGATGACGTCGGTCGAAGAACTCGGGCCGGAACGGCTGGCGGTGGTGGTCGGCGCAGGGCGCGATCAGATCGAGGCGGCGGTGGGCGCGCGCGCGGCCACCTGCCTGCAAGAACCGCAGCTTGGCACCGGCCACGCGGTAGCGCAGGCCGAGGGCGCGCTGGCGGGTTTTGCGGGCGATGTGCTGGTGCTTTACGGCGATGTGCCCTTCGTGAAGGCGGCGACGATGCGCGCGATGCTGGAACGGTTGCACGGCGCGGATAGCCCGGCTGCGGTGGTATTGGGCTTTGAGCCTGCCGATCCGCTCGCCTATGGCCGGGTGATCGCGGATGATGATGGCCGCATCATCAAGATGGTCGAATACAAGGACGCGGACGAGGGCGAACGCGCTACGCGGCTGTGCAATTCGGGCCTGATCGCGGCGCGTGCGGGCGATCTGTTCGCGCTGCTGGCGCGGGTCGGCAATGATAACGCGCAGGGCGAATATTACCTCCCCGACATCGTCAACATCGCGATTGCCGACGGGCGCACCTGCGCGGTGATCGTGGCGGAAACGCCCGATGAAGTTGCCGGGATCAACAGCCGCGCTGAACTCGCCGCTGCGGAAAGCCGCTGGCAGGCGGCGCGGCGCATCAGGGCGATGGACGAAGGCGCAACCCTGATCGCGCCCGATACGGTGTTCTTCAATTGGGACACGCAGGTGGGCCGCGATGTCACGATTGAACCCAACGTGTTTTTCGGCCCCGGCGTGGTGATTGCCGACAACGTGCTGATCCGCGCCAATTCGCACATCGAAGGCGCGAAGCTGGCGAGCGGGGTCAAGGTCGGCCCGTTTGCGCGCCTGCGCCTAGGCACGGTGCTGGAAGAAGGCAGCTTCGTCGGCAATTTCGTTGAGGTGAAGAACGCGGTGCTGGGGCAGGGCGCGAAGGCAAGCCACCTCACCTATCTCGGCGATGCCACCATCGGCGCGGGCGCGAATATTGGCGCGGGCACGATTACTTGCAATTATGATGGCTATTTCAAGCACAAGACCGTGATTGGTGAGCGCGCCTTCATCGGATCGAACTCGGCGCTGGTCGCGCCCGTCAGCATCGGCGCGGATGCGATTGTCGCGGCGGGCAGCACCGTCAGCCGCGATGTCGCGCCCGGAGAGCTGCGCATGGTGCGCGCCGAACAATTGGTGAAGCCGGGCTGGGCGGATCGGTTCCACGACGCGATGAAGAAGAAGAAAGCGGCGGAGAAGAAGTGAGCGACCACCCCAACTGCTGGCTCTGCTCCCGCCCGCTTGGCGACATCGAGCAATGGCATCATCCGGTGCCCAAGGCCAAAAAGGGCAAGGTGAAGGTGCCGATTCACCCGATCTGCCACAAGACCATCCACGCCAACTTCACCAATAATGAATTGGCGCGGATCGGTGACAAGGCGAGCGTGATCCGCGACAATCCTGCAATCGCCAAGTTTGTCGCCTGGGTGGCAAACAAGCCCGCCGATTTCGACGCGCCGACGCGGTAAGTTGGCCCGTTGGGTCGCAGCACCTGTAATTCCCTTAACTTACTGCAATTCGATGGCATCACCATCGATATGAAAGACGGGGATTATTCCGAAAATTCTGGTGACAAAAGAACAAAAGGGGGCCATTGTAATGAGGTAGGGTTCACGGAGGTAGCGATGATTACTGGCTTGTATGATTGGGAAGATATCTCGAATAAACTTTCAACCCTGCGATTAGAGCGAAAGCGAGTGGAAGAGAGAGCTAATGCTGAAATCCAAAGGCTCGAAGATACAATTCACATTGCCAACAAGCAACTTAATGGATTTATTTTCAAGCTAACTGAAATACATGGGGAGTACAATCCACACTCTACAATAGAGGTTAATTTACTCGATGTTGCTGAGCAAATTGAACTTCCATGGCGATTTGAAGCGAATTATTTTTTATGAAGGACATTGTGTTTCTTATTTCGCTCGAAGCGAAGAATCAGCGGACTTTGCTGAAAAAGCTACACACCATCAAGAACGGCTCAGCGGATGTATGAGCGAGCAAGATTGGTTCGCGCCTTTGGGGGATCTTGCAAAGCTAAATATCCGGGATCTTCCCGCGCCTAAGCCGTAGCTGAGAGAAAAAAGGGCTCGCCACGGAGTTAAGCGCAGCGAATCCCCGTCATTTCTCAGGCATCCTCCATCCGCGCGGCTTTGCCGCCCGCCGCGATATATTCACGCTCCCACTGCGCGAATTCGCTGCGGCTGAGCAGATATCGTTCGCGGGCTTCGGTAAAGCTGATAGCGCGGTCGCGCACGGCGCGCACCACGTCATCCTTGCGCGCCTTGGACCAATGCACGCGGTGGGTTTTCGGCAGGCCGTATTGCTTGATCGCATCGGCAATCGACATGTCTCTGGGATAGGCCATCACTGTGTTCCTCGTCAGCTGTGCGTGTCATCGCCCCCGATGGCCTGAGTGTTGACGAGCAGGCCTAACAAGGTGCTGCCGAACATGGTTAAAACCGCGTTGACGAACCGCCCCGTGCCGCGCTTGCGACGAGCTGAGGGCAAAGTGTCAGCTTATTTTACAAATAGTTACGTTTGCCTGCGTTATCTAACGCAAAAGGGGCGATCCCTTGCCGGAACCGCCCCTGTCTGAGTTATGCGAGAGGCGAATCTATTCGCGATGCTGATCCATCAACCGCTGCATCAGATAGATGAATTGCAGCGCCTGCAGCTTGGCGCGCTGATCATTATCGACCCCGCCGGAGTGCCCTCCGGTGGTGTCTTCGAAGTAGTAATAGGGCTGGCCCAACGCCTTGAGCCGCGCCGCGCCCTTGCGTGCGTGGGCGGGGTGGGTGCGGTCGTCCGCGGTCGATGCCCACAGGAACGGCGCAGGGTAATCCACGCCTTCGACGATCTTCTGATAGGGTGAATAGGCCTCGATCCAGGCGCGCTGTTCGGGGATGCGCGGGTCGCCATATTCGCCGATCCACGATGCCCCGCGCCCGATCAGGTGGAACCGCAGCATATCGAACAGCGGGATCTGCACAATCGCCGCGCCAAACAGGTCAGGCCGCTGGGTAAACGCGGTTCCGACCAGCAAGCCGCCCTGCGATCCGCCCTGAATGCCGAGATGCTGCGGCGAGGTGAAGCCGCGCTTCACCAGATCATCGCCCACCGTGATGAAATCGTCCCAGGTGCGCTGCTTGTTCTCGCGAATCGCGGTCTGGTGCCAGTTCGGCCCGAATTCCCCACCCCCGCGCAGGTTGGCAAGCACATAGGCGCCGCCCTTTTCCACCCACAGTTTGCCCGTGCTGCCGAGATAGGCGGGCAGGCGCGCGATTTGGAAGCCTCCGTAGCCGGTCATCAGCGTGGCGGTGGTGCCATCCAGCTCCATGCCCTTGGGCTTGACGATGAAATAGGGAATTTTGGTGCCGTCGGCGCTGGTCGCCTCGTGCTGCTCCACCTCCATCCCAGCGGGGTCGAAATAGGCCGGGCTGGTTTTGAGCACCGCAGGCGTGCCCGAGCCATCGGCGTAATAGAGCGTGGTCGGTTCCAGAAACCCGCTGACCGTGTACATGATCTGGTCGGTCTCGTCAGACGACGCCGCGATGCCGAGCGTGGCGTTATCGGGCAGGGCCACCTGATGGCTGACCCATTCGCCGCCGTCAAAATTGAACTCCAGCACCTTGCCCACGACATTATCGAGCAGCGTCACGAACAGCGCATTGCCGGTGACCGCGCCGCCCTGCTTGGTCTGGCGTTCGCCCGGTGCCCAGACCAGTGTTTTCTTCGCGCCGTTGGGGTCGGCTTTCCATTCCTCCAGATCGACCGCGATCAGGCTGTCAGCGGGGAAGGTCTGGCCGTCCACCGTCCAATCTTCATCGGTCGAATAGAGCAGGTGGCCATCGACGATCCCGTAAGGCGAGGCCTTTTTGGGGATGTCGAGCGCGAGCCATGCGCCGTCCTTTTCGACGAAATAGAGGCTTTCGTGAAAGCTGATCGCGCGAAACGCGGTGCGGGCGTGGATCGTGCCGGCGTTGTCGCGCAGTAGGCTGGCACCCGCCCACACGTCGGTCGGCTCACCCCGGAAGATTTCGGGTGCGTCGGCGATGTCGGTGCCGCGTTTCCACACCCGGCTGGTGAAGGGATATTCGCTTTCCGTCAGCGTGCCGTCACCGAAACTGCGGCCCACCAGCAGCGTGTCGGCATCGATCCAGCTGACGCCGCCCTGGCTCTTGGCATCGAGCACGAAACCGCCTTCGACGAATTGTTTGGTCGCGGTGTCGAACTCGCGCATGATGGTGGCATCCTCGCCGCCATCGGACAGCGCGATCATGCATTTATTGAGCGCGGGCGGCAGGCAGGTCGAACCCTGATAGACCCACTCCTTGCCCTCCGCCTTGGCGAGCGCGTCAACGTCAAGGATGACCTCCCACTCCGGCTTGTCGGTGCGGTAACTTTCGAGGCTGGTGCGGCGCAGTAGGCCTTTGGGATTGGCCTTGTCCTGCCAGAAATTATACAAGCCATCGGGGCGGAAGCTGACGAAGGGGATGCGGTCCTCGCTGTCGAAAATCGCCAGCGCCTCGGCCTTCAATTGCGCGAACCGGGGGTCAGCTTCAAACGCGGCCAGCGTGCGGGTGTTCTCCTTGGCGACCCAGTCCAGCGCCTCGGGGCTGCGGGCTTCTTCGAGCCAGATATAGGGATCCTGCTCGGGTCCGGGGACGCCGGTGACAGGGGTTTCTTGCGCGGCTGCGCCAGTTGTTGATGCGATGGTCATTGCGAGCGCCAATGCGAATGTGGAGACAAGTTTCACGCGTCCTCTCCTTGGGGGAATTGCTGGATGCGGTTGTGCCGGGGGAGCGCGCGAAAGGGAAGGGGAGATATCTGATTTTGGTGCGCTGCTTTTCTCGTCATTGCGAGGAGCCGCAGGCGACGCGACAATCCAGTGCGCCCACGTGTCGCTCTGGATTGCCGCGCCGCTACGCGGCTCGCAATGACGAAATGAAAAAGGGCGAGCCATCGGCCCGCCCCTTCTGTTTTTTGTGCGTCCCCGCGCAGCTATTGCTACCCCTCGACGTGTTCAGCCAGCACGGTGAGGCCCTTTTCATTGACTTCGGCAAAGCCGCCGCGCACTTCGATCACCTCGGGCGCGCTGGCTTCGGTCTTGTAGATCTGCACCGCGCCATCGCGCACGGTCGACATGAACGGCGCGTGGCCTTCCAGCACGCCGAATTCGCCCTCAGCACCGGGGACGACTACCATGTGGACTTCCTCCGAACGGACGAGTTTGGCGGGGGTCACGAGTTCGAAATGCAGTGGCATTGCTTACGCCTCTTCAGCCAGCTTCTTGGCCTTTTCGACCGCCTGTTCGATCCCGCCGACCATGTAGAAGGCGCTTTCGGGCAGGTGGTCATATTCGCCGTCGACCACCGCCTTGAAGCTCTTCACCGTGTCTTCCAGCTGCACGAACACGCCGGGAATGTTGGTGAACACCTCGGCGACGTGGAACGGCTGCGACAGGAACTTCTGCAGCTTGCGCGCGCGGGCGACGATCAGCTTGTCCTCTTCCGACAGTTCATCCATCCCGAGGATCGCGATGATGTCCTGCAGGCTCTTGTATTTCTGCAAGGTTTCCTGAACGCGGCGGGCGGTTTCGTAATGCTCGTTGCCGACCACGCGCGGTTCAAGCACGCGCGAGGTGGAGTCGAGCGGGTCAACCGCCGGGTAGATGCCGAGCTCCGAAATCGCACGGCTCAGCGTGGTGGTCGCGTCAAGGTGGGCAAACGAAGCGGCAGGTGCCGGGTCGGTCAAATCGTCGGCAGGCACGTAAATCGCCTGCACCGAGGTGATCGAACCCTTGGTGGTGGAGGTGATGCGTTCCTGCAGCTTACCCATGTCGGTCGCCAGCGTCGGCTGATAACCCACGGCGCTCGGAATACGGCCGAGCAGCGCCGACACTTCCGAACCCGCCTGGGTGAAGCGGAAGATATTGTCGACGAAGAACAACACGTCCTGGCCTTCGACGTCGCGGAAATATTCCGCCATCGTCAGGCCCGACAGCGCCACGCGTGAACGCGCGCCCGGCGGCTCGTTCATCTGGCCGAACACCAGCGCCACTTTTGAACCTTCGCTGGTCGCATTGCCATCGGCGTCCTTGGCGATAACGCCCGCGTCGAGGAATTCGTGATAGAGGTCGTTGCCTTCGCGGGTGCGCTCACCCACGCCCGCGAACACCGACACGCCGCCGTGGCCCTTGGCGATGTTGTTGATGAGTTCCTGAATCAGCACGGTCTTGCCCACGCCCGCGCCGCCGAACAGGCCGATCTTGCCGCCGCGCGCATAGGGGGCGAGCAGGTCGATCACCTTGATCCCGGTGACAAGGATCGCCGCGTCGGTCGACTGGTCGATGAACAGCGGGGCCTCGGCGTGGATCGGCATGGTGCTTTCCGCGCCGATCGGGCCGCGTTCGTCGATCGCTTCGCCGATCACGTTCATGATCCGGCCCAGCACCTTGGGGCCGACCGGCACAGAAATCTGCGCGCCGGTGTTGATCACTTCGCTGCCACGCGTGAGGCCTTCGGTGGCGTCCATCGCGATGGTGCGCACGGTGTTTTCGCCAAGGTGCTGAGCGACTTCGAGCACCAGCGTCTTGTCACCATTGCGGGTTTCGAGCGCGGTCAGGATCGCGGGCAGTTCACCGGGGAACTGCACGTCGACGACAGCGCCGATGACCTGGCTGATCGTGCCGTTGGTGGTCTGGTTGAGAGTGGGGGCGGTGGCCATCTGAATGTCCTTAGTTTCCAAATTCGCTATCGCGAAGTTTAACAATCGTTCCAAAGCAAAAGAGTTCAAAAACCTGTTGTGCGGTAAAACCTTGCTTCACGGCGACACGCAGTTCAAAATTACAGCCGATAATTGCGTCACCGCCTTTCGAGCGTGCAATTTCGGCCATTTTTTCCTTTGAAGATGCAAAAGCACCATCGAAATCGTATCCGCCGGACCCGAGAAAACCCTTTTGCTCGAAGGTATCGAGAAACATCATTATGTCGATGACGTCGTAAGGTTGCTGTATCGCTGTCGTCGAAATCAACATCACAATGCCTCCGCTCCTGCGATAATTTCAATCAATTCGGTGGTAATCGCCGCCTGACGCTGGCGGTTGTAGATGATGGTCAGCTTGCCGATCAGGTCGCCCGCGTTGCGCGTGGCGTTGTCCATCGCGGTCATCGAGGCGCCTTGTTCGGACGCCTCACGTTCGAGCAGCGCGCCGAACAGCTGAGTGCGCACGTAACGCGGCAGCAGTTCTTCGAGGATTTCCTCTTCGCCCGGCTCGTATTCGACCACCGCATCGCTCGCGGCGGTGTTGGTGGGGGCGGGGACGGGGATCAGCTGGTTTTCCGTGGGATCCTGCGCCAGCGCCGATTTGAAGGTCGGATAGACGAGGTGCGCGATGTCGAACTTGCCCGCGTCAAACAGCGCGATCAGTTCATCGGTGATGGCTTCGGCCTCGGTGAAGCCGGGGGTTTTGACCGTGCTGGTGTCGAACCCGTTGCCAACAGCCGAGGGGAATTCGCGCTTCAGCGGCGCGCGGCCTTTCCGGCCGACGAGGTAAAATTCGACTGTTTTTCCGTCCTCGATCAATTCGCGTGCCTTGACCTTGGCGGCCTTGACGATGTTCGAGTTCAACCCGCCGCACAGGCCCTTGTCGGTGTTGACCACCACCAGCAGGTGACGCTGATCCGCGCCGGTGCCTGCCAGCAGACGGGGCGCAGAATCGCCGCTCACCTTGCCCGCCAGCGATGCCATCACCGCTGCCAGCCGCGTGGCATAGGGCCGCCCGGCCTCAGCCGCAGCCTGCGCCCGGCGCAGCTTGGCCGCCGCGACCATCTGTTTGGCCTTGGTGATCTTCTGGGTCGATTTGACCGAGTTGATCCGACCTTTGAGTTCCTTGAGTGAGGGCACTCAAATTTCTCCATTTCGTCATCCCGGCGAAGGCCGGGATCCATATGACCCGTCGAACTAGGCCCCGGCCTTCGCCGGGGTGACGGGGCGGGCGGTGCCCTTACGCGAACTGCTTGGCGAAGGCTTGCAGCGCGGCCTTGGTCTTGCTTTCGGCCTCGCCTTCGAACTTCTTGCTGGTGCGAATCTCGGTCAGCACGTCACCGTGTTCGCGACGCATGAAATCGAGCATCTGGCTTTCATACTCGCCCACGCGGTTCACCGCGATGCTATCGAGATAGCCGTTGGTGCCGGCATAGATCGACACGGTCTGTTCCTCGAACGGCATCGGCGAGAATTGCGCCTGCTTGAGCAACTCAGTCAGACGCGCGCCACGGTTGAGCAGTTTCTGCGTCGCCGCATCAAGATCGGAACCGAACTGCGCAAACGCCGCCATTTCGCGGTATTGCGCCAGATCGAGCTTCATCGAGCCCGCCACCTTCTTCATCGCCTTGGTCTGCGCGGCACCGCCCACGCGGCTGACCGACAGGCCGACGTTGATCGCCGGACGGATGCCCTGATAGAATAGCCCGGTTTCGAGGAAGATCTGGCCGTCGGTGATCGAGATCACGTTGGTCGGGATATAGGCCGACACGTCGCCTGCCTGCGTTTCGATGATCGGCAGCGCGGTGAGCGAACCGTGGCCGTTATCGGCGTTCATCTTGGCCGCGCGTTCAAGCAGGCGAGAGTGCAGGTAGAACACGTCGCCCGGATAGGCTTCACGGCCCGGAGGACGACGCAGGAGCAGCGACATCTGGCGGTAAGCCACGGCCTGCTTCGACAAATCGTCATAAACGATCACGGCGTGCATGCCGTTGTCGCGAAAAAATTCACCCATCGCGCAGCCGGTATAGGGCGCAAGGTATTGCAGCGGGGCAGGTTCCGATGCGGTCGCAGCGACCACGATCGAATATTCCATCGCGCCGTTTTCTTCGAGCTGCTTGACGATCTGCGCCACGGTCGAACGCTTCTGGCCGACCGCGACATAGACGCAGTAAAGCTTCTTGCCTTCATCGTCGCCCGCGTTGGCTTCCTTCTGGTTGATGAAGGTGTCGATCGCGACCGCAGTCTTGCCGGTCTGACGGTCACCGATGATTAGCTCGCGCTGACCACGGCCCACGGGCACCAGCGCGTCAATCGCCTTGAGGCCGGTCTGCACGGGTTCGGACACCGATTCGCGCGGGATGATGCCCGGCGCCTTCACTTCAACGCGGCTGCGCTGGGTGGTTTCGATCGGCCCCTTGCCGTCAATCGGATTGCCGAGCGCATCGACCACGCGGCCCAGCAGGCCCTTGCCCACCGGCACGTCAACGATGGTGCCGGTGCGCTTGACGATATCGCCTTCCTTGATCTCGGCGTCCGAGCCGAAGATCACGACACCGACATTGTCGGCTTCGAGGTTGAGCGCCATGCCCTGCACCCCGTTGGCGAATTCGACCATTTCGCCGGCCTGCACCTGATCGAGCCCGTGGATGCGGGCGATCCCGTCACCCACGCTCAGCACGGTGCCGGTTTCGCTGACTTCGGCCTCGGTGCCGAAATTGGCGATCTGGTCCTTGATGACCTTGGAGATTTCTGCGGCACGGATTTGCATGGGTAGTGTCCTTTAAGCCTTCATGGCCTGGGCTAGCGAGTTGAGACGGGTGCGGATCGAGGCATCAATGCGCTGCGAACCGATGGTGACGACAATCCCGCCAAGCAGATCGGGATCAACCGAGGCGGACAGCATGACAGTGCGCCCTTCGCGCAGCGTCAGCTTGGTTTTCAAGGCGGCGATCTGATCATCGCTGAGCGGATGTGCGCTGGTGACGGTGGCGGTCACTTCACCGCGCTGCGCGGCGGCAATCGCCCGAAACGCGGCGATAATTGCAGGCAGTTTCGCCAAACGACGGTTGCCTGCCAGCACTCCGATGAAATTAGTGGTGAGCGTGGACAGTTTGAGCTTTTTCGCCACTGCCGCCATCGCCTTGCCCTGCACATCGCGCGCGAGTTCGGGATTGGTGGTCAGCGCCGCCAGATCGCCCGATTCGGCCAGCGCCGCTCCGAGCGTTTCGAGATCGCTCTCGACCGCAGTGACTTTGCCGCTTTCGCTGGCAAGATCGAACAGGGCCGAGGCATAGCGTCCGGCCAGACTAGCCTTGATACCGGCGGAAATATCCACGCGCTTGCAATCCTCTTGGAAGCTTCGAAGGGGTAATGCTTGGGCCTTGGGAATGGGGGATGCACAAAGGCCCCCCACAAGGTTGGCGCGCGCCTAGCAATTGATTCCCGCTGGTGCAAGCCACTGGACGGGATTTGTCGGAACATGACGCGTTCCGCGCGCCGGCTTAGTTCGAGTTCGCGCCGCCCGCCTTCGCCGCGCAACTATAGACCAGCCGTTCATTCGGGCGATCCGGCAGCAATGCGATCAGCGCGGATTGCTGTTCGCCCAGCGTGCGTGCGGCATCGCTCACCCCGCAGGCTGGCGGCGTGTAGGCGGCGCGGGCCTCGCGCGCGGCGGCCAGTGCTGTTTGCCCGAGCAGATAGCGATCGGTGCGGAAGGTGCGCGTGTCGGGATCATAATAATTGACCGCGACCGCTGCATCATCCTGCGCCGCGAACACCCGCGCCCATTCGCCGCCGGTGCCCAGCCCGTATTGGGTGCGGCCATTGACGCAGCCATCGGCCGACCATTCGAGCGCGATATCATCGGTGCGTGCGGCGGTCACCCGGCTGCGTTCGGGCACCAGCGTGCAGATCAGCGCGCCTTCCGCTGCTAGCGATGGGCTGGCGGAATCCCCTCCGCCCTGCGCATCTTCGCCTTGGGCGGCGGCAACGGCGGCTTCGACGCGGTCTTCGATTTCGCTGAGGCCGGGGCGGGTGATCCACAGCAATGCCGCCGTAATCAAGGCAGCCCCTGCCAGCCCTGCGGCGATCCCGGCGTGTTTGCGCCGCGCCGGGTTGCCGCGCCACATCGCCGCAGCATAGGCGCCGCCAACCGCGCCAAGCAGCGCGATCAGCGCCATCGCCATCGCGTTTTCGCGCGCGGCGATCACCTCCATCTGCGCGGTCAGACGGGCGTTATCGCGCAATTCGCGCAAGGCCTCCGCCTGGCTCGCCAGCCGTTCGCGCGCCTGTGCCTGCTGCGCCTCCATGCGCTGGCGTTCTGCGGCATTCAGATCGTCGATCGACCGGCAGGGCAGCGCATTGGTAATCGGCTCCACCCCGTTATCCCGCAAGAATGGCAGCAATTCGCGCAGGGAAACCGCGAAGTAGAACTCCGCATCCCCGCTCATCGAATCGGCGCTGAAGGAATTGACCCCGATCACCCGCCCGCACGGATCGAGCAGCGGCCCGCCCGAATTGCCGCGCGCAATCGGCGCGGTGTGGAGGATGGTGTCGAATTGACGGCTGGGCCGCTCGCCCGACACGAATCCGCGCGATTTGACCGGCGGCTGGGCGCGGAAAATGTCGGCCATGCTCAACCCCTGGGCCAGATCGACATTCATCGGATAACCGACCGCCGAAACCTCGCCCAGATCGCCGCTGACCCCGCCCGCCAGCGCCAATGGCGGGAGGCGCAGGCTGCCACTGGCGATCTCAAGCAACGCCAGATCATTGCGCGGGCTGACCGCGATCACGCGGGCAAATGCGCCGCCTGCGCCCTCGCTCGGCACGATCCCGATGCGCAAGGTATCATCCAGCAACGCCTCGCTGACGACGTGCGCGTTGGTGACGATCTGTGTGGCGCTGACGGCAAAGCCGCTGCCGTGGCTGACCGGCGCAGGCTCGCCCCCATCAGCCCCGATCACCACCACCCGCACCACCCCGCGCGCGGCGGCATCGACATCGCCGGGATCGGCGGCGGCGGGGGCTGCAAGGGCGATCAGGAACAGGGCGAGGGCGCGAAGAAGGCGGGTCATGCGCGCTGCTATAGCCATTTTTTCGCCCCATGCGACATTGAACGCAAAGGCGGGGGGTGCGCGGGCGGGCCGGGTGTGGCTATCTATCGATCATCTGTTCGGAGGACGATGGTGGAATACGAGATCAAAGGGCTGGATTGGAGGGAGTTCGCGCCGCTATACGGTTTGGACGACGAGGAGCTGGTTCGGCGTGGCGTCGTACGGATGGTGGTTGATGCTCAACCAGGCTACCCTTGCCGCGTGACACTTGAGGATGCAGTTGCGGGCGAAACTGTGCTGTTGCTCAACCACACTAGCCGTGCAGATTCAGGCCCATATCGAACGAGCCACGCAATCTTCGTGCGCGAAGGTACAAAGGCAGTGGCGCGTTACATAAACGCAGTGCCGCCAGTGTTTCTGCCACGAGTGCTGTCCTTGCGGGGGTTTGACGCTGATGGCATGATGGTTGACGCTATCCTTGCACAGTCGGGTGAGGCGGATGCAGGCTTGCGGCATCTGTTTGCTCAGCCAACGATAGTGGAAATCGACGCGCACAATGCGGTGCGGGGGTGTTTTGCCGGACGGGTCCGGCGGAAATGTTTCACGTGAAACCAATAAAACCATCAACAATACCTTTGGGCGATGATGATCGCTGGCGCATCGCGCTCGCCAAAGACCGGCGGTTTGACGGCGTATTTGTGACCGGCGTGCATTCGACCGGGATATATTGCCGCCCATCGTGCCCGGCGCGCGCGCCGCTGCGCAAGAATGTGCGGTTCTATGCGAGCCCCGGTGAGGCAGAGAATGCGGGTCTAAGGGCTTGTAAACGCTGCTCTCCTGATACCCAAAGCGCCGAGGAAGCATGCGTGCTGGCCGCTATCGCCGCGATTCGAGCCAGCCTTGATCAAGGGCGCGGGCCGATGACGCTGGAGGCGCTGGCCGGCCTGACCGGCTACACCCCCACCCACTTCCAGCGCTTGTTCAAACGCACCGTCGGCCTGTCACCCGCCGCCTATGCCAAGGCATTGCGCGAAGAGCGGGTGCGCGGCGCGCTGTCCGACGGATTGGGGGTGACCAAGGCGCTATCTAGCGCGGGCTACGCGGGTTCTAAACAGTTCTACGCAGAGACGAAAGGCAAGCTGGGCATGACGCCGAATGACTGGAGCAAAGGCGGCGCGGGCAAGCGCGTGCATTGGGCGGTTTTGCCGACGACGCTGGGGCCGATGCTGGTCGCCGCGACCGACAAGGGCGTGTGCTGTCTGGCGTTCGGAGAGGACGAAGGGGAGTTGCGGGCGCGCTTTGCGAAGGCGGAGCTGGTGCCAGCGGGTGAGGACTTTCGCGCGTTGTTTGCGCAGGTGCTGGAGGCGGTCGAACAGCCGGGGCCGGGGTCTGCCGCGATCCCGCTCGATGTGAAAGGCACCGCGTTCCAGCAGCGCGTCTGGGAAGAACTGCGCCGCATCCCGTACGGCGAAACGCGTTCCTACGGCGAGCTGGCAGCAGCCCTCGGCAACCCCAAAGCCAGCCGCGCGGTCGGCGGGGCGAACGGGGCAAACCACGTCGCAGTGCTGATCCCCTGCCACCGCGTGATCGCGGCGGACGGGTCGCTGGGGGGCTATGCCTACGGGCTGGCGATCAAGGCGGAGTTGTTGAGGCGGGAAGGTTCATAAACTGACACTGTCGATGTCCAGATACGACATTTCTTGGAAGCTCCAAGAACCTCCGGTTTTGTGTGGTCCCTTCCAACCTTTTTCGAGAAGAACCTTTAATTTTCGACCATATCGCCTCATCAGGCCGCAATAGGCTGTCCAAAGTTGAGGAGTGAACCAGCGTTGCATATCGGATTGCTGAGCCGTCAAACCACACGGATAACGAGACCAAGTTTCAATGCCTTCTTCGAACACAGCAATAATCAATTCGCTGCGCTTAGGCATTGGTATGAGAACAGACCGATTTTTGAGGTCGATGAGCCGATGAGAACGTAGCTCCCGCGCAAGCCTGCCGTCTGCCACGAAGTTTGGGTTTTCGTAGACAAGAAAAGCCTTGATCGCGTTTTCAAGAGCGAAACCCCCTAGCAGGAACATGGATCGGTCAACGACGTCCCACTTCAGCGTCTTGCCACCACCGTCGTTGAATTGGAGATAGCCACGTCCTTTTTGGCTGTTAAGACGGACACACTGCTCAAAAAGGTTGTCGGCAGTCAAAAGCCAATGGTGAGGGTTCGCTAACTCTGCAAACCATTGCTGGTTTGATTCACCGTGCTTCGGAGGATAAACTTTCATTGTTCTACCTTACCCGACATTTTTGGCGGAGTGAAGGCAGCGGGACCCCGGCTCGGGGGCCGGGGTGACGGGAACAGGGCAAAACCTCCACCCCATCGTCGCCCCGGGCTTGACCCGGGGTCCCGCTTTCTTTTCAATGACCTGATGGATCGCGAAACGCAGGGCGGCTGGATCTACATCATGGCGGACCGCTATCGTGGCACGATGTATGTGGGCGTCACGGCCGACCTTGCGGCACGGGTGAGCCAGCACCGTGCGGGCAGCGGTTCTGACTTTTGCGCGCGTTATGGCTTGCAGCGGCTGGTGTGGGCCGAGCGGACTGACGCCATCGACGCTGCGATTGCGCATGAGAAACGGGTCAAACGCTGGCGGCGTGAGTGGAAGTTCGCGTTGATCGAGAAGGGCAATCCGGATTGGGATGATCTTTTCGACCAGTTGCTGGCCTGAAGAAGCGGGACCCCGGCTCGGGGGCCGGGGCGACGTTGGGGAGGGGTGTGTTCCCCTCAATCCAGCTTGGGCGGCATTCCCGGTTCGCACTTCGCCATTGCGCGCTGATAGGCCTCACGTGCGCCAATCCGCTTCAAATAGGCTTGCAGGTTCGGCATTCCGTCAATGCTCGACCCGCTCATCGCGCGGCTGGTGGTCAGCTGAAACCCCATCATGATGTCGGCCGTGGTCAGCTGCGCGCCGCCGAAATACTCGGCCTCGCCCAGCCGTTTTTCGACAATCGCCCAGCCTTTCGCCACGCGATCCGCCACAAATGCGGGCAGTTCCTTCGCCCCCATGAATTGCGCCACCAGCGCCATCATGCCGTTGGTCATGAATGTCGCGTTGGCCCAGTGGTAATAGAACAGGTGATCGGCAAAATCGGGATGATCCGCGCCGGGCACCAAGGGCGTGTCGGGCGCGTATTTGGCGATGATGTAATCGATGATCGCCCCGCTTTCCCCCAGCACAAAATCGCCGTCGGTAATCACCGGCGCAATGCCCATAGGGTGCAGCGCCTTGAATTCATCGGGCGCGAGGCGGTTATCGGTGCGGCGGTTATACAGTTTCAGATCGTATTCCAGCCCCAATTCCTCGGCCAGCCAGACGATGCGTTCGGATTGCGACAGCCGCAGGTGGTGGATGGTCAACATTGGGGGGCCTTTCTGATGAGTGTTTGCGCGCCCAGTCTTTGCGTGCGGGCACCAGAGAGTCGAGCAAATTGTCGGCGGCCACGCGATATTCGCGCCGTTTGGCCGTGGCCCGCGATCATGCGCTACACAAAGCTGTAGGGATCAATATCCACCCCCACCCGCACCCCCGGCGCGAATTGCACCGCGCCGATCCAGTCGCGCAAAACCGCTTGCAGGTTGGCGCTGCGCCGTGCGTTGACCAGAAAGCGGTACCGATAGCGCCCGCGCAGTAAGGCCAGCGGGGCAGGTGCGGGGCCGAGGATTTGCACATCGGCCAGCCGGGGCCGCGCATCGCCCAATCGCGCCGCCGCCGCGCGCGCCTCGCGCTCGTCCTCGGACGACAGGATGATTGCTGCCCATCGCCCGAAAGGCGGGGCGCCCGCATCGCGCCGCGCGGCGGTTTCGGCGGCGTAGAACCCGTCGCGGTCACCGTCGGCCAGCGCGGCGATCACCGGGGCATCGGGGTGGCGGGTCTGGATCAGCACTTCGCCCGGTTTCGCCCCGCGCCCGGCCCGCCCCGCGACCTGCGCGATCTGGCTGAAAGTGCGCTCACCCGCGCGCAAATCCCCGCCTTCAAGCCCCAGATCGGCATCGACCACGCCCACCAGCGTGAGTTCGGGGAAGTGAAACCCCTTGGTGACAAGCTGCGTGCCGATGATGATGTCGATCGCACGGCCTTCTGCCATCGCGATGAACTCGGCGGCGCGTTCGGGCGTGTTGAGCGTGTCCGATGTGGCAAGCGCGACGCGGGCATCGGGGAATAGCTCGCGCACCTCGTCAGCGATGCGTTCCACCCCCGGCCCGCAGGCGACCAGGCAATCGCTCTCGCCGCATTCGGGGCAGGCATCGGGCACCCGCGTTTCAAACCCGCAATGGTGGCAGGCGAGCCGCGCCGACAGGCGGTGTTCGACCAGCCAGGCGCTGCATGACGGGCATTTGAAGCGGTGCCCGCAATTGCGGCACAGGGTCAGCGGGGCATAGCCGCGGCGGTTGAGAAACAGCAGCGATTGTTCGCCCTTGTCCAGCCGATCGCGCAAGCCATCGACCAGCGGCCCGGCGAGCCAGCGCCCGGAACCGGGCTTCTCCTCGGTCAGATTGACCAGCCGCACTGTCGGCAGGCTCGCCCCGCCAAACCGGCTGGGCAGATCGAGTTTTTCATACACCCCGATATCGGCCATGTGCAGGCTTTCCAGCGCGGGCGTGGCGCTGGCGAGGATCACCGGCACGCCTTCAAACCGCGCGCGCATCACCGATACGTCGCGCGCGTTATACCGCACCCCGTCATCCTGTTTGAAGCTGATTTCGTGCGCTTCGTCGACCACGATCAGGCCGGGATTGGCGTAGGGCAGGAACAATGCCGAGCGTGCGCCGACCACCACTTGCGCTGACCCGTCCGCAATCGCGCGCCACGCCCGCCGCCGCTCGGTGGATTTGAGCGAGGAATGCCACAGCACCGGGGCCGCGCCAAACCGGGCAGCAAAGCGCGCGAGGAAGTTTTCGGTCAGCGCGATTTCGGGGAGCAGCACCAGCACCTGCTTTGCACAGCGCAGCGCCTCTGCCACGGGTTCAAAATAGGTTTCGGTCTTGCCAGACCCGGTCACTCCGTCGAGCAGGAAGGGGGCAAATTCGCGCGCCTGCACCGCCGCCACCAGCCGTGCTGCAACTGCGGCCTGAATCGGGGACAGGTCGGGTTGATGGTGGTCGGGATCAGCGGGATCGTAAGGCCGGTCGATCGCGACGGTAACGGGTTCGATCTGCCCCGCGCCCGCCATCCCGCGCAGCACGCCTTCGGACACCCCGGCGATGGCGGCCAGTTCGCGCATGGTGCCCTGTTCGCCGCCGAGCTTTTCCAGCGCGGTTTTGCGCGGCGCGGTCAGCCGCCCGGAACCTTCCGCGCCCGTCAGCCGGTATTCGGTCATCGTCGCAGGGCCGCCGAGCGCGCCGCCACTGGCCAGCGCCATGCGCGCCACACTGGCGAGCGGGGCGCAATAATAATCCGCGGTCCATTCGATCAGCCGCCGCAGCGGCGCGGGCAAGGGCGGCACGGGCAGCACTTCGATCAGCGGGCGCAGGCGTTCAAAGGCGATCTCGTCGCCCGGCAATCGCCCTTCGTCCCACACGATCCCCGTCACCTTGCGCGGCCCCAAGGGCGCGATCACCACGCTGCCCGCAGGCGCAGCCACCCCTTCGGGCAGCCGGTAATCGAGCGGGCCAAGCGCGGCGTTGAGGATCAGCAGGCGGACGCGGTTCATCGTGCCGCCATATGGGCGCTGGCAAAGGGCAAGGGCAAGCAGGGAGACCCGATAAATGACCGATATTGCCAACTTCACCCCCACCCGCCGCGCGTTGATAGCCGGAGCCGCTGGCGCGGGCGCGCTGTTGCTGATGCCGGGATGCGCCAGCACTAGCGGCGGGTTCAGCATGGTCGAAGCGGTGCGGCGGATGCTGCTGCTGGCGTCCGAAAACGCCTTTGCGCGCCTGACCGCGCCGGGCGGGTTCTGGGACGAACAGGTGGCGCGCATCGGGCTTAACCAGTTGATGGGCACGCGCGGCGATGTGCTGTCGCGCATCCTCACCTCTTCACTGGTCAAGGATCGGCTGGAAGAACGCTTTGCCAGCCTCGCCATCGAAGCCAGCTTTCGCGCCGCGCCGGTAGTAACCGATGCGGTGCGGGTGATCGGGTTTGAAAACGCGATTGATCTGGTGCGCGGCGGGCCAACCGCGGCCAGCACGTTCCTGCGCGCGGAAATGGGCAGCGCGCTGATTGATGCGATGGTGCCCGAATTGGGCGAAGCGATCCGGCTGAGCAATGATCCACTTATCGGCCAAACCATCGGCGCGCTGACCGGGGTCAATCCCGGCGATGTCGCCAGCCGTATCGGGCGCGAGGTGGATAATGCAGTATGGGGCGAAATCGCGCGCGAGGAAGCCGCGATCCGTGCCAACCCGCAGGCCACCCGCGATCCGCTTCTGATCGGGGTGTTCGGGCTGGGCCAGCGAATCTAGACCCGGCCGAATCTAGAACCGGCCGAATCTAGAACCGGTAAGTCAGCACCGTTTGCGGCACGTGGCTGATGCGCGCTGGCAGGTCGCGGCGCGGGAACACCACCAGCCAGTAATTCGCGCCCAGTTCCAGCCGGTCACTGACGCGGTAGGCGATGCCCGTCTGCGCGCGCCATTGCTCGGTCGATGCGCCTTGGTCTGCATTGCGCGATTGCAGCAGACCCAGCCATTCGCCGCCTACCTTGGCACTCCAACCGCTGCCAATCGGCTGATTATACTCGATGCGCTGGCGCAGGCGCAGTTCCACCCGGTCGGCTCCATCAAAAAACCGCTGTTCAAACCGGGTGCGTGCTTGCACCCGGCCACGCCGCACCACTGCCTGCTGGAATGACCGGATTTCGGTGTTGCCCCCGGCATCGAACACCCCGCCGCCCCCGCCGATGCGCACGCCATCGGCCACGGCTTGCAGGATCGTGAACCGGATCGTCTGCTGATCGCCCCCGCGCGCCTGTTCGCGCCATCGCTGGCTGCCATCGATGGTCAGGCTGGTGTCGCGATCAAGATCGCCGGTGACAACGAAGTATTGCCACAATTGCGTGTCTTCATCGGCGGCAATCGCTTTCGACGGTTGCCAAGCCGCAAGCATGGCGGCAAGCAGCATCGCAAAGCGTGTGGACGATCCGATCATGCGCGTTTCCTACGCCGCGTGGCCGCGTTCTGGCTACCTGCAAATTATTGGAGTGAACCCATGAAATTCTTTGTCGACACTGCCGAGATTGAACCGATCCGCGAACTGGCTGCCACCGGCCTGCTGGACGGCGTCACCACCAACCCTTCGTTGATCGCCAAATCGGGGCGCGATTTCATGGAGGTGACGCGCGAAATCTGCGGCATCGTCGATGGCCCGGTTAGCGCCGAAGTGGTCGCATTGGACCACGCGACGATGATGAAAGAGGCCGAGGTGCTGCGCAAGATTGCCGACAATGTCTGCATCAAGGTGCCGCTGACGGTGGACGGGCTGAAAACCTGCAAGGCGCTGACGGGCGAAGGCACGATGGTCAATGTGACGCTGTGTTTCTCGGCCAATCAGGCGCTGCTGGCGGCGAAAGCGGGGGCGACATTCATCTCGCCGTTCGTCGGGCGGCATGATGATAACGGGTTCGACGGGATGGACCTGATCGAGGACATCCGCCTGATTTACGACAACTACAACTTCGCCACCGAGATTCTGGTAGCATCGGTGCGCCACGTCACCCACGTCTTGCAGGCCGCCAAGATTGGCGCCGACGTAATGACCGCGCCGCCCAAGGTGATCCACGACCTGTTCAAACACGTGCTGACCGACAAGGGCATCGAAGGCTTTCTGGCCGATTGGGCCAAGACCGGGCAGAGCATTTTGTAACGCGAGCATTATTGAGGCATGGCAGACCAATCCCCGCTCGATCTGTTCAAACAGGCGCTGACCGGCGCGAGCCGCGCGATTGCGCGCGATCCGGAGGTTGAGGTCGCGTGGAGCGCCGATGTGCCCGGCGCTGCGGGCAACCGGTTCCGCGTTCCGCTGCCGGGGCGTGATCTGCCGGCCGATCAGGTGACCGAAGCGCGCGGGTTTGCGGATAGCTTTGCACTGAAACTGCGCCATCACGACGCGGGCCTGCACGCGAAATCCGCGCCGCCCGAACCGATTGCGCGGGCGTGCTATGACGCGATCGAGCAGGTGCGGTATGAGGCTTTGGGTGCCAACCGCTTCGGCGGCATCCGCGCCAATCTTGATGCCGCAACCGAATTGCGCACCGCGTCGGACAAGATCGTGCGCGCGCAGAATTCGTCCGAAGTGCCACTGCAAACCGCGCTCGCGCTGCTGGTGCGAGAGGCGCTGACGGGTGAGGCGGTGCCGGAAAAGGCGCGCGGCGGGCTGGAATTGGTGCGCGCCTTTCTGGAGGAAAAAGTCGGCAAGGATTTCGGCGCGCTGGCGGAAAAACTCTCCGATCAGGAAGCGTTTCAGAAGCTCGCGCTCGATATGCTGCGCGAACTCGATCTGACCCAGCCGAGCGACGCCCCCGACCAAAGCGATTCCGACGACGCAGACGATGATGACGGCCCCGACTACAACGAGGGCGAAGACGAAAATCAGGGCGAGGGCGATCCGCAATCCGCCGAAATGGCGGGCGACATGGCTGAAGGCGAAGGCGAGGGCGACGAATCCGCGCAGGCCGAGGCCGATGGCGATATGTCCGAAGGCGAACCGGGAGAGGATGGCGATGGCTCCGAAGCGCCGGTGCGTCCCAACCGCCCGCACGGCGACATCCCCGCCAGCGTCGATTACAAGGCCTTCACCACCCGTTTCGATGAAGAGGTCGCCGCGCCCGACCTGTGCGATGCCGAGGAACTCGACCGGCTGCGCGCCTATCTCGATAGCCAGCTGACGGGGTTGCAAAGCGTGGTGACGCGGCTCGCCAACCGGCTGCAACGCCGGTTGATGGCGCAGCAGAACCGCAGCTGGGATTTCGACATGGAGGAAGGCGTGCTCGATGCGGCGCGGCTGGCGCGGGTGGTCATCTCGCCCGGCACGGCGCTCAGCTACAAGGTTGAACGCGATGTCGAATTCAAGGACACCATCGTCACCCTGCTGATCGACAATTCGGGATCAATGCGCGGGCGGCCGATCAGCATCGCCGCGATCAGCGCCGACATTCTGGCGCGCACGCTGGAACGCTGCGGGGTGAAAACCGAAATCCTCGGCTTCACCACACGCGCGTGGAAGGGCGGGCAAAGCCGCGAGGCGTGGCTCGCCGATGGCAAGCCGGCCAATCCGGGGCGATTGAACGACCTGCGCCACATCATCTACAAACAGGCCGACGAACCCTGGCGCCGCGCGCGCCGCAATCTTGGCCTGATGATGCGCGAGGGGTTGCTGAAGGAAAACATCGACGGTGAGGCGCTGATCTGGGCGCACAGCCGCCTGCTCTACCGCCCCGAAGAACGCCGCATCCTGATGGTCATCAGCGACGGCGCGCCGGTGGACGATTCGACGCTATCGGTGAACTCGGCAGGCTATCTGGAAGCGCACCTGCGCAGCGTGATCGAGTGGATCGAGAAGGTGTCCCCGGTGCAGCTGGTGGCGATCGGGATCGGGCATGACGTGACGCGATATTACCGCCGCGCGGTAACGATCATGGACGTGGAACAGCTCGGCGGCACGATCATGGAGCAGCTGGCGGAGTTGTTCGAGGATGAGAAGGGTGTGAAGGGGCGGGGGCGGTGAAGCGTGATATGGATCTTGTTCGGGACATCCTAATTTGGATGGAGTCGCAGCCAGATGATCGGTTTTCGCTGCAACAAGTCCTCGTTGATGGGAAAACTTCGATGACGCGTGAAAAATTTGAAACCGTGGTGCATCATGTTTTGCTATTAGAAAGTGGAGGCTACATTCACCAACCTCAGAGGCATTATTATGGGATGACTTGGGAGGGGCATGAATTTCTAGATAAGGTTCGTGACCCGGAGATTTGGCGAAAAACAAAGGCAGGTGCCACAAAATTGAATACATGGAGCGTGAAGCTTCTTGGCGAATTGGCAACTGGCTACATCAAGGCGAAAGCGGTTGAATTGGGATTGCCGCCCTTTTGAGTTTCTATGACGCGGCTGCTCGTAACACCGCAGCTTCCTTGCCCCAATCACACAAAGTATGATATCTGCATACGCATGAGCAAACTCGAACGCATCACCGTCACCATGCCCGCCGAAATGGCAGCCAAACTGCGCGCGGCGGTGGAGGAGGGCTCCTACGCCACCTCCAGCGAAATCGTGCGTGAGGCCGTGCGGGCGTGGGTCGACAAGGAAGAACGGCGTGAAGCGGCGCTTTCCACCTTTCGTTCCGAGATTCAAAAGGGGCTGGCTGGCCCCTTCCGCGACGGTGAGACCGTGATGAATGAACTGCGCGATTATGTCGGCAAGCTGGTGCAGGAACAGACCCACGACGAAGCGGCATGAAATACCGCGTTTCTGACGAGGCGCAGCGCGACCTCGTAGGTATCGGTCAGCACATCGCCCAAGATAATCCTACGCGGGCCTTGTCATTTATCGATGAAATGACAGCGAAATTCCGCCTCGCGGCAGATCGCCCACTATCATTTCCGGCGCGGGAGGAGTGGCACCCCGATTTGCGCTCAGCCTTGCATCGACCATACATCATCGTATTCCGCGTCGCCGATGATCATGTCGACATAGTGCGTGTCTTCCACGGTGCGAGAGATATTCCGAACTTGCTTTGAATGGGATTACAATGAACGTTACCGAAGCCGTTACCACCCGCCGATCAATCCGCACTTTCCTCGATAAGCCGGTTGATCTGGCCACCATCACCCGCGTGATGGACAAGGCCCGCTGGGCCGCATCGGGGTGCAATTATCAGCCGTGGGAAGCCAGCATCGTGACCGGCCAGCCGCTCAAGGATTTGCAGGCCAAACTCACCGCCTCCGCGCCGCAAGCCGCCGAATATGATTGGACCGCGCCCGGCACCGAAGATGCCTACAAGCAGCGCCTCAACGCGGTTTCGCGTGAGATGTTCGGCGCGATGGGCATTGCCCGCGACGATGGTGAGGGGCGGATGAATGCGATGATGCGCAATGCCACCAGCTTTGATGCGCCTGCGGTCATGTTCGTCTATTTCCCGCGCCTGATGAAAGAACCGCAATGGTCGGACACCGGCATGTGGCTGCAAACCATCGCGCTGCTGCTGCGCGAGGAGGGGCTGGATAGCTGCTTTCAGGAATATATGGCGCTCTATGCCAATGTGATCCGCGAGTTCCTCGGCCTCGATCACGAACGCTATATGTTATTCTGCGGCATGGCGATCGGCTACCGCGATCCCGATGCGCCGCTCAACAATTTCGAGCGTGAGCGGGTGCCGCTGGAAAGCCAAGTGAAGTTCATCGGGTTTGCGTGAGCCGCCGTCACCCCAGCGAAAGCTGGGGTCTAGGGCCGCACACAATGACCTCGCCGCCTGAGATCCCAGCTTGCGCTGGGATGACGGAATAGGGCAAAGGCCGCCCATATGACCGACCTCAAACTGTTCAACTCGCTCACCCGCAAGCTCGAACCCTTCACCCCCGTCCACCCGGGCGAGGCGCGCGTCTACACCTGTGGGCCGACGGTCTATAACTACCCGCATATCGGCAATATGCGCGCCTATGTGTTCGCCGATGTGCTGGGGCGGACGCTGAGCTGGAAGGGGTATACACTCACCCACGTCATCAACATCACGGACGTGGGCCACCTTACCGACGATGCCGACGCGGGCGAGGACAAGATGGAGAAGATGGCTGCGGAAAAGGCGCAGTCGATCTGGGACATCGCCGAACATTACAAGCAGGCCTATTGGGCGGACGTGAAGGCGCTCAACATCCGCCAACCCGCGCAGTGGACGGTCGCGACCGATTACGTCGTGCAGATGATCGAATTTGCGCGAGGCATCGCGGACAAGCATTGCTACGAGCTCGACAGCGGGCTCTATTTCGATGTGTCCACCGTGGCCGATTACGGACGCTTGGCCCGCGCCGTGACCGAAGACGGAGAGGGCCGGATCGAAAGCGTCGAGGGCAAGCGCAACGCGGCTGACTTTGCGATCTGGCGCAAGACTCCGCCCGGAGAGACGCGGCAGATGGAATGGGACAGCCCGTGGGGCCGGGGCGCGCCGGGCTGGCATCTTGAATGTTCGGTGATGAGCGGCGAAGTGCTCGGCTTCCCCTTCGATATCCACACCGGCGGGATCGACCACCGCGAAATCCACCACCCCAATGAAATCGCGCAGAATCAGGCGCATTGCTGCACCAATGGCCTAGACGACCCGAAG
Organism: Porphyrobacter sp. MBR-155; assembly: GCF_040547625.1. Lineage (NCBI taxonomy): Bacteria > Pseudomonadati > Pseudomonadota > Alphaproteobacteria > Sphingomonadales > Erythrobacteraceae > Porphyrobacter > Porphyrobacter sp. MBR-155. The sequence continues at coordinate 111,953 of NZ_JBEPQB010000002.1, forward strand.
AATTCGGGCGCCAAAATCTGGATGCACAACAACTTTCTGGTCGAACGCCGGAAGGATTCAGGGGGGGGCAAGATGTCGAAGTCGTCAGGCGAGTTCCTGCGGCTGCAATTGCTGGTGGACAAAGGCTACCACCCGCTGGCCTACCGCATGATGTGCCTGCAGGCGCATTACCGCAGCGAGCTGGAGTTCAGCTGGGAAGGGTTGGGCGCGGCGCTGACGCGGCTGAAGCGGATGGTGATGGCGCTGGCCAAGTGGCAGGCAAAGCACGATGAACAAGGCGGCCCGGTCTATGGCGATGCGTGGGAGCGCAACAGCGACACTGTCGCCCTGATCGAACGTTTCGATGCCGCCGTGGCCAATGATCTGAACACGGCGGACGCTTTGACCGTGATCGATGAATGTCTCGGGCTAAAGGGGGACAGCAATTCTATCATGTCGGCGGTAAGCCGGATGGATATGGTTCTCGGCCTTGGCTTGTTCGACCTCACCCGCGCCGACCTGCGCATCCGCCCCAAGGCGGCGACCATCACCGAGGCCGAAATCGAAACCGCGCTCGCCCGCCGCAAAGAGGCGCGCGCCACCAAGGACTTCGCCCGCTCCGACGCGATCCGCGATGAACTTGGCGCGGCTGGCGTCGAAGTGATGGACGGCGACCCGCTCGGGTGGGAGTGGAGGCTGTGAACCCCATTCCGTCACCCCGGCCCCCGAGCCGGGGTCCCGCTGCCTTCAACCGCGTTAGAAAAAAAGCGGGACCCCGGATCAAGTCCGGGGCGACGATAGGGGAAAAAGACCAATGACCATCCTAGCCATCTCCGGCCTGATCCGCCCGATGCTCGAAAGCCGCCTCCCCGAAGGGCTCGACGTGCGCTGGTTCATGACCCCCGAACAGGCGATGGACGCCGTTGCCGATGCGGAAATCGGCTGGTTCGACATGAACGATCAGGCCGCGATGGCGCAAACCCTGCGCGCGGCGAAAAAGCTCAAATGGCTCAATTCGATCTACGCAGGCCTCGATTTCCTGCCGTTGGACGTGCTGATCGAGCGCGGGATCACCGTCACCAACGGGGCCGGGATCAATGCCATCACCATCGCCGAATATGTGGTGATGGGGATGCTCAATATCGCCAAGGGCTACCGCGACGTGGTGCGAGCGCAGGAACGGCGCGAATGGCTGCTCGACAGCCCCGGCAAGCGCGAATTGGCGGGATCGAAGGCGTTGCTGCTCGGCTACGGCGCGATCGGCAAGCTGATCGAGCCGCGCCTCGCCGCGTTTGGTGTCGATGTCAGCGTGGTGCGCCGGTCGGGCGGGGATGGCACCTTGCGCCCCGACGAATGGCGCGCGCGGCTTGGCGAGTTTGACTGGATCATCCTTGCCGTGCCCGCCACGCCCGAAACCGAAGGCATGATCGGCGCAGGCGAACTGGCGGCGATGAAATCGGACGCGGTGATCGTCAACATCGCGCGCGGATCTGTGATCGATCAACCCGCGCTGGTGGATGCGCTGTCCGCCAAGGCGATCGGGGGCGCCTTCCTCGACGTGACCACGCCCGAACCGCTGCCTGCCGATCACCCGCTATGGGCGCTCGACAATGCGCATATCACCATGCACCTGTCAGGCCGGGCGCAGGACAAGATGTTTATCCGCTCCGGCGACCGTTTCCTGGATAACCTCGGCAAATATCTGCGCGGAGAGCCGGTCGCCCCGGTGTTCGACCCGCGGCTGGGTTATTGAAACTGGGACATATCTGCTGCTCAAGTCAGCGTTTCGGGATGATCCTCAGTTCATAGGGGATGAACAGGAGTACCTCGCCCGGTCCAGACTGCGCCCATTGCACCGGCATATTGAGCCCGGTCAGTTCCACGCCATAGCCATCGCCAAGCACTTCGGCCTGCCGTTTTGCATCATCTGCCACCAGCGCAACGATCTGCGATCGGTAGCTGTCCGGTCCGACGATAGAGAGGGTGGGGTCTTCAAGTACATCCATCTGAGCTCGGCCAACCTCCGGAACACCTTCGACAAATGCCTTTATCGCCGCCTGCGCCTGCGCCACCCCGCGTGTCCCGAGCGGGGCTTTGACCAGAAAGTCGATCCGTTCGCTGTCCGGTCTGCGGTCGTTGATCAGTTCCAGTTCGTCGGCATTCTCTGGCGTCAACCGTGTGAGAATGTAGTCGCCTGTGGCCAGTTCCACGCCTTGCTTGTCAGCCGCCCGGATTGCGTTGGCCAGCATGGAGCGGATTTCCTTTTCACGTCGATCAGGATCGCGAGAGTCGCCGCGAATGGTGACCTGCTGGACGAGGAAATCGGCCTTGCGTCGGAGGCCGACGGCGGGCCGAAAGTCGGAGTAATCATCCTGATCAACGCGTGATGCGGTAACGACGATTTCCTGCTGATGGAGATCCTGCGCTGCTAGCGGTGCCGCAATTGCCGTGGCGAGCATAGCGAAAATCAGCCGACGCATCGCAAATCTCCTTTTGGTTTCGTCGGTTTATCCGGCAAGCGGAGATCATGGTCAAGCAGTCCGCGCTCACCCGTCCTCCAGCAGCAGCAACACCGCCGTCACCTCCAACCGCTCCATTGCGCCGAAGCGGTGGTCGACGCTGGTGATCGTGGCATCGGCCACCAACTGTCCGGGGATCGTGAATTCGTGATCGGGCAGGCGCTCGATCAGTTCTTCGCCGTGGGCCACGGCCTCGGCCCCGCAGAACTCCAGCACCACTTCGTGGCGCGTGCCGGAAAAGGTGATCGAGGCCCAGGCCTTTTCCTCATGCGAGATCAGCGTGCCCGCGCCGTCGGTCAGCGCCATCAGCGCGCTGCGCACGCGGTCTGCGGTGGTGCGGCGGGCGCGCAAGGCGGGGGCGGGTTCAGGGGCGGGTGCGGATTTGACCTCGATATCACCGAAATCGGCAAAGATGTGGGCGAAGGGATCGCGTAAAGATTCGGTCAGCATCATGCGGCCTCCTTCATCTGATCGGCGACCCGGTCAGCATAGCCCTGCATCCATGCGCGGGTGCGCAATTCGGTATCGGGACGCGCGATGCGCCCCATCCGAAGGTCGAGCACAAAGCGCGGGTCATGGGCGGCGAGCCGCCCGAATTTGGTGGCGGGCATGGCGTGTGTCCGCAGGAAGGTTTCGATGGTCCGAAGCAGCATGGTTTGCGTCCCTGTTGAATGCTTGGCGTTGGGCGGGCATTGGGCGAATCGCTCAATGTTCCTTAAATGTTCCAGCTGAAATCCTACTTGTCTAGGAAAAATCCTTCGTGTAGGATGTTTCCATGAAAAAAGCCGATCAAAACCATGGTGAGAGCCCCGCTGGCCCGCGCGCCCGGCTGCTGGAACTGGCGCAGGCGCGCGGGGTGAGCCTTGCTGCGCTGTCCGAAATGCTGGGGCGTAATCCGTCCTATCTCCAGCAATTCATTCGCAAAGGTTCGCCGCGCAAGCTGGAAGAACAGGACCGCGCCACACTCGCGCAGTTCTTCGGCGTGGGGGAGGAGGAATTGCGCGATGTTAAGGATAATTCCTATATCGCGCCACTCAAGCCGCGCGAATCGGGCGCGTGGGTGGATGTGCCCCGGCTTGATCTGGGCGCGGCGGCGGGGCCGGGCCGGGTACCGGGAAGCGAAGCCGCGTTCGACACCTTCCGCTTCTCACGCCGCTGGCTGGCCGAACACGGGCTCGAACGCGCGCAGCTATCCGCGATCACGGTGGAGGGGGATTCGATGGAGCCGTTGCTCAATAATGGCGATGAGATTCTCGTCGATTGCGCGCCGCGCCCATTCCGCGACGGCATCCATGTGGTGCGGCTGGGCGAAACGCTGATGGTCAAGCGCGTGGCGAGCACGGGCGCGGGACGGGTGGCGCTGCTATCGCAGAACCTCGCCTACCCGCCGGTCGAGGTGGCGGCGGACGAGGTGGTGATTATCGGGCGGGTTGTGTGGAAGGGGGGGCGGGTGTGATGCCTGCGCCTGTCAGTCCAGGAGATAGGGCATATGCTTGCGCATGTAGCCCTCGGACACGAGTTCAGCCTCACCAATATCGTGGTAGGGCATTTTCGCGGTCTGTGGTGGGATCGGCCGGGCGAACATGTTTCGCGGAAAGCGGGGATCGTGGCCCAACTCTGCTAGCAGCTTAGGGCGTTCCTCTTCCCAGCCCGGCTCCAATCCGATGCCGTGCTCCGGCCATGTCCTTTGCTTGTCCAGTTCGCAAAGTCGGTCAATGATACGATTGATGCCGCGCTGTCTGCTGCGATAGGGCTCAGGCATATCTTCAGGAGGCAACACCCCTCCCGTGAGGCGATTTTTCCCGTTGGACTGCGCCATGAAGATTGCGAGCGCCGTCACGCGGTCCATGCGCTCCTGCTCCACAAGCCAGGCCATAAAGTCTTCATTCTCGACGCCGAAGATGACCATCGAGAGGGCCACCACGTGCCAGATGAGAGGGTCGCCCCTCTGTTTCACCCATGCCATGTCGTCGGCGTTCGTGAAATCGAGCGAATCGCGCAGTGGTGAGGATCCCGGTTCGCTCGTCGATTTCCTGCCAAACATGGTTCAGACTCCTGTAATTCGGACAGAAGATTGCACGACACGGGTTAAAATCGCGTGACTTGCCAGTCCGGCTGCGAAGACTATCTTGCGCGCATGATCGACACCGCCAAGCCGCTGCCCCCCCAAAGCCTACCCATGCGCGCCGCGATTATTCCGGTAACGCCGCTCCAGCAGAATTGCTCGCTGATCTGGTGCACCAAGACCATGCGCGGCGCGCTGGTTGATCCCGGCGGCGATCTCGACAAGCTCAAGGAAGCCGTCGCCAAGGCTGGCGTGACGCTCGAAAAACTGCTCGTTACCCACGGGCATCTCGACCATTGCGGGCAGGCGGGGATGCTGGCCGAGGAGTTGGGCCTCCCCATCGAAGGCCCCCACCCCGATGACCGTTTCTGGATCGAGCAATTGGATGATGACGGTGCGCGCTGGGGGATGGTCGCCAAAAGCTTTGAACCGGCCCGCTGGCTCCAGCAGGGCGACACGGTGACGGTGGGCGAACTGACTCTCGACGTGATCCACTGCCCCGGCCACACCCCCGGCCACGTGGTGTTCTACCACGCGCCCAGCCGCTTCGCGATTGTCGGCGATGTCTTGTTCCAGGGCAGCATCGGGCGGACGGACTTCCCGCGCGGCAATCATCAGGATCTAATTGTTTCGATCACCCAGCGGCTCTGGCCGCTCGGCGAAGACGTGATGTTCATTCCCGGCCACGGCCCGACCAGCACCTTTGGCCGCGAGCGCAAGACGAACGCGTTTGTGAGCGACTACGCCTTGTCCTGAATGATCGTCATTGCGAGGTGCCGAAGGCGCCACGGCAATCCAGAGCGTAACGCGAACTGCTCTGGATTGCTTCGCCTGCGGCTCGCAATGACGGGGTGTTACATCACCCCCGCTGCCACCAGCGCCGCGACCACCGCCAGCCCCAGCTGGGTCAGCATCGTGGTGAGCGTGCCGATCATCCGGCCGACCTTGGCGTTGCCGCCGTCCATCCCGAACCCGTGCGCCACCCGGCCGATAAAGTATGCCGCCGCAACGTAAGCCAGCCACCAGCTGCCTGCGCCCGCCAGTTCGATTGCCGCGATCAACACCAGCACAAACGCAGTGTTTTCGACATAGTTCAACTGCGCGCGCATCCGGCGTTGCAGCGGCTCGCTGCCGCCGTCGCCCACGCTGATGCCGAGCGCGGTGCGCAGTGCGCCGATGCGGATCGACAGCCAGATATTGAGCACAGCGGCGGCCGCGGCGGCGGCGAGTGTGACTGGAAGCACGGTCATGGTAAGATCCCCTCGTTATTGTGCCGAGCGTGCTAGGCGCGCGCAGGGCGGGTTGCAACGTGCGAATTTTCAGCTATAGCGCGCCCCTTCCCGCCGCTGCTGGCCAAGGAATGCACGCATTTGCTGCGGCTTGTGCGCTCGCTTCCCTTGCCGTAGAGGCGACCTTTCGAGAATCACGGCGCCCGGTGGCGCGATCAAACGCATTTAGTTGAGGAATTGGTGCCGCCATGGCTGTCCCCAAAAGAAAAGTATCCCCGCATCGTCGTGGCAATCGCCGTTCGCACGATTCGCTGCCGGTTGAAGCCTTCGGTGAATGCTCCAACTGCGGTGAATTGAAGCGCCCGCACAATATCTGCGGACACTGCGGCCATTACAACGGACGTCAGGTTGTTGCTGTCGGCTGATTGCCGGTGGCCCTCACCATAGACCGGAAGGAAGCGCAATGAGCCTCCCGCGTATCGCTGTTGACGCGATGGGCGGCGATGTAGGCGTGCGCGTGATGGTCGAAGGCGCCGCGCTCGCCCGCCGCAAGCATGAAGGTTTCAACTTCCTGCTGGTGGGTGATGGCAAGCGCATCGAAGCGGCGCTCGCCGACCATCCCAATATGCGCGGCGCTTCGGAAATCCTCCATTGCGAAGACGTGGTGGGCGGAGACGAACTGCCGAGCCGCGCGATCCGCCGGGCCAAGACCACTTCGATGGGCCTCGCCGTCAACGCCGTGAAAACCGGCGATGCTGGCGCTGCGGTCAGCGCGGGCAATACCGGCGCGCTGATGGCGATGAGCAAGATTGCGCTGCGCACCATGCCGGGGATTGATCGCCCCGCGCTCGCCGCGATCATGCCGACCTTGCAGGCGCATGATGTGGTGATGCTCGATCTGGGCGCCAATACCGAAGCCGATGCGCGCAATCTGGTGCAATATGCGGTGATGGGCGCGGCCTATTCGCGGATCGTCAACGGCTTTGAAAAGCCGGTCGTCCGCCTGCTCAATATCGGCACCGAAGAAATCAAGGGCACCGAAGAACTGCGCGATGCCGCCGCGATGCTGGTCGCCGCCTGCGCCCGCGAAGATGGTGGACTGGCGCTGGTGTTCGATGGCTTTGTCGAAAGCGACAAGATCAACCGCGGTGAAACCCATGTGGTGGTGACCGATGGCTTTTCCGGCAATATCGCATTGAAAGCGATCGAAGGTTCGGCGCGGTTCGTGACCGACCTGTTGAGGCAGGCGTTTACCTCCTCGCTGCGGTCGAAGATCGGGTTCCTGGTTTCGCGTCCGGCAACCGAATTGCTGAAGCATCACCTTGATCCCAATAATCACAACGGCGCGGTGTTCCTTGGCCTCAACGGCGTGGTGGTGAAAAGCCACGGCAGCGCCAATGCCAATGGTGTGGCCCATGCGGTCGCAGTGACGGCGCGGCTGCTTGAAAACAAGCTGACCGAACGGATCGCGCATGATCTTGCAGCCTTGGGCGAAGGCGCACTCAGCCGCAATGGGCGTTCCAGTGCCGCCAAAACCAGCGAGCCGGACGCGTGAACGGTTCGCGTATTATAGGCACGGGATCGGCACTGCCGCGCCGGATTGTGACCAATGCCGAACTGGCCGAGCGGGTTGATACCTCGGACGAATGGATCGTCGAACGCACCGGAATCCGTCAACGCCATATCGCCGAACCTGATGAGACCACCGCGACGCTGGCGACCGCTGCCGCGCGCGCTGCGCTGGCCGATGCGGGGGTGGATGCCTCCTCAATCGGGCTGATAGTGCTGGCCACGGCAACGCCCGACAATACTTTCCCCGCCACCGCAACCAAGGTGCAGGCTGCATTGGGATGCCGCGGCGGGATTGCGTTCGATGTCGCGGCGGTGTGTTCGGGCTTTCTTTACGCGCTGGCGACCGCCGATTCGCTGTTGCGCACCGGGATGGCCAAGCGCGCGTTGGTGATCGGCGCGGAAACCTTCAGCCGCATTCTCGATTGGGAAGACCGTACCACCTGCGTGCTGTTTGGCGACGGGGCAGGCGCGGTCGTGCTCGAAGCGCCGGACGCGGATGCGGGCGGCAGTGATGCGCCCGGCATCCTTGGCACCCGGCTCCATGCCGACGGGGCGTGCCATGATCTGCTGTATGTCGATGGCGGGCCTTCGACCACGCAGACCGTCGGCCATGTGCGGATGCGCGGGCCTGAGGTGTTCCGCCACGCGGTCGTCAACCTTTCCAGCGTTCTTAAAGAAGTGCTTGAAGAAACAGGCATTTCATCGGACGAAATCGATTGGGTCGTGCCGCATCAGGCCAATGCCCGGATCCTTGATGCCACCGCAAGGAAGCTTGGCATTTCGCCGGACAAGGTGGTGGTGACCGTGGATCGCCACGCCAATACCTCGGCCGCATCGGTGCCGCTGGCGCTCGATACAGCGCGGCGCGATGGGCGGATCAAGCCCGGCGATCTCGTCATGCTCGAAGCGATGGGCGGCGGCTTTACCTGGGGTGCCAGCCTGATCCGCATGTGATTGGGACGCGGGTAAGTGTCCCGTTCGCTGACACAATTGCTGAAAACTCAACATTCGGTTCGGCATCGCATTGCGAAACCGCCGAATATTTGTAAGATATCGGTCTTTAACGGGGTCGCACCGCTAGGGAGAAATCGCATGATGCGTTCGGTAGGCACGTTGACCCGCGCTGATCTGGCAGAAACCATCAACCGCAAGATGGGGTTCAGCCGGGCAGAATCGCTTGAATTGGTAGAAGCCATCCTCACCAAGATGAGCGATGCCTTGGCCAAGGGTGAAAACGTCAAGATTTCGGGTTTCGGCAGCTTTGTGCTGCGCGACAAGAACGAACGTATCGGCCGCAATCCCAAGACGGGCGTTGAAGTGCCGATCACCCCGCGCCGGGTGATGACGTTCCGCGCGAGCCAGCTGCTCAAGGAACAGATTACCAAGGGGTGAGCAATCAGGGTGAGGTTTGATGACCGGATTCGATGACGGCAAGGATGATGGCGCGCTCCGCACCATCGGTGAAGTCAGCGATGCACTGGGCATCAAACCGCACGTGCTGCGCTATTGGGAAGCGCAATTCCCGTTGCTCAAACCGTTGAAACGCAGCGGCGGGCGGCGCTATTACCGGGCCGCCGACGTGGCGATGGTGGAAACCATCGACCGGCTGGTGAACCACGAAGGCTACACCTTGAAAGGTGCCGAGGCGGTGCTGCGCGGCGCTGCCAAATCCGCGCTCGACCGGCGCGGTCAGGATCGTCGTAGCGGAGATCGCCGGGTTGCCGCCGAAACGGTTGAGACCCCCGGTGTGCGGCTGATGGTAAGCGACGGCCCCGACATGGCCGAAACCATCGCCGCGCTCAAAACGATCCGCGCAAAGCTGGCGACCGCGCTGGAGGCTTAGCCGCCGGGCTTGGTGCCGCACACCCCCGACGCGCAGCCAAAAAAGAAGCGGCGATAATTGGTCGCAAGACCTGCATTTCCAAGCATTTGCGAAAACTCTTCAGCATTGCCAAAGTTGGTCGAATAGGTGGCGATCATTGCAAAGTCTTGTGCTCCGCGAAGAAGGAGGCGTTCGACTGTGGGCAAAACCGTTTTCAGATGAAAAAGATAAAGTGGACGCAGGATCCAGCCCCTGGGATCGGACGCCTCAATGAAAGCGAAGCTGCCGCCGGGTTTGAGTACGTGGGCAGTCAATTGCGCAAGGCGTTCATGCTGCGCTGAATCGAACGTCTTGAGACCGAAGGTCGAGATGACGAAATCGGCGCTTTCGCTCGGCAGGTCGCTGGCGAGCACATCGTCTTCGACAAAGGTGATTTTGTGAGCGCGCATTGCGTGCAGGCGATCCATGGCGCGCAGATGCATCCCCGGCGATATGTCGACAGCGATTATCTCGCCAATGGTTGGATTGGTGCTCAAGAGATGGGGCCACACCTCCCCTGTACCGGCCATGAAGTCGTAGCCCTTTGCGCCCGGTGGTAGCTTCTCAAGCATTTCCGCACACTGTCGCCGCCAGCGCTCGGTGAAGCCGAACGAACACGCCGTGCTAAAGGCAATGTATTTTCCAGAGCAGCGGTCAAAGACATCGCGGACATAGGCAGGGTCGTAAATATTTGGCTTGGTCATATCACTCCGCCGCCAACAACGCGGCTTCGCCCAGATCCACGCTCACCAGCCGCGAAATGCCGCGTTCCGCCATCGTCACGCCGAACAAACGGTGCATCCGGCTCATCGTCACCGCGTTGTGGGTGACGATCAGGTAACGCGTGGTGGTGGTGTGCACCATCGAATCCAGCAGATCGCAAAACCGTTCGACATTGGCATCGTCGAGCGGCGCATCGACCTCATCCAGCACGCAGATCGGCGCGGGGTTGGTGAGGAACAGCGCAAAGATCAGCGCGGTGGCGGTCAGCGCCTGTTCGCCGCCCGATAACAGCGAGAGCGATTGCAAACGCTTGCCCGGCGGCTGGGCGTAGATTTCCAGCCCCGCCTCCAGCGGATCGTCGCTGTCGATCAGCGCCAGATGCGCCTGCCCGCCTTCGAACAGTCGGGTGAACAGGACGCGGAAATGCCCGTCCACTTCCTCAAACGCGGCGCGCAGCCGTTCGCGCCCTTCGCGGTTGAGGCTGCCGATTGATCCGCGCAGCCGCGCGATGGCTTCGACCAGTTCGGCCTGTTCGCTGGCGCTATTGCCGTGTTCAGCCTCGATCCGCGCGAGTTCGTCGGCGGCGACGAGGTTGACCGGCCCGATCCGTTCGCGCGCGGCGGTGAGGCGCTCCAATTCGGTCGATTCGTCGGCGGCTGGGGCAAGGTTGGCCTCATCAAATCCGAACTTTTCGCCTAACATCGGCGGCGGGCACTGGAAGCGTTCGCCCGAAATGCGCGCCATTTCCGCGCGGCGCAGTTCCTCGTTCTCGGCGCGTGCGGCCAGGCTGGCGCGGGCCTCGCGTGCCTGCGCCAGCGTTTCGGTGCACGCCGAAAGCGCGGCATCGGCGGCGCGCTGTTGTGCCTCGGCAGCGCGCATGGCCGCCTCGGCGGCGGTGAGGTCTGCGGCAAGGCGGGTGCGCGCTTCCTCACCCGCTTCGATCTCGGCAATCAGCGCGGCGGGTTTGGCGGCGTGGACGGCGCGATCTTCGGCGATTTCCGCCAGCCGACGACCGGTTTCGGCCATGCGGCGCTCGGCATCGCTGGATCGCGCCTGCCACCCTGCATGATCGGCCTGCTGCGCCGCCAGCCGTTCGCGCGCCACCGCCAGCGCCTGATCTTGCGCGGCGAGGTCTGCCAGTGCGGCCTGCACGGCGGTGCGGGCGGCTTCGTTGCGCGCCTGCGCGGCATCCAGCGCGGCGCGTTCGGCATCGCGCGCGGGCAGGCGTTCGCGCTGCGCCCGTGCGGCGGTAACTTCGGCGGCGGCAGCGGCGATTTGCGTCTCGATCTCGCCCGCATTGGCGGCCAGTTCCGCCAGCCGCGCGGCGATCCGTTCCTTGGCGGCCTCAGCCTGATCGAGCCGCCGCAATGCCTGCCGCTCCGCCTCGATTGCGCCGGCGATGCCGCGTTCCTGCGCCACCAGTGCGGCCTGCAACGCGCCGAGTTCTTCGCGCACAGCCTTGTCCTCGGCCTCGGCATTGGCAGCAGCAGCGCGCAGCGGCGGCAGCGCGGCGTCGAGTTCGGCAAAGCGGTTGGCGGCTTCCAGCTGCGCCGCCTCAGCCGCGCCTTCGCCGCGCGCGATAAACCCGTCCCAGCGGCGCAGGTGCCCGGCGCGGGTGACGAGCCATTCGCCGGGCGCGAGCGCGCGGCCATCATCGCCGTCCACGCAATGCACCAGCGCAAGCCGCGCGGCGAGTTCGGGCGGGCAGTTGGACAGCCGTGCCAGCAGGCTGTCCGCCACCGGCGCGGGCGCATCGGCCCCGGTCCAGAAGCGTCCATCCTGCGGGGTGGCGGGCGCGCCCAGCGGCGATTTGCCATCGCGCCCCAACACCGCGGCAAGCGCGCGTTCATAGCCCGGCGCAACGCTCACCCGGTCAAGCGCGGTCGCCAGCCCCTGCCGCCCCGCCTCACGCTTGGCCCGCGCGTCGCGATCACGGGCTAGCGCGGTGTGTTCGCGCTCAACCCCGGCGAGTTCGGCGCGCGCGGCGGCGAGCGCGCTTGCCGCGTTATCGCGCGCGGTCTGCAATGCGGCCTTGCGCGCCTGATCGGCGGTGAGCCTGTCGCGCAAGCCAGCGAGGCCATCCGCCGCATCATCGGCGGCCTTGCGCGCGGCGACCACATCGGCGTCCGCATCCCCGCTCTCCGCCAGATCAGCGCGGGCGCGGGCGATCCTTGCGGCCTCGGCCTCAATCCGGGCGAGCCGCGCCTCGGCCTGTTCGACCGCTGCCTCGGCGACCCGCCATTCGGCCTCGACCCCGGCGTGATCGGCAGTCGCTTTCGCCAGTGCGAGTTCGGCGGTGCGGTGCGCGCGTTCGCGATCCTCGGCCCTTTCGGCCAGCGCCGGGCGGGCAGTTTCTGCGGTGGTGACAGCGGCGCGGCTGGCGGCAACTTCCTGCGTCAACCGCGCCAGCGCCTCAACCGCAGCCGAGGTCAACCGATCGGCATCCTCGCGGTCTTCCTCCAGCCGTTTTTGCTGGCGATCCAGATCGGTGAGCCGGGTTTCGGCGGCGTCGAGCTTTTCAGCCAGCGCCGCCATGCGGTGCCCGTGGGCGCTGGCATCGTCGCGGCGGTCGGCGAGTTCTTCGCGGGCATCGGCCAGCTGCTGCGCCGCGCCTGCCTGTTCGGATTGCGCCGCCGTCACTGCGGCTTGTGCGGCGGCGACCTGTTGTTCGGCCGCCACCGCCGCCGCGCGCGCTCCTTTCGCCGCAGCGGCGGCTTCGCGCCAGCGGGCGAACAGCAGGCGGGCTTCTGCGCCCTGTATTTTGTGGGTGAGTTCGGTGTAGCGTTCGGCCTGTTTGGCCTGCCGCCGCAGCGAGGAAATTTGCGCGTCGAGCCCCGCCATCAGGTCTTCGAGCCGCGCAAGGTTCGCCTCGGCCGCGCGCAGCTTGCCCTCGGCATCCTTGCGCCGCACGTGCAGCCCAGCGATCCCGGCGGCTTCTTCCAGCATCGCGCGGCGTTCGGCGGGTTTGGCCGCGATCACTTGCGCGATCTTGCCTTGGCTGACGAGGGCGGGGGAATGCGCGCCGGTGGCGGCATCGGCAAAGGTTAACGCGACATCTTTGGCGCGCACGTCGCGCCCGTTGACGCGGTAGGCGCTGCCTGCCCCGCGTTCAATCCGGCGGGTGACGACCAGTTCCTCGCCGCCATCATCGCTGGCGTGCAGCACCACTTCGGCAAAATCGCGCGGCGGGCGGGTGGTGGTGCCCGCGAAGATCACGTCCTCCATCCCGCCCGATCGCATCGACTTGGCCGAGGTTTCCCCCATCACCCAGCGGATGGCTTCCAATAGGTTGGATTTGCCGCAGCCATTGGGGCCGACCACCCCGGTCAGGCCGGGTTCAATCCGCAACTCCGCAGGCTCAACGAAGCTCTTGAAACCGCTGAGCTTGAGCCGGTGGATCTGCATCAGGCTGACGTGCCGCCGCGCCTACGGCTTCAGCGCGCGCCGGCGCGTTGAAGCAGCGGTTCAAGCTGTGACCACTGGTTCACGTCCAGCTTCTTGCCGTTGAGCAGGAAGGTCGGGGTGCCGGTGATCTGGAACTCCCTCGCCTGCGCTTCGGTGTCTTTGACCAGAGCTTCTATCTTGGGCCCATCAGACAGGCACGCACGGGCCTGATCGGCGCTGAGGCCGCGCGCGGCGAAGAATTCGGTCAATCCGGTGACTTCGGCGATGCGGGCAAACCGCTGATCAATCGGCAATTGCCCTGCTGCCTCAACCGCGGCCGGATTTCCCTGCAAACCGGCAAAGACCTGATCGAGGTTCAGCCACACCTGATCTGACAGAGGCTGCATCTGCTCTTTCGCGCCGCACTGCGCCATCGCGGCGATGGCGACGTCATAGTGGTTGAGGAACACCTCACGCAGTTCAAAGCTGACTACGCCGGTCGGGATATACTTGTCCTTGATCACCGGCTTGCCGGTAGCGGCAAAGGTCGCGCAGTGGCCGCAGGTGTGCGAGGCGAATTCGACCAGCTTCAGCGGTGCATCGGGGTTGCCGATCATATAGCCGCCTTCTGGCGTGACCGTGACCGTATCAGCCCAATTTGTCCCCGCCGGGGCAGCAATCGCCGCAATCGTTTCGCCCGAAGCGACGGCGCCATCGGTGCCTTCGGTTTCGCTGCAAGCGGCAAGCGCAAGCGGGGCGAGGGCAAGCAAGGGAAGTGAGAGCAGGCGGGAAAGTTTCATCGACCGGGAATCCTTGAAAGTGGTTGCGGAATGAATAGCCGCGCACACGCCCTTGCAGCAAGGCTTGCCGCATGCGGTTGTGAATAAGGGGGTCAGCCGGGCGCGCCGGGGGTGGTTTCGGCGGGCGCGGCAAACCTGGCAGACAGCACCGGATAAAGCGTATCCCAGCTATGCACCTGATCGAGCAGCTTGCCATCCAATGCGAAGCTGGGGGTGCCGGGAACCGCAAATTCGGCATAATCTGCCCGGCCATTCTCGACCAGCTTTTGCGCGGCAGCATCATCCATCAGGCAGGCGTTGACCTCTCCAGCGGATTGCCCGCGCGTGGTCAGCATCTTGCCGAGGCCGAGAGCGTTGGCGGCGTTCATGCGCGCAGCCTTGTCGCCGCGCGCCCAGATTGCCTGCTGGCTTTGCGGCGCGTTGCGCGCCTTGCCCAGCCATTCATCCTGCGACAACATAAAGGCGCGGTGGCGATCCTTGAACCCCGCCGGATCGCCGCATGCGGCCAGCAGCGATACGGTAAGGTCAATCGCGTTGCGGATCACCGGGCGCACTTCCAGCGCCATTTTACCCGGCATCAGCAGCGCTAGTTCCAGTGCGGGTTCGCCCTGCGCTGTGAACTGCGCGCAATGTCCGCAGGTATAGCTGACGAATTCGATCATCTGCGCATCCGCCTTGGGATTGCCGATCAGGTGCCCGCGCGGTGTGCGGGTGATGGTGGTCTGCCAGTTGCCGGGGTTGTCCTGCGGCACAAACGCGCTGTCAGGATTGGACAGGTTCTGCTGCGCGCCCGCCGGGCCGATCGCCAATGCCAGCGCGGCAGCGGCACAAAGGAGGGGAAGCTTGATCATCTGCGGTCGTGTTCCTGTGCGGGTTCAGGTTTCGTTGTTGCCAAGGCTGCGCGCCAGCGATTCGAGCACGGTGCGCAGTTCGGGATCGCCAATATCGCGCAGGCTTTCGCCCAGTTCCAGCGGGATCGGTTTGAGCGATGGCGGCGGCTTGGCGGGCCTGCCATCGGTTGGCGGGGTGACTGCACCTTGCCGCAGCTTGACCCGCGCCACCGCTTTATAGCCGAAGAAGCGGTTCACCCGCTCGATGATTTCAGGGATGACTTGCTGGATCAGCGGCGCGTGGGCGGGCACCACCACCAGTTGCAGGATGCCTTCCGCCTTTTCACCGGGGGGAAAGCGGATCGCTTCGGGGCTGCAGATGCGGGCGTGCTGCGGGCCGACGATTTCGGGCCAACGGGTGACGACCGAACTTTGCACAAAGCCGAACCGGCGAAACGCGGTTCGCCCGATTTCGGGCATCAGATCGCCAATCGCGCGCGCACCCCTGCCGCGCGGGCGGGTATAGGGTTTTGCCTTGCCGGGTTTGCCCCCCGGCTTGCCTGAAGAGGTCTTGTCGCTTCCCATGATCGCGCCCGCCATGCCATAGGCGGGTCGTGACTGCCAGTATCTCCGACATTCTCCTGCAATGGTATGATGGCCATGCGCGCGATCTGCCGTGGCGCCTGCCGCCGAGCGCGGCGCTGCCCGATGATCCGGCGTGGCCTTACCGCGTGTGGCTGTCCGAAGTGATGCTGCAACAGACCACGGTAGCGGCGGTGAAGCCGTATTTCGCGCGGTTTACTGCGCTGTGGCCCACGGTTGACGCGCTGGCGGCGGCTCCAGACGAGGCTGTCATGGCGGCGTGGGCGGGGCTGGGCTATTATTCGCGGGCGCGCAATCTGGTGAAATGCGCGCGGGCCGTGGCAGAGCGCGGCGGGTTCCCTGCGAGCGAGGCGGAATTGCGCGCGCTCCCCGGTCTGGGCGATTATACTGCGGCGGCGATTGCGGCGATTGCGTTCGGGCAGCGCGCCGTGGTGGTTGATGCCAATGTCGAACGGGTGGCGGCGCGGCTGTTTGCGATCGATGATCCGCTGCCCGGCGCGCGCAAGGCGATCCGCGCTGCTGCGGATGCAATCACGCCCGATGTGCGTGCGGGTGATTTTGCGCAAGGTATGATGGATCTGGGCGCGCAGGTTTGCACCAGCAAAGCGCCGCGCTGCCTGCTGTGTCCCCTGCGCGACGTGTGCGCGGGCTTTGCGGCGGGTGATCCGGAACGCCTGCCGGTCAAGCCTGCGAAAAAGGCGGTGCCAGAGCGGCGCGGGACGGCATTCTGGATCATCTGCAAAGGTGGCGCCGCAGTGTGGCTCGTCACCCGGCCTGCCACCGGAATGTTAGGCGGGATGCGCGCGCTGCCTGATGATGGCTGGAGCGCGCAGGGCGATGGGTCTGGTAAGGCTCCGCTATCGGGCGAGTGGCGCGCGTTGGGCGCGGTGCGGCACAGCTTTACCCATGCGCACCTGACCCTGACGGTGTTGGGAATGGAGACCGCATCCGATCCGCCGGGAGAGGGCCAATGGTGGCCGCTTGATCACATTGACGAGGCGGGCCTTGCCACCTTGTTCCGCAAAGCTGCGCGGATGGCGTTAGCGGCTGATTAGATAATCCCGCCGCCCAGCATCAACCGCACCGCCGCGATCAACAGCACCACCAGACAGAAATTGCGCCCGCCGTCCTTGGATGACAGCGCGCCGATGATGATGCCGATCACGATCACCGGCAAGGCGATCCAGTTGGCCCAACCCAGCAGCGGGATTTGCGCCGGGATGACGATGACGAGGCTGACAAGCCCGATGAGATAGGCAAGCACGTTGAGCATGTGTCTTATATGCATAGGACACCTGCGATTTGCAAGTCTGAACGCGCAACCGGTGATTGACCCTTGCGGCAACCTGCCGCAGACAAGCAGCCATACCCCCCTTCGGAGATTCCCCCCATGGCTTACCGCGATCTCGATTTCCCCGTGCTTTCCCGCCGCGCCCTGATCCGTGGCAGCGCGCTGCTGGCGGGCGGCGCGGCCTTATCTACCCTGCCGTTCGGGCGCGGGGCATTTGCGATGCACGATGTCGGAGAGAGTTGGCCCAATGTCGCCGCGCTGGCCAACCGCTATGTCAGCGAACGCAAGCTCGCCAACCTGTTCCTGACCTTTGGCTGGGGGCAGGACAGCAGCGCGCATACCGTGGGCGGCGGCACGCTGTCGCTGGCCAAACCCACCCCGGTGGATCAGGATTCGCTGTTCCGGATCTATTCGATGTCAAAGCCGATTACCGGCATGGCGACGATGATCCTGATCGACCAAGGCAGGCTCGGCCTTGATCAGCCGCTTTATGAAATCCTGCCCGCGTTCCGCGATATGCAGGTGTTGATCGATCCCGAAGGATCGCTGGAAGAAACCGTGGCGGCCGAACGTCCGATCACGATCCGCCAATTGCTGACCCATACGGCGGGGCTTGGCTATCAGATCATCAGCAAGGGGCCATTGCAGGCCGCCTTCAACGAAAATGGTCTGGTTGGCGGACGGGTCAGCCGGATACCGCTTCCGGGCTTTCCGCCGGTTACGCCTGCACCGGGTCTGGCGGTCTGGGCAGACCGGCTGGCCGAATTGCCGCTGATGTATCAGCCCGCGACCAAGTGGAGCTATTCCGCCAGCCTCGATCTGCTTGGCCGGGTGATCGAAGTGGTCAGCGGGATGGAGTTCGAGGCGTTTCTCAAGGCGCGGATCTTCGAACCCTGCGGCATGAACAGCACCTTCATGCAGGTGCCGCAAAGCGAGGTTCACCGCCTCACCGACAATTACGGCATCGTCAACGGCACGGCTTTTCCGATCGATCCGGGTGCCAATTCGATCTTCACCGATCCGCCCGTAGTGCCTGCGGGCGGCGGCGGGCTGGTGTCGAGCCCGCGCGACTACGACCGTTTTCTGCGGATGCTGCTCGGCTATGGTCGGATTGATGGCACGTGGGTGATGAGCGAGCAAGCAGTGCGGGTTGGCACTTCCGATCTCATACCTGCGACAGTCGATACCGCTGGAACCTGGCTTGAAGGCCAGGGCCATGGTGCGGGCGGACGCAGCGTGAACGGCAGCTTTGGCTGGGGCGGGGCGGCGGGCACGCTTGCCGCAGTGGATTTCAATCTGGGCCTGCGTTCAGCGCTGTTCACCCAATATATGCCGCCCGATGCCTTCCCGATCCGCGACGAATTCCTCGCCGCGATGGAGGCTGATCTGGCGACCCTGCGCAACGCCAAGCAGGCAGCGTAATGCACCACCGCGCCTCTGTTCCACCGGGGATCGCCTTCTCCGGATCGCCGGTTGATCGGGCGGATAATATTCGCAACGACCCGGCGGCGCTCGGCAATCTGATGAACTGGCGCGCGCGGGTGCTCAACCTTGATGGCCTGCTGCCGGAATTCGACGATGACGGGCGGCTGCTGTGGCATACGCTGGCCGATGTCGCGCCGGATGCCGAACTCGTGTTCCTCGGGATGATGGACGAAAGGGCGCATTTCGCCCCCGTGCCGGAACAGGGGGCATCCGGCCCCGCCATGCCGCGCGCATGGCAGGTGATGCAGATGCTTCAGCCAGAAGATCTGGCGATCTATGGCGGGGCGCGCAGTCTGATCGATTGGCACGCGCGCCATCGCTTTTGCGCCAATTGCGGCGCGGCGACGAAGCTGGTGAAGGGCGGCTGGCAGCGGCATTGCGATGGCTGCGGCGCGGATCACTTCCCGCGCACCGATCCGGTCACGATCATGCTGGTCGAACACGAAGACAAGTTGCTGCTGGGCCGCCAGCCGCGCTTTCCGCCCAAGATGTATTCGGCGCTTGCTGGCTTTGTCGAACCGGGCGAGACGATTGAAGAAGCCGTGGCGCGCGAAATCCATGAAGAGGCGGGCCTGCGGGTGCGCGATGTGCGCTATATCGCCAGCCAGCCGTGGCCGTTCCCCAGCCAGCTGATGATCGGCTGCACATCGGTGGCGATTGACACGGAAATCACCATCGACCGCGAAGAATTGGACGATGCCCGCTGGTTCACCCGCGCCGAATTGGAAGAAGCGCGCGCGGCGGGCGAACACGGCACCGAACTGCTCAATTTCCCGCGCCCTTTCGCGATTGCGCATCATCTGGTTTCATGGTGGCTCGACAAATGACCGATACGCTGACGATTGATATCTATTCCGACGTGGTGTGCCCCTGGTGCCTGATCGGCTATGGCCAATTGACCAAGGCGCTGGAGCAGCTTGACGGTGAAATCGCGGCGCAAATCCGCTGGCGCCCGTTCGAACTGAACCCGCAAATGCCGCCTGAGGGCGAGGAGCAGGAAGCCCACCTGCAACGCAAATATCGCCGCTCGGCTGAGGACGGCGCGGCGCTGCGCGGGCAGATGAAAGCGATTGCCGAGGGCGCGGGGGTGTCGCTGTCTTACGAAGGAGAGGGTGAGGCCCCGCCCGCGATGATGTGGAACACTCGCGATTGCCACAAGCTGCTGACCTTCGCGCTGGAGGAGGCCGGGCCGCAGGTGCAGACCGCGCTGAAACTCGCGTTGTTCAAGGCGCATTTCAACGAGCGGGCGCGTCTGGGGGATCGCGACCTGTTGCTCGATATTGCCGCCAGCGTCGGCCTCCACCGCATGGCTGCCAAGGCCGCGCTCGATGATCCCGATCTGGAAGCGCGCGTGCTGGCCGAGGAGCAACAGGCATGGGATCTGAACATCTCCGGCGTTCCGGCGATGATCATCAACGGCAAATTCATGATCCCCGGCGCGCAGGCTCCGGAGGTCTATGTGAACGCGCTGCGCCGGGTCGCGGAAAAGAGCCGGATGGCGGCAGGCTAGGCGCAAACTAGGGACGGCACTGCGTGAAAGCCTTTACCGATATGGTGGCCGCATACCGGGAGCTTGGCCCGTGGCGTTCCATTTTGCTGGTTGGCGGAACCGTGGCAGTGATTTTGGCCTTTGCCGCAATCTTTTTCATGTTTGCCGACCGGATCGGCTGGCCCGAGGCCTATGGCTTCCAGTGTCGGCGCAAATGTCTGCTGGTTCACATTTGGCATAGCCCCAAGCTGCTCGCAGGCGGCTCAGGTGACGAACTTGCGCTGTTCGCGCTGATCTGGTTCTTCCCCTTCGTGGCCGCAGCGATCGCCATCCCCATCGTCGCGCGCCGCTGGCTAAAGCGGCGGCGGGGGCGCATCAGATCGATGAAATGACGGCTGACTAAACCAGCCCCAATCGCTCCAGCTTCGCCGCCAGCTTGCCGGGCAGCGCGTCGCCGATATCCTCGCCATCCGCCACATCGCGCGGGGCCTTTTCGTCGGTCAGGTAACGCCAGCCCTGATGCGCGCGTTTGGGCTGTTGGTGGACGCGGATCAGCACTGGTTCCAGGCAGATGTGCCAGCGCCCGTCATCGGTCTGGGTAAAGCCGGTGATCGGTGATCGCGCCACAATCGCGTGGTTCAATATCCAGAACAGCGAACCGCCCACCACCTCTTCATGCCGGGTTGGGCGGTTGCGGGTGGTAAGGCGCATGTCATCACGCGTCGCAAACCATCCGGCCAATTGTTCATAGCTTTTCGCGCCAAACGCGATTTTGGTTAGGTGCAGCGGCATGGCGCCTATCTACAATATCTGGCCGGGATTGCGAGCCGCCATCACAGCGGGGCAAGGCCCGCCGCCACCGCCAGGCCGAGGAAGGCAAAGAACCCCATCGAATCGGTGATCATCGTAACAAACACGGATGATGCGACCGCCGGATCCTGATCCAGCCGTTCGAATATCACCGGCACCAGCACGCCTGCCAGCCCCGCCACCGCGATATTGATCACCATCGCCAACGCAATCACCACACCCATCATCGGCGAAAACAGCACCCCTGCCGCAATCCCGATCAACAGCGCAATCGTGCCGCCATTCATCAGCGCGACGCGGAATTCGCGCCACAATATCCGCCGCGTGTTCGACCGGGTCAGCTGATTGGTGGCAATCGCGCGCACCGCCACCGCCATCGTCTGCGTCCCGGCATTGCCGCCGATGCTGGCAACAATCGGCATCAGCACCGCCAGCGCCACCAGATGTTCAATCGCCGCGCCGAACATCGCGATGATCGCCGATGCCACCACTGCCGTGCCCAGATTGGCGATCAGCCAGCGCACGCGGCTCGAATAGGCTTCGCGCAAGGGCTCGTTGATGTCGCCATCACCCGCGCCCGACAGCAGCAGCGCATCCTCGCCCGCTTCTTCGGAGATGATGTGGACAATATCATCGACCGTCATCTGCCCGACCATGCGCCCGCTTTCATCCACTACGGCGGCGGAAATCAGCGCGTATTTCTGGAACATCAGCGCGGCTTCTTCCTGATCCATCGTTACCGGGATCAGGGTCTGGTCGCGTTTCATCACGTCGGTGAGTTTGACACTGCGCGGGGTGGTGAGGATCCAGTTCAGCGCGCAGGTGCCAACCGGATGGTGGCGTTCGTCGATCACGAAAACTTCGAAGAAATCGTGTTCCAGATCGCCTTCTTCGCGCAGGTAATCGATCAGATCGCCCACGGTGAGGTGTTCGGGCACCGCCACGAAATGGCGGCTCATCAACCGCCCGGCGGTTTCTTCGGGATAGGCTAGCGCGCTCGACACCGCCTCGCGGGTTTCCGGCTCCAGTTCGGCCATCACCGCGCGCTGATCGGCTTCGTTCAAATCCTCGATCAACTGCACCGCATCGTCGGTGTCGAGCTGTTCGGCGATGACCGCGACCGCATGCGCGGACAGCGTGTCCATCAGGTCTTCGCGGACGTGATCGTTCAATTCCGCGATGACGTCGCTGGTCATCAGATCGCTGATCGCTGAGGCGAGCTGCGCACGTTCCGACCGGTCGAGCAGTTCGATCAGATCGGCGATGTCAGCGGCGTGGAGCGGTTCGACCAGATCGTAAACCGCGCCCTTGTCACCCGCCGCCAGCGCATCGTGGACGGCACTGACATAGGCGGGTTTCAGCCGGTTTTCCTCGTCATGGCGTTCATCATCGACCCGGTCATCGGGGCGCACCTCGGCATCACCGGAATCGGCGATCAGCAGATCGTCTTCGATGATGCGATCTTCGGCCATGTCGGCGGTTTAGGCGGGGAGGGGTGAAAAGCAAGCGCGGGAGGGTGACAGTCACGTTTTGCCTGCTAAAAGCGCGGGCAAATTCCCTCAGGAGATACAAGACATGGCAGACACCCTCACCTTCACCCTCGACACCGGCGACGGCGAGCCCAAGGACGTCGTGATCAAGCTGCGCCCCGATCTGGCCCCCGGCCATGTTGCGCGGATTGCCGAGCTGGCAGGCGAAGGATTCTATGATGGCGTGGTGTTCCACCGCGTGATCAACGGCTTCATGGCGCAGGGCGGCGATCCGACCGGCACCGGCATGGGCGGCAGCGACAAGCCTGACCTCGCAGCCGAATTCAACGCCGAACCCCACGTCGAAGGCGTGTGTTCGATGGCGCGTTCGCAAAACCCCGACAGCGCCAATTCGCAGTTCTTCATCTGCCTTGATGATGCGCGCTTCCTCGACAAGCAATACACCGTGTGGGGCCAGGTGACGAGCGGCATGGAACACGTCCACGCCCTGCCCAAAGGCGAACCGCCGCGCGCACCGGGCAAGATTGTGAAGGCGACAGTTGCCTGACGTTCGTCAGTTGCCTGACGTTCGTCGGGATTTGACATGATCCCGCGTCTCATCGCCCTCGCTTTTGCGCTGTTGGCGCTGGGCGGCTGCGTTACCTATCCCGATATCACCCAGTCGCGCTCTGCGTGCCGGGCGGAACCGGGCGGGTGGTGCGGTTTTGTGCGCGGTGCGGCGGTGGAAAGTTACCCCTACGCCATCGCTGCCACCAACGCCTATCAGGGTGACAGCGATCTGTTCGGCGATACCGGATCGCGGCTGGTGATGATCGATCGCCTGCCAATCGCGCCGGACGATGCCAAGACCGGGTTCGATTATCAGCTGTTCGCGCTCTATGGCGATGATGATGCGGGCCGGAACGGGGCTGTTCCCGTGGCCCGCGTCATGGCCTTTCGCGGAACGGATTTTGATGGCGTCGCCGATGTGTTTTTCGGCACTTTGCGCGATGATCAGATCGACATTGCCCGGCGCTATTTTACCGCTGAGCGCGAACGTTTTGACGATGCGGCGGCGTGGCACGTGGCGGGCCATTCGATGGGCGGGGCGTTGGCGACCGAGATTTCGATTGCCTATCCCGATGTGCGCGCGTGGCTGTTCAACCTTTCGCCCTTTTATCGCGGGGATTCGGATATCAACGCCGCCAACCGCACGCTGATCAACGAACGCGGTGAGGCGCTGCGCACGCTGCGCAAGTTCCGGTCTAACCCGGCGGCGGACGTGTTTGTGATTAATTGCCATCCGCAAAAAAGCAGGTTTTCCAAGCATTCAGTGCGCAAACTGGCCGATTGTCTGACGTGGATCGCGGCCTATGAAAGCAAGGATGCGCTGGCGGTGGTGCGCGCCAATGCGATTGCTAAGCCCGATGTGGAATGCGGCCCGCCGGACAAGCCGCATCCGGGACGCACGCTCGCGCCGCATCCTGTCTGCGCCCACCAGTCGCGCCCCGATAAGGTGCCCGATCCCGCGGCCGATTGAAACCGCCGCCCATCGGCGCTAAAGGCGCGGGCCTCATGAAACCCACCTCTCCCCCCAAAACCTACCGGGTCAAAAGCTTCGGCTGCCAGATGAACGTCTATGATGGCGAGCGCATGGCCGAATTGCTGGGGGAACGCGGCATCGCGCCCGCGCGTGAGGGGGAGGAGGCCGATCTCGTCATCCTCAACACCTGCCACATCCGCGAAAAGGCGGCTGAGAAGGTGTATTCGGACATTGGCCGATTGGTGAAGGCGGGCAACAAGGCGGGTAAGGCACCGCTGATCGCAGTCGCCGGCTGCGTCGCGCAGGCCGAGGGTGAGGAGATCATGGCGCGCGCGCCTGCGGTTTCCATCGTGGTCGGCCCGCAGGCCTATCACCGCCTGCCCGAAATGCTCGACAAGGCAGCGAACGGCGAGCGGGCGACTGATACCGACATGCCCGCCATCGCCAAGTTTGACGCGCTGCCTGCGCGCCGCAAACGCGGGCCGAGCGCGTTCCTGACGGTGCAGGAAGGTTGCGACAAGTTCTGCACTTACTGCGTAGTGCCCTATACCCGCGGCGCGGAAATCTCTCGTCCATTCAGACATCTGATCGCCGAAGCGCAGAAATTGGTTGAAGCAGGCGCGAAGGAAATCACGCTGCTTGGCCAGAACGTCAATGCGTGGGCGGGTGAGGATGACAAGGGTCGTACAACGGGCCTCGCCGGCCTGATCCACGCGCTCGCCCGGATCGATGGGCTGGAGCGTATCCGCTACACCACCAGCCACCCCAACGACATGGACGAGAGCCTGATCGCCGCGCATGGCGAGGTGGCGAAGCTGATGCCCTACCTGCACCTGCCCGTGCAGAGCGGCAGTGACCGGGTGCTCAAGGCAATGAACCGCCAGCACACGGCGGAAAGCTATCTGCGCCTGCTGGAGCAATTCCGCGCCGTGCGGCCCGATATCGCCCTGTCTGGTGACTTTATCGTTGGCTTCCCCGGTGAGACAGAGGCGGAGTTTCAGGACACTCTCAGCATAGTCGACGAAGTCCGCTACGCCCACGCCTTCAGCTTCAAATACTCCCCGCGCCCCGGCACGCCTGCCGCGACAATGGAGGGGCAGATCGCGCCAGAGGTGATGGATGATCGCCTGCAACGCCTGCAAGCCCGCATCGCCCACCACCAATTAGCGTTCAATCAGGCGAGCGTCGGCAAGACCTGCTCCGTGCTGGTCGAACGCACCGGGCGCAGCCCCGGCCAATGGCTCGGCAAATCGCCATGGCTGCAATCGGTGTGGTTCGAAGCGCCTGCCAGCTTGGGCGACCTGGTCGAGGTCGAATTGGCCGAGGCGGGGCCGAATTCGCTGATGGGGATCATCCAAAAAGTATTGTAAAAATATAACTGTATCGAAATGGCCGATTTATTCGTTAGTAGCGGTTTCCTGATTGTTGACATAACGGCTCGCCGCAGCGGCAAAAATCTGGCCGTCCATGCTGTTTGCAGGAAGTTCATAAAGCGCGCTCAGATACGCGCGATCAAATTCTGTCAGCGAATCCGGAGCATATTGTCCGTTAAACAGCGTCAGAATTGTGGGCAGGCTGGCATTGTCGTCGTTCACGTCGTCATTGGTTGATGCGAGCAGCCGCATGGTTGCATAATCGGACAATTGGCGAAAAGTCTTACCCTCTATTGCGGAGCCTTCAATCAGCACGACCGCACCCACCAAATTGTTGCGCAACCGCACAAACCGGCTTGCGCTCTCAACACGGTTGACCGCGTCGTTATGATCACTTGTGCCTCCACCGCCCTTGCGTGTGGCGGGTATTATTGAGCCATCAAGGTTGCGGAGATCGAACACATGCCACGCCCGCACACCATCCGAACCTTTGTATATTCGGTCTATTTGGTAGTCTAGAAGGCCTTCAAACAGCCACTTTTCCTTTTCACGCAATTGATCGACGGTTGCGTCCACCTCGTCGAGGAAGCCAACAAACGCATTCGGATCGCAGCCAGCCTCAGCCACCTCGATTACCTTGAGGTCTCCGATATTTTCCTCGATCCGCGCTTTGATAATCTCGGCCATATCGGCAGGAAGGCCCGAAACCTTCACACAGATTGGCGCGTCGAAGCGGCCCACCGGTAATCCTCTGCGCGATGGACGCGTGATGGCTTTGCCCAATGTCTCGACAGCCTCACGTTTCTTTTGGCCGACAACCGTTATTTCGTCTTCGACCTCGCCAGACGCCTGCTCTGATGTCTGCGCATTTGCATGGGTAGGCAGCCACGCGAAGCACAATAATGTCAGGGAAAATAGCGCTTTTTTCATATCTTCTTGTAACCCGGAAAAGCGCAAGCGACAAGCACATGATGGATCGTATCATCGCCGGGTGCGTGCCGAATTCGCTGCGGGGTCTGGTATAGGCGCCGTTGCCCGCGTGATCTGAGCGCAGCACGCAAGATTGCGTTGTTGTGACTTTCCACTGCCATCTCATCGCCATCGGCTTGCTTTGCCCTCACGTGCGCTTACCTTCGCGACTCAGGGCAGGGGATCGCCCCCGCCGCAACGCAAAGGAACCTATGGGCCGACGACCCTCCCGTGCCGGACATCCGGCTCTTTCGCCCGATCCGCGCGATCTTCCGGAACCCCGGCGCGCGCGCGTTGATCTGACCTTTGAAAACCAGTCGCTGCTCGGCCCCCTGTTCGGCCAGTTCGACGCCAATCTGGTGCAGGTCGAAAACCGGCTCGGCGTGTATATCCATGCACGCGGGCATCAGGTGGTGATCGAAGGGGCGGAGGATAACGTCGCCCGCGCCCGCGAGACGCTCAAAACCATGTATGATCGGCTTGCGCGGGGCGAGGCGCTGGATAGCGGGGCGATCGAAGCGCTGATCGCGATGTCGTCCGAACCCACGCTCGAAGGGATCATCTCGGGCGAGGCGGATGCGCCGCCGATCATGATCCGCACGCGCAAGAAAACCATTGTGCCGCGTTCCGCCACGCAGATCGAATATATGCGCAGCCTGGCGCGCGACGATATCATCTTCGCGCTTGGCCCGGCGGGGACGGGCAAGACCTATCTGGCGGTGGCGCAGGCGGTGGCGCAGCTGATCACCGGAAGCGTGCAGCGCCTGATCCTGTCGCGCCCGGCGGTGGAGGCGGGGGAGAAATTGGGCTTTCTGCCCGGCGACATGAAGGAGAAAGTCGATCCCTATCTGCGCCCGCTGTATGATGCCTTAAACGATTGCATGCCGCCCGAACAGGTTGAGCGGCGGCTGGCCAATGGCGAGATCGAAATCGCACCGATTGCCTTCATGCGCGGGCGCACGCTGGCGGACAGCTTCATCATTCTGGATGAAGCGCAGAACACCACGCGCGAACAGATGAAGATGTTCCTAACCCGGTTCGGCCAGAACAGCCGGATGGTGATCTGCGGCGATCCCCGGCAGGTGGATATTCCCGGCGGGCCGACAAGCAGCGGGCTGCACGACGCGGTATCGCGGCTGGAGGGCATCGAAGGCTTCGGCACGATCCGCTTCACCGCCGCCGACGTGGTGCGCCACCCGATCGTGGGGCGGATTGTCGAGGCGTATGAGGGCGAGGGGGCTTAGGGGAGAGGGTCCGGTTTGGGGTCATTGAGCAGGCAAAGCTGCCTTTCGGCTAACGACCCCATAGCGGTCGAGGCATCATGTTTCCACGGCAACATGTGGCACTGCGCCTAGCCGACTGTGCTGACCGCACACGCCAAATCCTCTTGCGGATTATCAATTACAGGATAGTGCGGTAGCACTAGATATTTTCAACATTTTCAGAGGGGTGTGGCGGCCATGGACAAAGACATCATGAACGCAGCTGAAGACGAAGAGGGAGCATCGGATGCGCTGAAGCTACTCGCCGCAAGTTTTGCCTTGTTATCCCTGGGGTATTTTACATTTCAAACATGGAATGGATCAAGTGATAGAATTGCGACTATGGTAAGCTTATTTTCCGCCATACCATTCACGCTCGTCGTATTTAGCACTATCATGGCAATCTCAACAAAGAGTGTTGCTCATATCGAGATGGCGATGAAGTTAATTAAGGTCTTTGCAATTGTATTATGCTCCATATTTTTGATAATCGCTTTCACGTTTTTTTACTTAGGTGCCATTTTTTATAGTGGACAAGATATCATGTCGGTAATTGAAATTGCGCTTCTTCCCGATCTTACTTTAGAAACAAAAAGATGGGCTCTATTTTTAAGTTGCGTAATTTTTGTGTTATGCGCTGGATCTGCTTCACTAATGCCCAAAGTAGTCCGTTATTTTTGGTCAAACCCTCTCAGCAGAAAAGTAATTCGCTTCAAAAATATCTAGAAGCCCAGTATTTTCGTCGCAATCATGCTCACATGATCACGCTTGCGTTGTGCAGAAGGCGCACTGAAGGAAATTCAGACAGTCCCGCGATCAGAAAATCGCCCATAACTTTATCGCTCTACTAACACATTCGAAGACCCTGTTAGGGTGAGCGGACTTTTGCCAGAATTAAGATGGCAGGGTTCCACCCAATCCCCGCCATTTGCCATCCTCCATCGCTCTCCTGAAAGCTGACATGGGCGGGGCGGGTTGAAGCGTTTCCCTTTCCTACCTTGCGGCTTTCGCGCTACCCTGCGGCTGCATGAACCACGCTTCTCGCCCTTGCCCGTTGCACCTGCGTCGCAGGCGGCTTTGTAAGGACCGGTTTTCTGCTTCAGGACAGTGTAACATGTGTCTCCTACAGGCGCGCCATGCAGCTTGATATCGACATCGAAGGCTGGCCTGCGGGCGAGTGGGAGGCGCTGGCGGAGCGTGCGGCGCAGGCTGCGGGCGAGGGCGAGCCGTTGCTGGCCAACCCGCGCCTGATGGCGAGCCTGCTGTTCACTTCCGATGCCGAAGTCCACGCACTCAACCGCGAATGGCGGCAGCGCGACAAGCCCACCAATGTGCTCAGTTTCCCGATGCTGGTGCGCGATGAACTCAGCCAACTTGCGCCGGACGGCCCGCCCGTCATGCTTGGCGATATCGCGCTGGCTTACGAAACCTGCGCGCGCGAGGCGGCGGACAAGGGCGTCAGCCTGGAAGCCCACGCCGCCCACCTGATCGTCCACGGCCTCCTGCATCTCGCGGGCCACGATCATGTCGATTCTGACGCACAGGCCGAACAAATGGAAGCGTTGGAAACGGTGATACTTGCAAAACTGGGTATCCCTGACCCATATGGCGAATAGCAACCCAAGGAGCTGTTTCTAAGGCCATGGCCGATTCTTCATCTTCTGCGCCTCAATCGGGAGACGCGGACAGTAGCAGCGGGCTTTGGCCTGCCTTGCGAAAGATCCTGGGCTTCGAAGCGGAGCGTTCCTTGCGTGAACAGCTCGAAGAGGCGATCGACGAGCACGAGGACGAGAATGACTCTGTGGGCGGCGAAGACCGCAGCACCGCGCGCGGCGACCTGTCGCGGGTTGAACGCCAGATGTTGCGCAACCTGCTGCATTTCTCCGAACATGACGCCGATGACGTGGCGGTGCCGCGCGGCGAGATCATCGCGGTGGATGCCGACATCAGCTGGGCCGAAATGGTCGCCGCCTTCAGCGAACACGGCCATTCGCGCATGCCGGTGTACCGCGAAACGCTCGATAGCGTGATCGGGATGATCCACATCAAGGATATTTTCCCCTTCCTCGCCAATGGCACCCAGCCGCCCGATGACTGGACGACATTGATGCGCCAGCCGCTGTATGTGCCGCAGGCGCGCGGGGCGCTGGATGTGCTGGCCGATATGCGCACCCAGCGCGTGCACCTTGCGATCGTGCTCGATGAGTTTTCGGGCACCGACGGGCTGATCACGATCGAGGATCTGGTCGAAGAGATCGTCGGCGATATCGAGGATGAGCATGATGATGCGCCCCAAGCGTTGATCGTTCCGATCGGTGAAGGGATGTGGGATTGTGATGCCCGCGCGGAGCTCGATGATGTCGCCGTGCAGGTCGATCCGCGCCTGGCTGAGGTTGAAGAAGCGGTCGATACGCTGGGTGGGCTGGCCTTCGTGCTGGCCGAGGCGGTGCCGCCGGTCGGCACGGTGCTGGAACACGCGAGTGGTTGGCGGATTGAAGTTACTGCGGGCGACGAAACCCATGTAACGCGGCTGCGGCTGCACCCTCCGGCAGCAGCGGGTGACGTGCAGTAGGCGCAACGCTGACACTGGGGATGCAATTTTTCTTCGATTTTTTGCATCCAAGCTGCGATTTTGGCGTATCTCCTGCCAGCAAGGAGATGTTTGATGCCCGTACGCCGCCTGCCCCCGCTTCGCGCGCTTGAAGCATTTATGCGCACTGTCCGGCTCGGTTCGGCGCGGGCGGCGGCCGAGGAGATCGGTCTCAGCCCCTCGGCATTGTCGCGACGGATCAGCAATCTGGAAGAATTCGTCGGCAAGAAACTGTTCACCCGCGCGCGCCAGTCGATGCAGCTGACCGATGAGGGCCAGGCGTTCTACGAAGCGGTGAACCCGCATATGGAGGCGCTCGCCCGTGCGGTGGAAAGCCAGTCGGACAATATCGCGCTGTTGCGCCTGCGGCTGGGCGTGTTGCCGATGTTCGGCAGCCAGCGATTGTTCCCGCGGCTGGGCGAATTGCGCCAGCGCCACCCGCTGCTGCATATCGACATTGACACTGCCCCGCATCTTGAAGACCGGGTGGGCGACACGCTGGACGCCGCGATCATCCTGTCGCGCGGCCCGGCCAGCGGGCTGCACGCGGTGCGGCTCGACCACAATCTTGTCCATGCGATCTGCAGCAAGGACGTGGCGCGGGCGATCGGGCCGAACATCACGCCCGAGACGATGGCCAGGCAGACCTTCCTGATCCACAACGAACTGCCCGAAAGCTTCGCCGCATGGAAAAAGGCAAACGATCTCGACAACATGAACCCTGCCGCCATCGATCATTACGATTCGGGTCAATTGATGCTGGAGGCCGCCGCACAGGGGCTTGGCATTGCGATCATGCACGATGATCACCTGCGCCGCGCCAATGATAGCCGGCTAATCAACCTGCCCGGCAAGCCCGTGGAAAGCCCCTATAGCTACTGGTTCGTGTGCCGACCGGTTGCGCTGGAAAGCCGACCGGTGCGGATCTTCCACGATTGGTTGGTGCGCGCGGGGCTGTAGAATCGCTCTAATCGACGGGCTGGCTTTCCGGGCGCGGTTCATAACGCACGGGCGGGACAGTGTGCGCAAACGGCCGCAGCGGGCGACCGAGTATCGCCACCAGACCTTCTTCGATCCGGCGGCGCGATTCCATGCCGATTGCCTTTCTTCCGCGAAAATCTTCGGGGCTGAAAGGTTCGAGGAAATGCACTTTGAGCCGGAAAGTGCCCCTGCGTGACAATACCCGCTTGGCGTTGTTGACGCCGCTTTCCTCGCCGATCCAGCCGATCCATTCCGCGGCCGCGCCATAATCGAGGATCACCGGCTGCACCAGCACACCGGGCGGCGGCGGTTCGAGCACCGACAACATCGAAGTCTTGAACGGCAGCAGCGATTGGCCATCGGTGGTTGTGCCTTCGGGGAACACCGTGACTGACCAGTTATCGAACAGTGCCTCTTTCAAGGCGTTGATCTGTTCGGCCACACCCATGCGGTGTTCGCGTTTGACGAATACTGTCCGGTTAAGCCGGGCCAGCCAGCCGACCACCGGCGCTTCGGCGAGTTCAGCCTTAGCGACAAAGGCGGTGCCGCTTGCCCCAGCCACCGCAAGTATATCCACCCACGACAGGTGATTGGCGACATAGAACACATCACGTCGCAGATGTGTGCCGATCACAGTAACCCGCGCGCCGCAAATCCGGGCAGCATAGCGCAGGAACAGCATCGGGAAGGGCGAGCCATAGGCGAGCGTCCGGTAGAGATAGTGCAGCGGCAAAAGCGTCAAAAGCAGGCAGACCAACGCCGCTGCGCGCAGGCCAAGACGCAGCCATCCGGCCCATGTAACCGGGGTGCTTTCCCCCCGGATTGCTGCCTGACGAAGTTCGTGTTCGCACTGATCGGAGGCTTTGTGGTTGCCGGGCGGAACAGCCGGGTCAGTCATTGCGCGACAGGCGAACGCCGTAAAGCTCCATGCGGTGATCGACTAGCCGATAACCCAGCCGTTCGGCAATCTGGCGCTGCAATGCCTCAACTTCGGGATCGACGAATTCGACAACCTTGCCGGTTTCGACATCGATCAGGTGATCGTGGTGCGCTTCGGGCACGGGTTCATAACGCGATCGGCCATCACCGAAATCATGGCGATCCAGAATGCCTGCCTCTTCGAACAGCCGAACCGTGCGGTACACCGTGGCGATCGAAATCCCCGGATCGACCTCCGCCGCGCGGCTGTGAAGCAGTTCGACATCGGGATGATCATCGCTTTCCGACAACACCTTGGCAATCACCCGGCGTTGTTCGGTGATGCGCAGACCTTTTTCGGCGCAGAGTTGTTCGAGATCGATTTTCTGGTTCAACGAAAGCTCCATCGCCGCACACGCCGCCCGAAACCGGATCGACCATTTGATAGCAAAGCAGCCCCATCCTTATAGGGATGAGGCTGCATGCTCAAGCTGGCACGGACACCCTCTCAACAGAGGCGGCCTTGCCAGCCAAGGATAGGCGACCTTTGGCCGGGATCAGGCCTTCTTTGCGCGGCGCGGGCGCACGACGGTTCCGGGTTTGCGACCAAGGCCGATCTTCTTGGCGAGTTCGCGGCGCTTTTCCGCGTAATTGGGCGCAACCATCGGATAATCAGCGGCGAGGCCCCAGCGTGCGCGATATTCTTCGGGGGTCATGTTGTAATTCGTGCGCAGGTAACGCTTGAGCATCTTGAGCTTCTTGCCGTCTTCAAGGCAGACGATGTAATCCGGCTTGATCGAATTACGGATCGCGACGGCAGGCTGCGGCTTGGGCACTTCAACTTCAACCTTTTCGCCCAGATTGGCGAGCGCGCCATAGACGTTGGTAATCAAGCTTGGCAGATCAGCAACATCGACATCATTGTTGCTGACATGAGCTGCGACAATGTCACTTGTCAGTGTGATAAGCGTTTCTTTCATTTCAAGTTCCAGATCCTGCATGGCTTCCTCTAGGGCGTCGGTGAATTTGCGCCGGTTCTTGGCTCATGACGCACGCATACAGTTTTTGCAACAGGCTTGCTTTGCATAATCCCGATTATGCGACAGGTTGAGCCGAACTAGATTGACCGGCCAAAAGTAATAGCATCAATTTTATCGCCATTTACCATTCGGTAATAGTTCTTTCGAACGCCGATCGGTTCAAAACCGAGTTTGATATAGAGATGAATTGCCGGATTGCCGCGCCGCATTTCTAGGAAGATACGGCCAATTCCGCGCGTGCGGGCTGCGGCGAACAGGTATTCGATCAAACCCGCGCCGATGCCGCGTCGCCGTGCGTCGGGAGCGACCGCGATTAGCAACAACTCTTCTTCATCAAGCACATGGCGGGTAAGCACGAAACCCGCAGGCGTTGCGCGGGGTGCTGGCCCATCGGGGATTACGGCGCCATCAGCATCAACCACCAATGCATGGGTGGAAGGCACGGTCAGCGCATCGACGACCTGCCGCCGGTTCCACGCTTCACCAAAGGCCGGGTCAAATGCGGTTTCCATCACCGCCATGATCCGGTCGACGAGGTGCGGGCAGGGGGTCATGTCCGCCCCTGCTGCGCCAATGGGGTAGCATCCGGCCCGCGACCATAGATCGGGGCGAGGTTGCGCGTCAGCAGCCGGGGATTGAGCAATCGCACCGCAGTGGCATCGGGCAGCAGGTCGATCGCTGTAATGCCCTGATCTGTGTGCAATGCGGCCAGCGCCGCTGCACGGTTGCCCGCAACCAGCGGGTGAGTTTGGCGCGCGCGCGCCGCATCGGGCGTCAGCGAGGAGGTCTGGCCCTGCGGCAATCCATCAGCGCCGAAATCCGCGACGAACCATTCGCCATGCCCGCCGTTCATGCAAATCGTCACGGCCTGCGCGGGATGGATATGCTGAGCCTGTGCGGCGGCCAGCGCGAGCGTTGGGTAGCCCAGCACTTCGGCCCCCCACGCGAACCCCAGCGCCCGCGCGGCGGCGAGGCCGATGCGCACGCCGGTGAAGCTGCCGGGGCCAAGTGAAACGAAAATGCGATTCGCGCGCCCCCTCTCCGGTAGGGCGGCGATCATCGGAACCAAGGCTTCGGCATGGCCGCGGCCGATCAGCCGGTGATCATGCGCAACGATTGCCTCGCCATCAAACAGGGCGATGGAACACGCTTCGGAAGCGGTTTCGATGGCAAGCACGCGCATTGCGGTGCGCGATGCCTCACGCTGCCGCGCTGTGCAAGCGGCAGATGCGGCGGATCAGGCGATGCGGTTGAAGCGCGCGAAGTCCGGACGCGGGCTACGGTCAAAAATGCTGGCCGGATCGCCATAGCCAACCGCGCAGATGAAATTGACCCGGTGGCGCGGTTGATCGGCAAAGAACGCGGCGTTGACGGCATCGGCATCGAACCCCGACATCGGCCCGCAATCCAGCCCCAGCGCCCGCGCTGCCAGCATCAGGTAGGCGCCCTGCAAGGATGAATTGCGGAACGCACCTTCCTCGCGCCCGGCCTCGTCACCTTCGAACCAGCTTTTGGCATCGGTATGCGGGAACAGCCACGGCAGCTGTTCGTGAAAATCGATATCGTAACCAATCACGGCGGTGACGGGGGCGGTCAGCACCTTGGCCTTGTTGCCCTCCATCACGCAGTCGGCCAGCTTGGCCTTCGCGCCGGCCGATTTCACCCACACAATCCGCACCGGCTGCATATTGGCCGAGGTGGGGGCCATTTTCACCAGATCCCAGATCGCGTGGATCTGCGCGTCCGAAACCGGCTTGTCGAGCCAGCCATTGTAGCTGCGCGCTTCGTTGAACAGCTGTGCGAGCGCTGCGTCCGACAGCACTTGGTCGTGAAATTGCACGGTCATGCTGCGCGAACCTCTGTGACTTCGGGGACGTAATGTTTCAGCAGGCCTTCGATCCCGTGCTTCAATGTTGCGGTGCTTGAAGGGCAGCCTGCGCAGGAACCTTGCAGCGTCAGATACACCACCCCGTCGCGAAAGCCGCGATAGGCGATATCGCCGCCGTCGCCCGCCACCGCCGGGCGGACGCGGGTTTCGAGCAGTTCGTTGATCGCCGCGATCACCTCGGCATCCTCGGCGCGTTCTTCGACCGCCAGATCGTTGTCGGGCGGGACGGCAATGCCGTGCGCGCTGCCGCCGGCAAATAGCGGCGCTTCGGACACGAAATGATCGAGCAGGATGGCAATGACCTGCGGTTTCAGCGCGCTCCAATTGGCCCCCGGCGCGGCAGTGACGCTGACGAAATCGGCGCCGAAAAACACGTTGACGACTTCGCCCGTGTCAAAAATCGCCTGGGCAAGCGGGCTTGCCTCGGCGGCTTCGGGGGTGGAAAATTCGCGGCTGCCTGCGTCCATGACGGCCTGACCAGGCAGGAATTTCAGCGCAGCAGGGTTGGGCGTGGTTTCGGTTTCTATGAACATGACCGCAATTTAGGTGCCGCAAGTCGATGCGGCAAGGGCGCGCGGGCACACACATTCACTATCGCTTCACACTTCGGCCCTCTATAAGCCGGGTATGACGTTGTTATCCCGCGCCAGCCGCGCTTTCGTTCTTTTGCTTGCGCCTGCTGCGCTGCTCCAACCGGCATTTGCCCAGCAAACCGCTGCGCCTGCACCTGAGGCGGTGCAGGCCCCGGCTGAACCAGCGATCCCGGCCCCGCGCGCGCTTCAGGTCAATGGCGAAGTGCCGTGGCTGTATCGGGGCAGCGATGTCCCGGTTGATGAACAATGGCTGTTTGGCGAAATGAAGAACGGCCTGCGCTATGCCGTGCGCGGCAACGGCGTGCCGCCCCAACAAGTTTCGATCCGGGTGCGCATTGATGCCGGGTCGCTGCACGAAAAAGACGCAGAACAAGGCTTTGCCCACCTGCTCGAACACCTGCTGTTCCGCGAAAGCAAATATCTGAAACAGGCTGAGGCGATTGCCGCATGGCAGCGGCTGGGCGCAACCTTTGGCAGCGATGCCAATGCCGAAACCAGCCCGACCCACACCGCCTACAAGCTGGATATTCCCAATATTGATCAGGCCAAGCTGTCGGAAAGTTTCAAGCTGTTGTCGGGCATGATCCGCGAACCGGTGCTGAATGATGCCAACGTTGCCGCCGAACGCCCGATCGTGCTGGCTGAAAAGCGTGAACGCGGCGGGGCGGGGCTGCGGATTGCCGATCTGACCCGGCAGACCTTCTTTGCCGGACAGCGGCTCGCCGCGCGCAATCCGATCGGCACTGATGAAACGCTGCGGGCCGCCAACGGCAAGGACGTCAAGGCGTTCTATGATCGCTGGTATCGTCCGGAAAACGCCGTGATCGTGGTTGTCGGCGATGCTGATCCGATGGTGTTGGCAGGGCTGGTTGAACAGTGGTTCGGCGACTGGGAAGGCAAGGGCAAACCCAGTGTCACACCCGATTTCGGCGATCCGGTTGCGCCCGCAGCCGCGCCTGAAAACCCGGTTGAAGGCACCCCGATTGGTGAGCTTGCGGTGGGGGTTGAACCCGATCTGCCGCGCAGCCTGACCTATGCGGTTATGCGTCCGTGGCGGCAGGTTGAAGATACCATCGTCTATAATGAAGGCCTGCTGATCGATGCGGTTGCGCAGTCGATCATCAACCGCCGGCTTGAAGCGCGCGCGCGCGGCGGGGGCAGTTTCCTGTATGCGCAGGTGCAGCAGGACGACGTTTCGCGTTCCACCGATGCGACCTTCGTCACCTTTGCGCCGCTGACAAGCGATTGGCAGGCGGCGCTTGCCGATGTGCGCAGCGTCATCGCCGACGCGCTGACCAATCCGCCCACGCAGGAGGAGATTGACCGCGAAGCCGCCGAATTCGACGTGGTGTTCGCCAATCAGGTCGAACAGGAAAGCGTGCAGTCAGGCTCCGACCTTGCCAACAACCTCGTCAATGCGGTCGATATCCGTGAAACCGTGGCTGCGCCGGACGTGGTGCTCAATGTGTTTCGCGGGATGACGGCGCGGCTCAATCCCGACGAAGTGCTGGCGCGCACCAAGGCGCTGTTTGATGGCACTGTTACGCGGTCGGTCTATGTAACGCCCACGCCGGGCGAAGCTGACGCCGATATGCTGCGGCTGGCCTTGGCGCGCGAAGCGGTGGTCGATGGCAGCGCCAGGCTGGCCGCGCAGACGATTTCGTTCGACGAACTTCCCCCGGTCGGCGAACCGGGCATCATTACCGAGCAAAAGCCGCTCGGCCTGCTTGATGTCGAACAGATCGATTTCGCCAACGGCGTAAAGGCGCTGGTGTGGGCCAATGATGCCGAACCCGGCCGGGTGACGGTGCGTGTGCGGTTTGGCGCGGGCTACCGGGCGTTCGACAAGGATAGTGCAGTCTATGCTGCGCTGGGTGAGGCTGCGCTGGTCGGCTCGGGACTTGGCGAATTGGGCCAGAACGAGATTGACCGGCTGGCAACCGGGCGCAAGCTTGGGTTTGATTTCGGCATTGATGAAGCGGTGTTCACCTTCACCGCCCAGACCCGGTCGGAAGACGTTGTCGATCAGCTCTATCTGTTCGCAGCCAAGCTGGGGATGCCGCGCTGGGACAAGGATCCGGTGATCCGCGCCAGGGCAGCGGCAGAACTTGCTTACAACACCTATTCGACCAGCCCCGGCGGCATTCTCAACCGTGATCTGGAATACCTTGTCACCGGCGGCGATCAGCGGTTTGCCACGCCCGACCCGGCGGCCCTGCGCGATGTCACCCCCGAAGGCTTTCGTGCGGTGTGGGAGCCATTGCTCAAACAAGGCCCGGTCGAGGTGCTGGTATTTGGCGAATTTGATCAGCCTGCCGTGATCGAGCAACTGCGCCTGACCTTTGGCGCCTTGCCGCCGCGCGAACCGATTGCGCCCGATGTGGCTGCGCGGGTGCCGTCGTTCGCGGTGGCGGGTGATCGTCCGGCCATCGTCACCCATCGCGGCGATGCCAATCAGGCCGCCGCTGTGGTCGCATGGCCCAGCGGGGGCGGGGTTGATGCCTTGCGCGAAGGCCGCCAGCTTGAAATCCTCACCCAGCTGTTCAACAACCGCCTGCTCGAAGCGCTGCGGGAACGCGCCGGGGCCAGCTATTCGCCGCAGGTGTTTTCGCGCTGGCCTGCGGATATTGCCAGCGGCGGACGGATCACTGCGCTGGCGCAGCTGGAGCCGGAATTCGTGCCCGTGTTCTTTGCCGAGGCTGACCGCATTGCCAAAGATTTGGCCGCCAACCCGCCCACAGCCGACGAATTGGAGCGAGTGACCGAACCGCTCGGTCAGCTGATCCGGCGCGCCTCGACGGGCAACCAGTTCTGGCTGTATAACCTCGAAGGCGCAGCGTTCGATCCGCGGCGCGTGGGATTGTTGCGCACGCTGCTGGCCGATTATTCGCAGACCAGCCCGCAGGTGATGCAGTTTCTGGCCGACCGTTATTTTGCCAACGGAGCGCCGTATCGTTTGGCGATCATCCCCGAAGGCCAGACCTTGGCTGAAGCGCCGGTTGGCGGGGCGAGTGCCGCTGGTGCCAGAGGGGGCATGACAGGCCGTTGATCGGCTCTGCCGCATAGTGTGGTCGGGAAATAAAGTTGTGCTACACACCGTTGCGGCTTTACAATTCAATCGTGCCTCCTGTAGCGGGCGGGCCCGCGCGAACCTTGCGCGCCAAGCCATGAAAGAGTTTTGACTGTGCCGATGACCTGGACCCCGGATAGCTGGAAGGCGCACGAAGCGCGCCACCTGCCGCATTACGAGGATGCAGCCGAACTGGCAGCGGCAGAGCAAACCCTTTCAAACTATCCCCCGCTGGTGTTCGCGGGCGAGGCGCGCGCATTGAAGGCCGATCTGGCCGATGTCGCCAATGGCCACGGTTTTCTGCTGCAAGGCGGGGACTGCGCGGAAAGTTTTGCTGAATTTCACCCCAACAACATCCGCGACACCTTCCGCGCGATTTTGCAGATGGCGGTGGTGATGACCTTCGCCAGCAAACGTCCGGTGGTGAAGGTGGGCCGCATGGCGGGCCAGTTCGCCAAGCCGCGTTCTGCCCCGACCGAAACGATCGATGGCGTGACCCTGCCAAGCTACCTTGGCGACAATATCAACGGGATCGAATTTGATCCTGTGTCGCGCCGCAATGATCCGGCGCGGATGGTGCGCGCCTATTCGCAGGCCGCCGCGACATTGAACCTGCTGCGCGCCTTCGCCAATGGCGGCTATGCCAACCTGCGCCAGGTGCATCAGTGGACGCTCGATTTCATGGGCCGCACCCCGTGGACCGAAAAGTTCAGCGAAATGGCCGACCGGATCGGCGAAGCGCTCGATTTCATGGAGGCTTGCGGGGTTGACCCGGCAACTGTCCCACAATTGCAGGGCACCAGTTTCTACACCAGCCACGAAAGTCTGCTGCTGCCTTACGAACAGGCGATGACCCGGCAGGATTCGCTCACCGGTGATTGGTATGCGACCAGCGCGCATATGTTGTGGATCGGGGATCGCACCCGCTTCCCCGGCTCTGCGCATATCGAATACGCGCGCGGGATCGGCAATCCGCTGGGGATGAAATGCGGGCCGACGCTGGAACCGGACGCGTTGCTGGCGCTGCTCGACGAACTCAACCCCAAGCGTGAGGCCGGGCGGATCACGCTGATCAGCCGGTTCGGGCATGACAAGGTTGAAGATGGCCTGCCGCGGCTGGTGCGCGCGGTGGAGCGGGAAGGGCATCCGGTGGTGTGGAGCTGCGATCCGATGCACGGCAACGTGGTGAAATCCGACACCGGCTTCAAAACCCGCCCGTTCGACCGCATCCTGCGCGAAGTGAAGGGCTTTTTCGCGGTGCATCGCGCCGAAGGCACGCACCCCGGCGGCATCCATATCGAAATGACCGGGCAGGACGTGACCGAATGCGTTGGCGGCGCGGTGGCGATTACCGAGGAACGCCTTGGCGATCGCTATCACACCCATTGCGACCCGCGCCTGAATGCGGAACAATCGCTCGAACTGGCGTTTCTGGTTGCAGAAATGCTCAATGAAGCGGCGGGTGAACGTGATGCCGGGATCAGCGCCAACGCGGCCTGAACGCGGCGCGCTGCGGCTTTGAATTGTCACCGCCTGCGGGCAGTGGCTGATGTGTTGAAGCAAGGCGGCAACAGGAGACGCGCGTGCCTCGTGGCGAACGGCAAAATCCCATCAGCGGCGCAGATGCGGCAACATTGGGTGAAAGTTTTCGTGCCACCCGTACGCTGACCGAGGCATTGGTTCGCCCGCTCAGCGATGCCGATGCCAGCCTGCAATCGATGGAGGATGCCTCTCCTGCCAAGTGGCACCTCGCGCATACGACGTGGTTCTGGGAGACGTTCCTGCTACGCGATCATGCGCCGGGCTATCGGTTGTGGCGCGACGAATGGCCGTTCCTGTTCAATTCCTATTACGAGGCCGAAGGCGCGCGGATGGCGCGGGGGCAGCGCGGGATGCTGTCACGCCCGACGCTGGCCGAGGTGCTGGAATGGCGCGCAGCGGTGAATGACGCGATGACGCCGCTGCTGGATGATCCGGCGCTCAGCGGCCTGATCGCATTGGGCGTTGCGCATGAACAACAGCACATCGAATTGCTGCTGACCGATATCAAACACGCGCTATTCCAGAACCCGCTTGGCCCGGCGATATGGGATGGCGCAGCGCCTTCCGCAGCGCCTACTGCGGCGATGGGCTGGCACCAGCACCCCGGCGGGATCGCGCTTGTCGGCCACCAGGGTGACGGCTTCGCCTTCGACAATGAAGGCCCGCGTCACCGCGTGTTGATTGAACCGTTTGCGCTCGCTGACCGCTTGGTGACCAATGGCGAATGGGATGGCTTCATCGCTGACGGCGGCTATCGCGATGCGCGGCTGTGGCTGTCTGATGGCTGGGGCTGGGTGCAGGCGCAAGGCATAGCCGCGCCGCTATATTGGCGTGATGATCAGCATTTCACCCACCAAGGCTGGCAGCCACGCGATGCCAATGCGCCGGTCAGCCATATCTCGTATTATGAGGCGGATGCCTTTGCCACCTGGGCGGGCCGCCGCCTGCCGACCGAGTTCGAGTGGGAGGCGATAGCGGCCAGCCATAATCCCGCCACTGGCAATCAGCTTGATGGCGCCGCGCCGCCACTCCCGCAGGGCGGGCAGCACCTGTTCGGTGATTGCTGGCAGTTCACCCGCTCAGCCTACCTGCCCTATCCCGGCTTTCGCATCGCCGAAGGAGCAGTGGGCGAATATAACGGCAAATTCATGAGCGGGCAGGTGGTGCTGCGCGGAGCGAGCTGCGCGACGGTGCGCGGACATTCGCGCGCGTCATACCGCAATTTCTTCTACCCCCAGCAGCGCTGGCAATTCACCGGCCTGCGGCTGGCCAAGGATGTTTGAGATGACGACGAATAGAGGGCTGAAGCTGGTTGAGCGCGATTCCGCCGGGGTTGATCGCGCCTTCCGGGCAGACGTGCTGGCGGGGCTGGCCGAACCGCAAAAAGCGATCCCGGCGCGCTGGTTCTATGATGATGTCGGATCGCAACTGTTTGAAGATATAACCCAGCAGCCCGAATATTACCCGACCCGCGCCGAAACCGAAATCCTGACCGAGCGCGCGGGCGCGATGGCCGATTTGATTGGGCCGGGCCGTGCGGTGGTGGAGTTTGGCTCTGGCTCTTCGGTCAAGACCCCGCTGCTATTATCCGCGATTGCGCCATCGGCCTATGTTCCACTTGATATCGCAGGCGATTTTCTGCGCGCGGCGGCGGCTGATCTGGCGGCGAAGTTTCCGGGTCTTCCGGTTTACCCGGTTGAGGCTGATTTCATGCGCCGGGTTGAATTGCCCGGTGCGGTTGCAGACCTGCCCAAGCTCGGCTTTTTCCCCGGATCGACCATCGGCAACATGATCGCGCGCACTGCCACTGATCTGCTGCGATCGATGCGCGAAACGCTGGGTGAAGGCGCGCTACTGCTGATCGGCATGGATCTCGTCAAGGACGAAGCGGTGTTGAAGGCCGCCTATGATGATGCGGCGGGGGTCACGGCAGCGTTCAACCGCAACCTGCTGACCCGGATCAACCGGGAGCTTGCAGGCGATATTCCGGTCGACCAATTCCGCCACGAAGCGCGCTGGAACGATACATTTGCGCGGATCGAAATGCACTTGGTCGCCGCCGCCGACATGACGTTCACGATCAGCGGGCAGCGCTTTACGCTTCGCAGCGGGGAAAGCATCCACACCGAAAACAGCCACAAGTTCACCCGCCGTTCGGCTCAGATGCTGTTGGCGAGCGCGGGGTGGGAACCGCGCGCGCGGTGGGCCGATAGCGCAGGGCAATTCCTGCTACTGTTGGCCGAAGCGTGTCCGCCACGCTCGGCCCCCTGAAACCCTCGGCCCTTTCGATTGCGTGCCGATGCCGTGCGGCGCGTTACGTCTCCGCTGGGCAATACCGCGCCACGTAATCGCCGTGCCCCGGCATGTGCTGCACCAGATAGCGGATGGATTTCTCCATCTCGTCGGCTTCCTCGCGGGTCTTGGCCGGATCAAGCGCGTCGGTCATCGCATTGCGCCCGCCCATTTGGATCCCTTGACCCATCATCACCGCCGCCCAGCTGGTTTCGGTGAATAATTCATCCTCTTCGCGGAAGATCTGGCCGTTGGCTTTGAATATCTCGATCTTCTCGGTCAGCGATTCGGGCACTTCCATCGTGCGAACGTAGTTCCAGAAATCGGAATCATCGCGTGATGTGGCGTTGTAATGCAGGATCAGGAAATCGCGGATGCGGCCATATTCTCGCGCGGTCAGGCGGTTGAAGGCATCTTCCTGCGCCTGCGTGATGCCATCCAGCGACAACAGTGAAATCAGCTTGTCGATCCCGGTATTGACGAGGTGGATCGAGGTGGATTCGAGCGGCTCCATGAAGCCCGCCGCCAGCCCGAGCGCGACCACGTTCTTGTTCCAGAACTTCTTGCGCCGGCCGGTAACGAAGCGCAGGAAATTGGGTTCGGCCTGCGGTTTGCCCGCGATATTGCCGACAAGGATGTCGAGCGCTTCCTGATCCTCCATAAAGCTGGAGCAATAGACGTGCCCATTGCCGTTGCGGTGTTGCAGCGGCACCTGCCATTGCCAGCCTGCGCGGTGTGCGGTGGCGCGGGTGAAGGGCGGGGGCGGGCTGCCATCTTCGCGCTGGCAGGGCAGCGCAACCGCGCGGTTGCACGGAAGGTAATGGCTCCAGTCATCATAGCCGGTCTGCAAAGCCTGTTCGATCAGCAGCCCGCGAAAACCCGAGCAATCGATGAACAGATCGCCTGCGAATTGCTGCCGATCATCCAGCGTGACGGTGGTGACAAACCCGGTTTCGCCATCCAGCGCGACATCGGCGATCCTGCCTTCCTGCCGCACCACGCCGCGCGCTTCGGCAAAGCGCCTGAGAAAAGCGGCATAGCGGGTCGCA
The DNA here is from genome assembly GCF_040547625.1 of Porphyrobacter sp. MBR-155. Lineage (NCBI taxonomy): Bacteria > Pseudomonadati > Pseudomonadota > Alphaproteobacteria > Sphingomonadales > Erythrobacteraceae > Porphyrobacter > Porphyrobacter sp. MBR-155. The sequence goes on from NZ_JBEPQB010000002.1 coordinate 155,172, forward strand.
TCGAGGTGATAGGCGTAATTGACCGGCGGCAGATCGTCGCGCGCGAAATCCTGCGTGCGGGCGAACTTGCCGAAATAGGCAGCCATTGTTTCAAGGTTGAAAACCTGGATCGGGCGCTTGTCTCCCGCATTCGCCATGCGGTGCCAGACATGGTGAAACGAAATCCCGCCCATGGTGTATCCATAAGCGCCGAAGGGGTGAATGTAGCTGTCGCCGATGCGGTTCCAATTTTCGAACTGAATGCCCAGCTTGAACGTGCCCCCGACCGCGGCGAGCATTTCGGCCTCGTTGACGCCGAGCAGATCGTTGAAGCCGACGAAAGGTGGAATCGTTGCCTCACCCACGCCAACCGTGCCGATCGCTTCGGATTCGATCAGCGTAATTTCTACAGGCCGTCCAGCCTTGATCCGCGATAGCGCAGCGGCCGCCATCCACCCGGCTGTGCCCCCACCAACGATGATTATACGTTGAATTTGCATGATTTCCTCAATCCCGACCGTGCGCTTGACGGGTATTATCGCGCGTTTCCCCGGTCTCGCCAAGTGTTGCAAGAATGCAATAGCGTGTAGAGATTTCAAGTCTTGAGAACGCTCTCAAGATGCGTTACAAACGTCGCGTCAACACCCAGTGATCGGCACGAATCTATCACGGGACAAGGGGAGGTCTGAAACATCATGCAATTCGCACCGGTTGCGCCGTCGCGGCGTATTTTTGCTCTCGGCACCGCGTCGTGCCTCGCCTTGTCGGCGGCACTCGCTTCGCCAGCGCTTGCGCAGGATGCAAGCGCAGACGAGCCGCCTGCTGAAGACGTTGCTGCAGCAGAGCCGGTTGCTGGCGAGATCATCGTTTCGGGCTTCCGCGCCGCGCTGCAATCGGCGCAGAATATCAAGCGTAATGCTGACACCTTTGTTGACGTGATCACCGCCGAAGATATCGGCGCATTGCCTGATCGTTCGGTCGCAGAAGCTTTGCAGCGCGTGCCGGGCGTGAATATCGGGCGTTTCGAAAAGCCGTCCGACCCTGACCGTTTCTCGGTCGAAGGCACCGGGGTGATCGTGCGCGGTCTGCCGTTTGTGCGATCGGAACTGAACGGCCGCGACATTTTCTCGGCCACGGGTGGCACCGTTCTCAGCTTCAACGATGTCTCGCCCGAATTGCTGGGCCGGGTCGAGGTGTTCAAGAACCTCACCGCCGACATGGTCGAAGGCGGGATCGCGGGCACCGTGAACCTCGTCACCCGCAAACCGCTTGATCGGCGCGGCACCCATATCGCGGGAACGATTGAAGGCAATTACGGCGATCTTGCCGAAGAATGGTCACCGGGTTTCTCGTTCAATGGGTCAACCACCTTTGAAACGGGTGTAGGCTCTTTTGGTGTGCAGTTCGGCTATGCCAATTCAGAGCTGGTCAGCCGCACCGATGCCTCGCAATTGGGCGATCCGTGCTTCCGCGCACCAAGCCTTGATGGGCCGTGTATCCGGGTCGTGCCGGTGAATAGTGGCGGCTTTGACGGTGATCCTGTGTTTGACGAAGCCAATTTCCCGCCAGCGGGGTCGGTCGTGGTGCCCAAGGGTGCGGGCGTGCGGACGACCGAACTGGAACGTGACCGTGAAGCATTTTCAGGGGTGCTCCAGTACGAAAGCCCCGGCGGCGATTTCCTCGTCACCTTTGAATGGCTGCGCGCCGAAACCAGTTTTGATACTGATGAAGCGGCAGCGATTGCGCTGGTCAATGATGATCTGCTGTTCCCGGTTCCGGCGGCAGGCAGCACGTTCGAATTTGATGAAAACGGTATTTTCCAGCGCGGCATTCTTAGTCAGCGGATCGGGGATGCATTCGCCACCCCGTTCGGGCGCGGCGGTATTCCGCTCGAACTTTTGCGGTTTCAGCGCTTCACCGATTCGACGACCGAAGATTTCTCGATCGACATTGACTGGAGCGTCACTGACCGGTTTCGGGTGAATTTCGAAGCCCAGCGGATCGACTCTGACCTGGAGCAGGATTCGATCATTGGCACGATGATCACATGGGCCAATGTTGCGATTGATGCGAGCCGCAGCACGCCGCAGGTCGAATTCCTGGCACCTCCGGGATCACCCAGTGATTTCTTCACCAGCGGGGAAAACACTTTCTTTTGGTTTCTGCTCGACAGCAAGGCGCGTAATGAAGGCCAGCTTGATAGCCTGCGGCTTGATGCCGAATATGACATCAGCGACGAAGGCTTCTTCAAAACGGCCAAATTTGGTGCGCGCTGGTCTGATCGTGACCGGGTAACGCGCGACACCAATTTCAGCACCTGGGGGAATCTGTCTGCTCCGTGGACGGGTCGCGCGGGCTGCGCGCCGTGGAATGACGGGCCGGGCTGTGCCGCCACCGGCGGGTTTCAACCGGGACGTTTCTTCACCGGACTTCCGGGGCAGGATTTTGCGATTGCAGGCGGGGCCTTTGTCGATGATTTCCCCGATGCGGCGAACTTGCGCACGCCGTTTGACGATGGCTTTCAGCGTGGCGGCGCACCAGCACCCTTGCCGGGTGGCGGGTTCTTCTTTGGCGGCGATGATTTGCTTGGCGAATACCTGTCGGGCCTGTCAGAAGAACAAGCGCGCGAAATCAATACTTTTTCACAGACGCCCAACCCGTTTTTTGGCGTCAACAACCGCACGTTCAACAATGCCGTGACGGGTGAGGTAACGCCGTGCGATCCGTTCTGCACGCCTGAGATTTCGGCCGTGTCTGAGATTACCAGAGCCGCCTATGGCCGGATCGATTATGGTACTGATTTCAGCAATGGCTGGAAACTGATCGGCAATTTCGGCCTTCGTTATGTGGAAACCGAAGTGAAGACCGCCGGAATCATCGGCTTTCCCAACGGCGCGTTTTTTGATGACGTGGGCGCGGGCGGCAATGGTGACGGGGTGGTGCAGGTTTCCGAAGTTGAGGAATCCTGTGGTCGCGCACCTCCGGGCAACACTCCGGGGTTCTGCGGTCTATCGCCTGCGCGGCTCGCGGAATTTGCCGCAGCGCATACAGGTGAGGTGGTCATTGATGATCGGGATGTCACGTTTGATAACTGGCTGCCCAGCTTTAATGCGCTGCTTGATGTCGGTGGCGGGTTGTTGTTCCGTGGAGCAGTGTCGAAGGGGTTGAGTCGTCCCGATCTGGGCGCGTTCCGATCTGGCGGTGCGATTGGCGATAATACCGGTGATTTGCTCGCTGGTGGTACGCTGGAAACCGGCCCATTGTTCCAATTATCTACCGGCAACCGCAATTTGCGTCCGATTGAATCGTGGAACTACGATCTTTCCGTCGAATGGTATTTCGATAGGGTTGGATCGTTGACGCTTAACGGGTTTATCAAGGACATCAGCGGGATTGTTGATAACGGGTTTGCCCTGGTCAACTTCGTCAGCCCGGGCGGATCGTCGCTTGATGTTGAGGTCAATGGCCCGGTCAATTCGCAGAACGGCACGCTGAAGGGCGTGGAAATCGCTTATCAGCAGACCTATGATTTCCTGCCGGGCGTGCTCAGCGGCTTGGGGACGCAGTTGACCTATACCTATGTTGATGGTGGCGGTTTCAGCAATACTGATCTTGCCGGGACGCTCGGCCCGTTTGCTCCGGGTCAGCCGCTGGCGGGTATTTCCAAGAGCACGATCAATGCCACGCTGTTCTATGAAAAGGATTGGTTGTCGGCCCGTGCGGCCTATAACTGGCGATCAGCATTCCTGATCACCCCGCGCGATGATATCTTCCCGTTCTCGCCAATTTGGGGCGAATCGACTGGGCAATTGGATGCGTCGATCTTTGTAACGGTGATGGACGGGGTGAAGCTGGGCGTGCAGGGTGTGAACCTGCTGGATGAGGTAACGCGCACCAGCCAGGTGATCGACTTTGACGGGACCAGGGTAACGCGCTCGGCGTTCCGCAACGATCGCCGTTACACCTTCCTTGCGCGGTTTGATTTCTGACGAGGAAATAGTGATGATAACAGGGCCGCTTAAAGCAGGAATGCTGGCAGCGGCCCTGCTCCTGTTCGCGGGGTCAAGTGCCGCCGAGGCTCCGGTAGCCCTCGCCCCGTTGGAAGGGGCCGGGTGGAAGCTGGCGTGGGCTGACGAGTTCGACGGCGACAGCCTTGACCGCAGCAAGTGGACGCCCGAGGTGTCATGCTGGGGCGGGGGCAATTTCGAACGCCAATGCTACACTGATCGGCCCGAAAACATCGCGGTTGAAGGCGGGATGCTGCTGCTCAAAGCGCGCAAGGAACGTTTCACCGGCCCGGCGCGTCCGCCTGAAATTGCCGAAAATCCCAACCCTCAGCTGACTCAAAGCTACACCTCGGGCAAGGTGCGCACGCGCGGGCTGCACGCGTGGCGTTATGGCCGGATCGAAGTGCGCGCCAAGGTGCCGCCGGGGCAGGGCCCGTGGTCTGCGGTGTGGATGATGCCTGATGCCGACGCCTATGGAAGATGGCCGCTGTCGGGCGAGATCGACATCCTTGAGGCGGTCAATATTGGTGCCAAGTGCAAGCTGTGCGATGGCGGCCGGGGTGAAAACCGCACGATCAGCGCGCTGCATTTCGGTGATCTGCCGCCCCGCAATCGCTTGGTCGATGGCCGCACCACGCTGCCCGATGGGGCGTTGCCGTCGGACGATTTCCACGTCTATGCGGTTGAATGGGGCGAAGGTCTGATCCGGTTCCTGGTCGATGACCGTGTCCATCTGACTGTCACATCAGATCAATGGGATAGCGCATCGCCGCGTGCCAAGGGCAATGCCGCAGCCCCGTTCGATCAGCCGTTCTATGTCATGGCCAACCTTGCCGTGGGCGGACGCCTGGCAGAAGAAAACAATGCCAAGGGGGTTGCGGCCAAGAGCTTTCCCGCGCAATTCGCAATCGATTGGATCAGGGTTTACCAATGCGCCGAAGATCCCGATCGGGGGCGCGCGTGCATGCGGTAGGCAGGATGGGAACGGGTGCGTAATGGCGCGGGTGCGCAAAGCAGTCACGATCAAGGACGTGGCCGGGGATGCGGGCGTCTCGCTTCAGACGGTAAGCCGGGTGGTCAACGGCGGGCCGAACGTGCGCCCGCAATTGCGCGACAAGGTGCGCGCTTCGATTGAACGGCTGGGCTACGTCCCCTCGCTCGCCGCGCAGCGGATGAGCGGGTCGCGTTCCTACATCATCCTTGCCATCAACGACCGCGAACGCACGCTGGCTGACTGGAGCGAGCGGCGCGGCACTGACTGGGTTGACCAGATGCTGCTGGGCGGGATTTTGACCTGTTCCAAGCACGGTTACCGGATGATGGTGGAACTGGTCGATACCCATTCCGATCATGTCGAACGCGAATTGGGCGCGGCGATTTCCGCGCTGCAGCCCGACGGCGTGATCCTGACCCCGCCGCATTCGGAAAACCGGTTGATTACCGAATTGCTGGCCGCGCGCGCGATTCCGTTTGCGCGGATCGGATCGAATGCGCCGGGGCCGGGGATCCCGCTGACGATGGGCGATGAAGGCGCTGCGCATCTCGCCACCAGCCGCTTGATCGAACTCGGCCATCGCCGCATCGCGATGATCGCGGGGCCATCGCAATATAGCCTTAGCGCATGGCGCATCGATGGCTGGCGGCGCGCGCTGGGCGATCACGGCATCCCCAGCGAAGGGCTGCTGGAAGTGGGCGATTTCGGCTATGAATCGGGCACCCGCGCGGCGCGCGCTTTGCTTGATCGCAACCCTGATCTTACCGCGATCATCGCCAGCAGCGACCAGATGGCGCTGGCCGCGCTCGAAGTGGCGCGTGATCGCGGGCTGAACGTACCGCGCGATCTTTCGCTGATTTCCTTCGACAACACCCCGATCGTGCGCTTCTCTCAGCCGCCGCTGACGGCGATTGATCAGCCGATTGCCGAAACGGTATCACGCGCGGTCGAACAGTTGATTGCGCGCGGTGAAGATAGTGACAGCGACACGGTAATCGAAGTCGCTGCGGCGCTGGTTGAACGTTCGTCCACCGCACCTGCGCCGGGCACAGCTTGATCGCGCCTTTCGTCGTTTTACCGGAACGCCAGCCGCGCTGGTTCCTTGTGCTGTTCGCGCTTGCTGCCGCAGGGGGCGCGGTGGCCTATGTCCCGTTGCTGACGGTGCTGTTGCCGCAGCAGATCGTCACATTGCAGGGCGGCGAAGATGTCGCCGCGTTGGCGCAGGTGTCCTTTTTGGGCGCGGTCATGGCCAGTCTTGCCAATATCGCCGTGGGTGCGCTTAGCGACCGCAGCACTATGCGCCGCCCTTGGATAATCGCTGGGCTGATTGCCTCGAACATCGCGCTGATCGCTATCGGCAGGGCGGATTCGATTGCAGAATTGGTGCTGCTGATCATGGCGTGGCAGGTCGCGCTCAACCTGATGCTCGCCCCGCTGATGGCGTGGGCGGGCGATTGCTTCCCCGATAGCCAGAAAGGCGTGCTGGGCGGGGCATTGGCGCTGGCCCCGGCGCTGGGGGCGATTGCTGGGTCGGTGGTCACGTTTGCCGGGCTGGTTCCGCCCGATGCGCGGCTGGGGCTGGTGGCGTTGCTGGTGACTGCGCTGGTGCTGCCCGCCGTGGTGCTGGGCGGTGGGCGGGTGCGTGGTGAACTGATGCAGCCGGTTGTGCCGACAGGCGATCCGCTGCGGCTGCGTGACCGGGTGGTGGTAAGGATGTGGATCGCGCGGCTGCTGGTGCAGGTGGCAGAGGGCGGGATGTTTGCTTTCCTGCTCTATTGGCTGCGTTCGCTGGCGCCCGATTATCCTGAAAACGGCGCGGCCAATATCTTCAGCATGGTGCTGGTCTGCGCGGTGCCGCTGTCGTTGTTGCTGGGCCGCTGGTCGGATCGCCACGCGCGCCCGATACTGCCGCTGGTCGCCTGCGCGCTGCTGTGCACTGCCGGGATGCTGGTGATGGCGGCGGCAGGCACGCTGGAAATGGCGATTGCTGGCTATGTCTTGTTTGGCCTCGCGGCGGCGATTTTCCTTGCGCTTCATTCCGGCCAGACATTGCGCGTGCTGCCCGCGCCGCAGCATCGCGGGCGCGATCTTGGGCTGTTCAACCTTACCAACACCGTGCCGGGCATGGTGATGCCGTGGCTGACAGTGCTGCTGGTGCCCAGCTTCGGCTATTCAGCGCTGTTTGTGTTGTTCGCGGCCCTGTCGCTGATGAGCGCCGCATTGCTCACCGCCGTCATGCGCCGCGCGTGAAGCTTGCGCTTGATACTTGCCAAAGCGGGCGCGGCTCGGCATAAGTTGATAACGTTCTCAAAATGACACGGCCTTGGGAGGGGCTGGCTTAATGATACGACAATTGCTGGGGCGGTTGGCCTGCGGTGCGGGACTTGCTGCTTTGTTGGCGGGATGCGCGGGTGCGCCGCCGGTCGAAGTAAGCGGCACCAACGCTGCCGTTCAAGCTGGCGCGAACGCGCCCGAAGCGCTGCTCGCCCGGATGACCGTGGAGCGCAAGGTTGCGCAGCTGGTGATGCCCGATATCGGATCAATCACGCCGGACGACGTGCGGCAATACCGGTTCGGCACAATCCTCAATGGCGGTAATTCCGGCCCCGGCGGGGATGATAAGGCGCCTGCGCCCGAATGGCTCAAACTGGCCGATGCCTATTGGGAAGCGTCCACCGCGCCGCTGCCCAATGGTGAACCGGCTATCCCGGCGGTGTGGGCGACCGATGCTGTGCATGGCCATGCCAATGTGATCGGCGCGACGGTGTTCCCGCACAATATCGCGCTGGGCGCGACGGGCGATGCTGATCTGATCCGCCGGATCGGCGCGGCGACCGCGGTCGAAATCGAAGTAACCGGGATCGACTGGACATTCGCCCCCACCATCGCGGTGGCGCGTGATGACCGCTGGGGCCGGACATACGAAAGCTATTCCGAAGACCCGGCGCTGGTTAGCCGCCTTGGCGCAGCGATGGTCGAAGGGCTGCAAGGTCGCCCAGGCGAACCGGGGTTCCTTGGCGCGGGCAAGGTGGCGGCGACGGCCAAGCATTTCTTTGGTGACGGCGGCACCGCGCAGGGTGTGGATCAGGGCGATGTCAACGGCGATCTGGCCGAATTGATGGCGATCCACGCCGCGCCCTATCCTGCCGCAATCGGCGCGGGTGTTGCCAGCGTGATGGCCAGTTTCAATTCTATCAATGGCACCAAAATGCACGGCAATGGCCCGCTGTTGACTGGCGAGTTGCGCGGCAATCTTGGGTTTGAAGGCCTGGTGGTGGGCGATTGGAACGGGCATGGGCAAGTCACCGGTTGCACCAATTCCGATTGCCCGCAGGCGCTGCTCGCGGGCCTTGATGTCTACATGGTGCCCGAGGACTGGAAGGCGCTCCATGCATCGCTGACCGCGCAGGTCAAGGATGGCACGATCCCGATGGCGCGGCTGGATGAAGCGGTGCTGCGGGTGCTGCGGTTAAAGCAGCAAATCGGCATTTTTGATGGTGAGGTAATGCCATCGGCGCGCGCCTATGGTGGGCGCTGGGAACTGCTCGGCTCACCCGAACATCGCGCCATCGCGCGCGAAGCGGTGGCCAAATCGCAGGTCGTGCTCAAGAACCACGGCGTGTTGCCGTTGAAGCCGGGCGCACGGATCGAAGTGGCAGGCAGCGCGGCAGACAATATCGCGCAACAGGCGGGCGGATGGACAATCACCTGGCAGGGCGGCGGCGATTTGACCCCGGCTGATTTCCCCGGTGCAACCTCGATCTATGGCGGGATCGCAGCCGCCGCGAAGGCTGCCGGCGGTGAGGCGGTGCTGGCGGTTGATGGCGTTTCGACCGGCAAACCCGATGTTGCGATCGTGGTGTTTGGCGAAGAACCCTATGCCGAGTTTGTCGGTGATCGGAAGGATCTGGCGTTTCGCGACGAAGAAGGGCTTGCGTTGCTCAAATCCTATCGTGAGCGCGGCGTGCCGACGGTGGCGGTGTTCCTTTCAGGCCGCCCGCTGTGGATGAACCGCGAATTGAACGCCGCAGATGCGTTTGTCGCCGCATGGCTTCCGGGTAGCGAAGGGGCAGGCGTGGCCGATGTGCTGTTCGGTCAGCACCCGGCCACGGGGCGGCTATCATTCAGCTGGCCCGCAACTTGCGAAGGCACCCCGGTCAACGGCCCCGAAGGCGCGCTGTTTCCGCGCGGCTACGGGCTTGACCTGACAGCAAGCGCGCAGTTCGCGCCGCTGGATGAGACGTGCGATGCGCTCACCATCGATACCGGCGCGACGTGGTTCGCCAACGGAAAGCTCGGCATGCAGGTGCAGGCTGTGGCGGATAACGCGCTGCTGCCCGACCTGCGCGGTGTGGGCAGCGGCATTACCGCGACCGGCATCGATCGCAAGGCGCAGGAAGACGCGCGCCGCATCACCTTTGCGCCCGGTGCGAAGCTGGCGCTGACCGGGCCGGACAGCGGCGCGGCGTGGCGGATCGCCTATCAGGTAACTGCGCGCCCGACCGCGTCGGTCACTGTCAGCGCAGGCGCCGCCGCGTTCGACATCACCCATCCGATGGCGGTTGCCGAGGGCAAGGGTTGGCGCGAAATGGTGTTGACCAGCGCCTGTCTGGGCGCTGCGGGCGGCAACCTGAACTTTGCCTCGCAGGGCGCATTCACGCTCCAGATCAGCGAGATTACGCGCGATGACGCGGCGGCTGGCGCGGAGTGTTCGTTCTAGGGCGTTACGATGTCAAAGCCCTGCGGCACCGGATCGAGCGCATCGATCAGGTGTTGCAGCGCGGTGGCATCGCCTTCGACCTGAAGCCCGGCTTTTTGCATCGCGGCGACCGGCTGTTTCAGAAACAGCATCGCCAGCAACAGCGCACGCGGGCCGCGAACGGTAATGTCGGGCGCGGCGGGCAACGGGCCGACCCGGCCGATCAGCACGCGGCTATTGGCTTCGAGCATCGCCTGTTCCTTGCGGTCGGTGAGGTCGAGCGCAACGGTCAGCTTGCGCGCGCCGAACCGTTCCGGCGCAAACCGGGTGGCGGCGGAATCGAGCAGTTCGGCGGTGGCAATCGCGGCGATCAGATCGGTGCTCTGCGCCGCTGATCTTGGTGTGCTGCCCTGTCGCAGATCGCGCGCGGCGGCGAGGAACTGGTTGCGCCAGATCGCGCTTTCAGCCTGAAAGCCCTGCTGTTCATAACTTTCGGCCAGCAATGCCGTGGCCGCCGCATTGTCAGGCGCTGCAAAAACCAGATTTTGCAGCAAATCCGACGCCCAGCGGTAATCCCCCGCCGTCATCGCAGTGCGGGCCAGCGCCAGCGTGCGGTCTGCACCCCCCAATGCGTCGATCAGCCGCGTGGCGCGTTCCACCGGCGGATGGGCGTGGAGGTTGGCGGGCACCGCATCATACCAGCCGAGGTAGAACTGATAGACCGCCTTGGAATTGTGGCTGACCGTGCCGTAATAGCCATGCGTCGCCCATTCATCGCCCAGCCCCGGCGGCGGCGCGGCGGACAATGCCTCGGCAATCTCGCCCATTGTCTCACCCCGGTTCATGCGCCGCACGGTCTGATCGTGCAGCCAGCGGTAATTGTCGCGCTGCGCGGTGAGCCATGCGGTGCCTTCCGCCTGCCCGAAGATCGGCCAGCAATGGCTGGAAATCACCACCTCGCTTTGCGGGCCGTAACGGGTGGCCGCTTCGTCGAGGTAATGCGCCCATGCGCGCGTATCGCGCACCTTCGCGCCGCGCGGGGTGAGGATGTTGTGCAGCGTGCAGGTGGCGATTTCAGCGGCGAGGAAGGTCTTTTCGGGTGCGACGAACACGTTGAATTCCGCCGGAGCCTCGCTGCCCGAAACGATCTGGAATTCAAGCGCCACACCGTCAACCTCGCGGGTTTCGCCGGTCGCGGCGATGGTGGCGGTCGGCGCGATCAGCGACAGTGTGCCGCCCGATACCGCCATGCCGATCCCGCTGCCCATCTGGCCGGTTGGGCCGGGCGGCATCCCGGTGCCAAACTGATAGGCCGCGCGCCGCAGCATCGCTCCGCCGGCCATGACATTTTCCGACGTGGCTTCTTCCATGAAGCCTTCGGGCGCGATCACCTGCGTGCGGCCTGCGGCAACGTCTGCCGGATCAACCACCCCGCGCACGCCGCCGAAATGGTCGGCATGGCTGTGCGAATAAATCACCGCGCTGACGGCACGCTGGCCGAGGGTCGCGTTCACCAACTCCATCGCCGCGCGCGCGGTTTCGACGCTGGTGAGCGGGTCGATCACGATCCAGCCAGTCTGCCCGCGAATGATCGTCATGTTCGACAGGTCAAAGCCGCGCACCTGCCAGACATTGTCCGTCACCTGATACAGCCCGTGGTGCTTCAGGTGGCGCATATGCCGCCACAGGCTGGGGTGGACAGTGTCGGGCGCAGGGCCATCGACAAAGGCATAGGCGGCAAGGTTCCAGACCGGCTTGCCGCTGGCATTGGTGATCACCGGATCAGCGCGCGTGGCGATAAATCCGCGGGTGGAAAAATCCCCATCGCGCGTGCCTTCGGCGGGCAGGGCGGCGGCTGCGACGGCCTGCGCGGTGCGGGTCGGATCGCTGGCGGCCGGAGGCCCGGCGGTTTCCTGCGCTGCTACGGCCGCCGCGCTAGCCACGGCGAGCATTGCGCCTGCCCAATAACGCACCATCATCATCGCTCGCTCTCCTGTTTCCGCATTGCGGTCATGCGCGTGTCGAAGCGCAGGATCAAGGAACGTGTAATGGGAAGCTAGCGCGATTCAGCAGTGGTGGCTTTCCATCGCCGCTGCAGCAAGTTCAGCGGCATAGTGATCTTCAACCGGCAACCAGCTTTCGGTCGCTTCGTCGTAGGCTGCCACCTGCCCGGTTGCGATATCATATACCCAGCCGTGCAGCTTGACCGCCTTTTGTGCCAAGGCAACCGCAACGGTCGGGTGGGTTTTGATGTGCTGCAATTGCAGGATCACGTTCTGCTCCAACAGCATCCGCATCTTTGCCTCGGGATCAAGGTCAGCCCCCATTGCCTCGACGATATCGATCGCACCCTGCACAAAGCCCAACCATTTGCTGACGTGGGGCAGGCCGGTTAGCCCCGCGCGGTTCATCGCCCCTGCCATCGCGCCGCATTCGGTATGCCCGCAGATGACAATGTGCGGGATATGAAGCGCGCCGATGGCAAATTCGATCGATGCGGTCATCCCGCCGGTTTCGTTGGTGTGCGGCGGCACGATGTTGCCCGCATTGCGGCAGATGAACAGGTCGCCCGGATCGGTCTGGGTGATCATCGCGGTTTCGATCCGGCTATCCGAGCAGGTGATGAACAGCGCTTCGGGACTTTGGCCCGTGCTTAGCCGTTCAAACAGCTCCCGCTTTTCAGGAAAGACTTCGCGCTGGAACTTGACGACGCCAGTGGCAAAACGGGGCATTGGGATATTCCTTTCAATGGGATGTATTGCGTGATTGCGCAGTCCACAGGGCGCGCGCGCTGTCGATGTGATCACCTTCAGCCAGCCGATTGCGGACGTCGACAAATTGCAGCGCGTCGACGATCCATGCGGCCAGATGCGGTTGAGAGAGGCGATAGAAATGGTTGCGCCCGGCGCGGCGTTCATCAACCAGCCGGTGCGCGCGCAGCTGCGCAAGGTGTTGCGATACGCGGGTGGCAGGCAGTGACAGCGCTGCGGCAATGCCGGTCACGTCCTTTTCGCCGAGCCGCAGTTCCTCGATCATCCGCAAGCGATCAGGGTGCGCGATCAGCTTGAGAAAATCGGCAAGTTCGCGCGATACGATCATCCGGCTTGGCATGTGACCCCCATTATCTGCATATCTTCGCAGGCTTGCAAATTGCCGGTTAAAGAGCGCGGTGCAACCCGTCAATACCGCGTTCACTACGTGATTATCCTTAGGGCAGATTGGAGCAAATGCACCGGCTAGCCGACCTATAAAATGGTTCCCGGACAAGCAATCAGAGCACCTCGATCAATGTTGAAGCGCGTCGCCATTGCAGACCTCGAAGTGGGCATGTTCGTTCACAAGATGGAAGGGAACTGGTTTTCGCACCCGTTCTGGAAAGCGAAATTCCTGATCGATGACGCAGAGCGGCTGGATACGCTGCGATCGAGCAACCTTGACGGGGTCGTGATCGATACCTCCAAAGGCCGGGATCTGGCCGCCGCAAACAACTCAGTGCGCCGACCAGGCAAACCGCCTGTTACCCCCTCAGCGGCATCGCAGCCCGATCGCTTCAAATCGGTCAAGGCCCGCAGCGTGATCCATAACGATCCGGTTTCCACCGAGGCTGAGCTGCACACCGCTCAGGCAATCGCCGCACGCGCGCAAAAAGCCATCCACAGCACCTTTATCGCCGCCCGGCTGGGCAAGGCGATCAACGTCAAGGCGGTGCAACCGGTGGTCACCGACATCCTCGATTCAGTCCGCCGCAATCCCCATGCCTTCAGCGGGCTGATGCGTTGCAAGCTGAAGAACGAACTGGGTTATCAGCACGCCCTCGCCGTCAGCGCGCTGATGGTATCGCTTGCGCGGCAGATGAAGCTTGCGCAGGATGACGTGCTCGATGCGGGTCTGGCGGGCCTGTTGCTCGATATCGGCACCAATTATCTACCGCAGGTTCCCGATCTGCCGAATAATGATTTCCGCAATGCCGATCCCAAAATCTGGCAGCAGCACGTGATCCTGGGGTTCCGGGCGCTGCAACATGATGACAGCCTGCCGCAAGCGGTGCTGAACGCTTGCCTCGAACATCACGAACGGATCGACGGCGGCGGCTTTCCCAAGGGTCTGCAAAAGGACGAAATCAGCACGATCGGACAGATGGCGGCGATCTGCGATACCTTCGATTTTCTGCTGACCGGAACCGCCAACACCGGCGCGCTCGATCCTGCGGCGGCGGTGCAGCATTTGCGCAAGATGGAGGGTGCATTTGATCCCGATATCCTGCGATCATTCGTCGAATCTGTCGGCCTCTATCCGGTCGGTTCCTTTGTGGAACTGCGCAGCGGCAAGATCGCGTTGGTGATTGACGAAGACCCGGGCGACAAGAGTCAGCCCATCGTTCAGGCGTTCTTCGACTGCAAAACCCGCGATCGGATTGTGCCGCACCGGATCATTCTGGCCCAGAGCGCCAACGAGAATGAAATCATCGGGACGGCCGATCTATCCGGGTTTGATCTGCCGGACGAGGCGCAATTGCGCGAAATGGTGTTCCTGACCGCGCACAAGATGGTCCGCTGACGCTGCCACCCGGCAGGGCGTGTTGCGCCGCACAGGGTTAACCAAAGTCCGATGAGGCGGAGCTTATCGGACTTTGGCATAAGGCCATCGCTGGTTCGGTCGGAAATAACACAGCTGTCGATGCGACAATCGCGCGCGATCCCCTGCCGCGGGCCCGATTGGCGCGCATGGTGGGCGGTGACGGGCTCGAACCGCCGACCCTCTCGGTGTAAACGAGATGCTCTACCAACTGAGCTAACCGCCCCACTGTGCGGATGCGCTCTCTAACGCAGGTTTGCGCAAATGCAATTGCCTTCTGGTGCTGGCGCTGGCGGGCGCGGATGAGTAGGGCAGGCGCATGACCAACCCGCGCATTCTTGTTCTGGGCACTGGCGGCACGATTGCCGGCGCGGCGGTGAGCGCCACCAGTGCGGCCTATCAGCCCGGCGGATTGTCGCTTGAAGCCATGCTGGACAATCTGGCCGGGCTGGGCCTCGACGCGGAGTTGATCCCACAGGACATCGCGCAGATCGGTTCGCAGGACATCGGCTGGCCGCAGTGGCAGGCGCTGCACGCGGCCTGCGCGGGCGCGCTCGCTGATCCTGCGATCACCGGCGTAATCATCACCCACGGCACGGATACGGCGGAGGAAACCGCGTTCCTGCTCGATCTCACCCTGCCTGCGGGCAAGCCGATTGTGCTGGTCGGCGCGATGCGGCCTGCCGATGCGGTGGGGGCGGACGGGATGCGTAATTTCGCCAATGCGGTGCGGGTGGTGAGCGATCCTGCGGCGGCGGGGCGCGGCGTGCTGCTGGTGATGGGCGACGCGGTGCTGGCGGCGCGCGATGCCCGCAAGGCGGCGACGAGCAGCATCGATGCATTCAAAAGCTTTCCGCGCGGCAGCATTGCACGCGTGACCCCGGCGCGTCTCGACTGGTTCGGCCCGCCGCACAGATTGGGCGAAAGTGCGCGCTTTGCATGGCCTGATACACTGCCGCGCGTGGCGATCCTGACCGCGGGCGCCGGGATGGATGAACAGCCGGTCAAGGCACTGCTCGGCATCGGGTGCAAGGGGATTGTGCTCGCCGGAATGGGGCAGGGCAACGCGCCCGCCTGCGTGATCGCCGCGCTGGCCGAGGCAGCGGCGGCAGGCGTCCCGGTGGTGCGATCAAGCCGGGTGGACGAAGGCATCGTCGACCGCAACGTTGAAGTGGATGACGATGCGCTGGGTCTGGTGGCAGCCCGCGCGCTCGGCCCGGCCAAGGCGCGGGTGCTGCTGATGGTGCTGATCGCGGGCGAGATTAGCGATGCGGCAGCGGTGCAGGCGGCGTTTGACGGGGGGTGAGGGGGGGCGGTTTTTTCGGAAATCTCGCTAAAAGCTGCCGTTCGGCTAGCGACCCCAAAACCGCCGTCACAGCCTCTCATCAATGTCGAGGAATTTAGGCTCTAGAAACCTCATAGGTGTAACGACGCGATTGCCTTGCCCCGCAAAGATTGTGAGATTGTTATGATGGTCTACGCTGTCACGACCCAGAGCCTTAATCGCAAATACGGGTTCGTTGAGCTGGAGCTCATCCGGGGGGATGGTGACCTGAAGAAGGTGGAGCTTCAGGATCCGACCCAGGACGATGGCAAGTACATGCACCATGAGCACGGTCGGCATTGGGACAGCGGCCGAGCGCTAAAGGTCGCTCACCTCCCCAAGCAACTCAGGCGGCGCTCAGGAAGGAATATACCCGACTTCGACAAGTTCAACGGGCTCTTTGTCGTTTCCGACAAGTTCAAGTCGATTGTCGAAAGGCTGGAGCCGGGCGTGCACCAGTTTATTCCGTTTCAGATTGTCGAAAGGGGAGGCGTGGTGCGCGCGGACATGTGGTTCATGGTTGTCTGCAACCGCCTCGACACCGTAGATCGCGAACGCACAACCATGATGCTTCATATCGGCCGTTTATGGGCTTGGAGTCGGGATGTGCCTGAAGATCATTGGCCAGAGGGGTTTGTATCCCGGGGTCGGGACGAAAAGATCGTCTTCAATCATGCGCAAGTCGGCAATCACCATATCTGGCGCGACAAGCACGAAGCGACGATGACGTTGGTCTCAGATGCAATGGCCGAGGCTCTCCGGACCGCGGGCGTGACAGGGATCGATTTCTTTGAGCAGGAGAGCGTGTGATGGCTTGGTTCTGGCGCAAGAGTAATCACTTTCGCAATCGCTGAAAGCCGCCATTCGCCTTCCCACCCATCAGCAGTCATAAGCGGGGTCGATGCGCAATCCCGAAAGCGGCATGGCGGCTTTAGCATTCTCGCCGCTAAAAACCGCCGTTCAGCAATCGATCCCGAAGCGGGCGTTCCCGTCACCCCGGCGAAGGCCGGGGCCCAGAGCCTCATCGGGCAGTGCCACCACCCCACCCCATCCGTCGCCGGGATGACGAGGGATGGCAGCAAATCCACCCACTTTCAGCCCTCCAACAACTGCAACCGCATCCCTGAAAGCTGCCATCCCCTCAGGGTCAGCAGTGCCTCCTTTCCTACCCGGCTTGCTGCTGGCAGTCTGGCGCGATGATTGTGCGACCCTCTCCTAATCCGCTTTTGCACGCAGCCGGGGTTGCAGACCGCGCCGGATCGCGCGCGGCGCAGCCTGGGGGGCGGGTTTTTGGTTTCAGGACAGTGTCACATGTGTCTCCTACATTCAGGAACCGTGACGGTTTCCTGAATGCCCGGCAGCGGCGGTGCGTTGAATCACCCCCAGGGCGTAACCAGGTATTTCTCGCCGGTTTTCATCTGGCGGTAATCGCTGATCACGTCCTTCTCCAGCATCCCCTCCAGCGTCACCTTGGCCTTGTAATGCGAAGCGAAGGTGGTGGTGAGGTTCTGCTGCACCCGCGTGCGCAGTCGCACCACGGTTTCCATGCCCGCACGTTGCAGGAACGGGGTCAGCAGCCAGCCCGCAACGCTCCATTGCAGGCCGTACGAAGGCGTCAGGATCGTCGGCGACAGGTCAAGCCGTCCGTACATATACATCTTCTTGTCCTGGTTCGATCCGTAGCGCGAAAACTCGGTCATCTGGCTGGACGCGACCTGCTCCATCGCTTTCAGCACATGGTCGGAGTTCTGCCCGCCGCCAATCGGATCAAAGCCGAGGAACGCGCCGGTTTCCTTAATCGCCGCGCGCAGATCGGCCATGTAGGTCGGGGCGGACGAGTTCACGACATAGTGCGCGCCCTGCGATTTCAGCAGTTCGACGTGTTCATCGCGGCGCACGATGTTGACCAGCTTCATCCCGTCTTCGATGCAGATGCGATTGAGCATCTGGCCGAGGTTCGATGCCGCAGCGAGGTGGATGATTGCCGAATGGCCTTCCAGCTTGGCGGTTTCGACGAAGGCCAGAGCGGTCATCGGGTTGACGAAGCTCGACGCGCCTTCTTCGGAAGAATGATCGCCCAGCGGCAGGCACATCATCGCATCGGCAATGGCATATTGGCTGAATGCGCTGCCCGGAACGCAGGCGACCCGCGTGCCCATCAGCGCCTTTGCCATGTCGCTATCTCCGCAAGCGACCACGGTGCCTGCGCCTTCGTTGCCCGCGGGCAGGCGCTGGCCGTGGCGGCCTTTCTGGCCCGACAGGAACGGTTCGGGCATGGTCGCCACTACCCTGCCGGGGGTGTATTCCGCACTGTCGAAATCGGCTGCGCTGGTGAGGATCGCCAGATCAGACGGGTTGATCGGCGCAGCCTCCATCTTGACCAGCACCTGATTGCCGGTGGGCGCGGGGAAGGTGGCCTCGGCCACTTCGAGCGTCAGTTTGCCGTCGGCGGTGAGGGTAGTGAAAAGCTGTTTTCCGGTGGTCATAAGTTCGATCCTCAATTTCGTCATTGCGAGGAGCTGCACGCTCCGTGGCAATCCAGCAAACGCGGGACTGGATTGCTTTGCTACGCTCGCAATGACGTGGTGGCTAGGGTGACGTTGGGTAAACCGCCTCAACAAAATACAACCCATGCGGCGGCGCGTTCAGGCCCAATGCGCCGCGATCCCGCGCGGCCAGCGCGGCGGCGAGGCGGGCGGAGTCCCACGTGCCGGTGCCTACCAGTTTGAGGCACCCGACCATGCTGCGCACCTGATGATGCAGGAACGAACGTGCGGCGGCGTGGATGAGCACGTCATCGCCAACCCGCTCAACGGCGAGCCGGTCGAGCGTCTTGACCGGATCAGCCGCCTGACAATGGATGGATCGGAAGGTGGTGAAATCATGCCGCCCCACCAGCACCTGCGCGGCGGCGTGCATCGCGTCGGCATCCAGCGGGGTCGCCACCTGCCACGCCCGATTGCGCTGCAAGGCGAGCGGCGCGCGGCGGTTGACGATGCGGTAGAGATAGCGCCTGCCTGTGCAGGAAAAGCGCGCGTGCCAATCATCTGGCACAATCTCGCAGGCAGTAACCGCAATCGGATCGGGCCGCAGGTGTGCGTTCAATGCCCCCATCAGCCGGAACGCGGTGATGTCTTTTTCAAGGTCGACATGGGATCGCATCCCCAGCGCGTGCACCCCCGCATCGGTGCGCCCGGCGCTGTGGAGCGTGGCGTGTTCACCGGTGATGCGGGTGAGCGCGTCCTCGACCGCCTGCTGCACGCTTGGCCCGTTGGACTGGCGTTGCAGGCCATTGAACGGCGTGCCGTCAAATTCAAGGGTGAGCGCGAAGCGGGTCATTCCGTCAGGCTCACACCAGCACCGTGCCCGCTGCCACCGCTCGCCCGCGCAGGAAGTCTTCGCGCGACATGGCCGGCTTGCCCGCGCGCTGGAGCTTTAGCGGGCGTAGCGCGCCGTCCCCGCAAGCGATGGTGAAATTATCGTCCAGCACCGCGCCAATTTGCGAACTCCCGCGCAGGCGGGAGCCTCCCGCGTCTGGCACGAGGTCCCCGCCTGCGCGGGGACTCACCATCGTCTCAGCCAGCAGCAACTTCACCCGCTCGCCCTCCAACGCAAACCACGCGCCGGGAAACGGGGCAAGCCCGCGTACCTTGCGTTCGATCACTGCGGCAGGCTCGGCCCAGTCGATCTTCGCTTCGGTCTTGTCGATCTTGGGCGCATAGATGGCGGCGCTGTCGTCCTGCGGTTCAGCGGCATGAGCGGCAAGGTCAGCCAGCACCGCGACCATCGCATCGGCCCCCACGGCGGCGAGTTTTTCGGTCAGTTCGCCGGTGGTCTTTCGCCCCACGGCCACGCGCACCTTGTGCAGCGTCGGCCCGGTGTCCAGCCCGGCTTCCATCTGCATGATTGTCACGCCGGTCTCCGCATCGCCTGCCATCACCGCGCGGTGGATAGGCGCCGCCCCGCGCCAACGCGGCAGCAGGCTGGCGTGGATGTTGAGGCAGCCATGCGCGGGGGCATCCAGCACCGCCTGCGGCAGGATCAGACCATAGGCGGCGACCACCGCCACATCGGCGTTGAGCGCGGCAAACGCGGCCTGCTCCTCGGCGTTCTTCAGTGACACGGGCGATCGCACCATCAACCCCAAGGCCTCAGCCGCAACCTGCACCGGCGATGCGCGCAGCTGCTTGCCCCGGCCCGCAGCGCGCGGCGGCTGGGTATAGACGCAGGCAATATCATGCCCCGCCGCGTTCAGGGCTTGCAGCGCCGGAACCGCGAAATCGGGTGTTCCCATGAAAATGATGCGCAACTCACAAACCCCGTTCAGGCTGAGCTTGTCGAAGCCCCGCACTTTCTTCTAGCCTGTCCCATAAAGAGCAGAACAGCCCTTCGACAAGCTCAGGGCGAGCGGGTAGAGAAAAATCATGGCCTCACAGGAAATCGAAGCTCTGAGTTCCGCGCTCGCCCGTCTGCCGGGTCTGGGGCCGCGTTCGGCGCGGCGGGCGGTGCTGTGGCTGGTCAAGCACCGCGAAACGGCGCTGCCCGCGCTGCTTGAGGCGTTGGCGGGGGTTGCGGAAACGCTGGTGGAATGCGCCACCTGCGGCAATGTCGACACCAGCGACCCCTGCCGCATCTGCACCGATCCGCGCCGCGATTCGCGCAGCCTGTGCGTGGTCGAGGAGGTCGCGGATGTCTGGGCGCTCGATCGTGCGCGGCTGTTTCCGGGGCGCTATCATGTGCTGGGTGGGCGGCTTTCGGCATTGGACGGCATCGGGCCGGAAGACTTGGGCATCGCCAGCCTGCTCGCCCGCGTCGAAAATGGCGCGGTGGACGAAGTGGTGCTCGCCATGAACGCCACCTTGGAAGGCCAGACCACCGCGCATTACATCGCCGAGCGGCTCGAGGCCTTCTCGCTGCGGGTGACGCAGCTGGCCCACGGATTGCCGGTGGGGGGCGAGCTCGACTACCTTGATGAAGGCACGCTGGCGCAGGCATTGCGCGCGCGGCGGCCGATGGGGTGACAATTGTGAGCTCCCGCGCAGGCGGGAGTCTCCCGCAGTTCCGAACGATATCCCCGTCTGCACGGGGACTCACTTGAGATTTCAAGCTTTGCGCACTAAATCGCCAATCATGGCCATACGCGAAATCCTTGAAGTGCCGGACCCCCGGCTCAAAATCATCTCGACCCCGGTTGAACCGCATGAGTTCAACGCCGATCTTCGCACGCTCGTCGACGATATGTTCGAGACGATGTATGATGCCCCCGGCATTGGCCTTGCCGCGATTCAGGTCGGCGTGCCCAAGCGGGTGCTGGTGATTGATCTGCAACCCGATGATCCCGATGCGCCCCCGGTCGAATGCAGCCATGACGGGCATAGCCACACCCATCCCGCCACCAAAAAAGAACCGCGCGTATTCATCAACCCGGTGATCCTTGATCCGGCGAAGGAGCTGTCGACCTATCAGGAAGGCTGCCTGTCGGTGCCGGAGATTTACGCTGACGTTGATCGCCCGGCGACCTGCGGCGTGCGGTATCAGGATCTCGACGGCGCGACCCACGAAGAACAGCTCGAAGGCCTGATGGCGACGTGTTTGCAACACGAGATCGACCACCTCGAAGGCATCCTGTTCATCGACCACCTGTCGCGGTTGAAGAAGGCGATGGCGCTGAAGAAGCTGAAGAAATTGCGGCAAGCGGCGTAGTTTGTGTTGCGAAGGCGCCGCCGCGCCTTCGTCCTCGGGGCTGTTCTTTCGCTGCGCTACAGGCCCCTGCGGCCGGCCGGTCGGCCTTGCGGCTCGCAATGCGAGCCGGCCCACAACCCAATCGTCGCCCCGGCGCAGGCTGGGGATACGGGGGTGGGCTTTCTTGAGCATATCATCCAACATTCGCTAGCGTTCTCTATACGTTCCGTGTAGGGACGGGCGATGGACTCGTCGATTCTCTCGCTTCTCGCTCTGATCCTCGGTGCCGTTGTGGGCGGCGTTGCGGCGTGGTTTTTCGCTTCGCGCCCGCTGGCTGATCTGCGCGCGCGGCTGTCGGCGGCGGAAGGCGCGGCGGCGGAGCGTGAGGGCGAATTCAAGCGCGCCGTGGCCGAATTGGGCGAAGCGCGGATCGAAGTTGCGACGCTGGGGGAGCGTGCCGGGCGGGCCGATGCGCTGGCTGAGCAGTTGGAGGCCGCACGCGCTGAAAACGCACAATTCCGGGCTGAACGCGCCGGGTTTGCCGAACAGAAGCGGTTGCTCGAAGAATCGCGCACCAATCTGCTCAAGGAGTTTGAAAACACCGGGGCTGCCGTGCTGGGCAAGGCGCAGGAAGCCTTCCTTAAGCGCGCCGAGGAACGGCTGGGCCATTCGGAAAAGGCCAGTGAGGAAAAATTGAAGGCCTTGCTGTCACCCGTGGGCGAACGGCTGGCGAGTTACGAAAAGCAGGTGGCCGAATTGGAGGCCAAGCGCACCGATGCGTTCGGCCAATTGACCGGCGTGATCGAGGAAATGCGCAAGGGCCAGGAAGAGGTCAAGCGTGAGGCGCAGCGGCTCGGCAATTCATTGACCAACGCCCCCAAGGCGCGCGGGCGCTGGGGGGAGCGGGCGTTGCAGAACGTGCTCGAACAATGCGGGCTGGCCGAGCACACAGATTTTCATCTCGAGCAATCAATGGACACCGCCGACGGGCGGTTGCGCCCCGATGCGATCGTCAATGTGCCGGGGCAGAAGAAGCTGGTGATCGATGCCAAGGTGTCGTTGAACGCCTATCAGGCCGCGTTTGAGGCGGATGATGATGGGGAGCGCAAGCGGCACCTTGATCTCCACGCCAAATCGATGCGCAACCATGTGCAGACGCTTGGCGGCAAAAGCTATCAGAGCCAGTTCGACGACGCGCCCGATTATGTGGTGATGTTTGTGCCGGGCGAACATTTCGTCGCCGCCGCGTTGGAGCATGATCCCGAATTGTGGGACTTCGCGTTCCGCAACAAGGTGCTGCTTGCCACCCCGACCAATCTTGTGGCGATTGCGCGCACGGTCGCGCAGGTCTGGCGGCAGGACAAGATGGCGAACGAGGCGGCTGAAATTGGGAGGATGGGCGCGGAATTGTATGATCGGCTCGCCACCGCGGCCGAACATCTCAAACGCGTCGGCGGCGGGCTGGAAAGCGCGGTCAACAACTACAACAAATTTGTCGGCAGCTTTGAACGCAATGTGCTGTCGTCCGGGCGGCGGCTCGCGGAAAAGGGCGTCGAAATCGGCAAGCGCGAGATTGATTCGGTGCCGCTGGTGGAAAGCGCGCCCCGCTACAACGCGGCGGATGGCGATGCGGTTGAGGCGGAGTATCCGGGGCTGGAACCGCGCAAGGACGCGGCGGAGTAATTACGCCTCCACCCCCGCCAGCACCTCGTAAGCCAGCACCGCGCCGGCCACGGCGGCGTTGAGCGAATCGGCGCGGCCGCGCATCGGCATGGTGACGTGCAGATCGCAGGCCGCTTCGTATTCTTCCGGCAGCCCCTGCGATTCGTTGCCGACCATAATGAAGCACGGTGCCGCATAGGCCGCACCGCGATAAGGCACCGCATCGCGCAGCGACGCGGCGACAAGTTGGCCCCCGTGCTCTTTGGCACCGCCCCGCAGCCACGGCAAAAACTCCTCCCACCGCGCCTGTGCCAGCGGCACGGTGAACACCGCGCCCATGCTTGCGCGCACGGCTTCGGCGCTGAACGGGTCGGCGCAATCATCGATCAGGATCAACCCGCCTGCGCCCACCGCATCGCCGGTGCGCAGCATCGTGCCAAGGTTGCCGGGATCGCGCAAAGCCTGCGCCACCAGCCAGATCGGCGCGGCGCTGCGATCAAGCGCGCTGAGCGACGTGTCCCATTCATCGAACACGCCCACCACGCTTTGCGCATTGTCCTTGCCGGTAATCTTGGACAGGATATCGGGGGAGGTGGCAATCACCTCACCGCCTGCTGCCATGACGTCAGCTTCCAGCCGCGCCAGCAGTTCATGCGCGGCGCGTCCTTCAGCCATCACCAGTGTTGTGGGTAAGCGGCCCGTGCTGCGCGCGTCCTCGAGCAGCCGCAACCCTTCGACCAGAAACTGGCCGCTACGCTTGCGATGTTTCTTGTCGCGCAAAGACCGCAGATATTTGACGGTCGGATTGGAAAAGCCGGTGATGTGCTTGCGCATGGGCCTGAGCACTAGTCCTCGCCGAAGCCGGAGGCGATCAACGCCGCGAGATCGGCCAGCACCGCATCGGCATTTTCGCCTTCAACCGCCACTTCGACGGTGTCACCCTTGGCTGCGCCCAGCATCATCAACCCGAGGATCGATCCGCCCGCAGCGCTGTTGGGGGGTTTGGTCACAGTGACGGTCACATTTTCGGGCAGGACAGCCACCGCACCGACGAACTTCGCACTCGCGCGCGCGTGCAAGCCGCGGCGGTTGACGATAGTGATGGTCGTGCGAGCCTCCCCCACGGCGGCGAACCTTCAGGCCTTGGCCCGCGCGGGGGCCGTGTCATGGCCGAGCAATTCGCTGGCGATGGTGATGTAATTGCGCCCCGCAGTCTGCGCAGCGTGGACGGCGGCGGTGACATCCATCGCCTTGCGCGCGCCCGCCAGCCGGATCAGCATCGGCAGGTTGATCCCGGCAATCACCTCAATCTGTCCAGCCACCAGCAGTGAAATCGCAAGGTTGGACGGGGTGCCGCCGAACAGGTCGGTGAGGATGATGACGCCGCTGCCGCTATCGACGGCGGTGATCGCGTCGGCGATTTCGGTGCGGCGCTGTTCCATATCGTCATTGGGGCCGATGCAGACGGTTACGATCCCGTCCTGCGGGCCGACGACGTGCTCCATTGCCTCGACAAATTGGTCCGCAAGGCGGCCGTGGGTTACCAGAATCAAACCGATCATGTGTGAAAAAGGGTCCGTTAACTGCCCGCCGGGGGCCAAGCCTTACGCGTTTCAACCGATCAGGACAATGCCAGCTTTTCCGAGCGCCGCGATCACTTTCGATCCCGTTCAATCTCGTCCGCTGCACGCGAGCCCAGGTTACGATGGCGGACAGTGGGCGAAAATCCCGCCGCGCGCAAGCTTTCTGCCATGCGTTCGGCGGTGTAGACCGAACGGTGTCTCCCCCCGGTACACCCGAACGCTACGTGGACATAGGGTTTGCCCTGCGCCTGATAGCGCGGCAGCAGCACCAGCAACAGATCGCGGATGCGGGCAAAGGCATCAGAAAAGGTCGGATCGGTCTCGATATGCGCGCCTACGGCGGCGTCCTGCCCGGTCAATTCGCGCAAAGCCGGAACCCAGTGCGGATTGTCGAGAAAGCGCATATCGAACACCAGATCAGCCAGCGGCGGCATCCCGCGCGCGAAGCCGAAACTGGACAGAGTCAGCGTCATCGCCGCTTCGCCAGCAGTGTCCCCGAACAGGTTGCGCACCTGCCCTTGCAGCTCGTTACTGGTCATCGCGCTGGTATCAATCACCGCGTCGGCCCAGCGGCGCAGCGGTTCGAGTAATTCGCGCTCGGCGGCGATCCCCTCCATCACCGGGCGGCCATCGGCCATCGGATGACGACGGCGTGTTTCATTATAGCGGCGTTCAAGCTCGCCGCCCGAACAGTCGAGAAACAGGAAGGTCAGCGCGATATCGGCGCGCGCGGCGAGGTCTTTCACCAGCGCGATGATGTCACCGGGAACAAACCCGCGGGTGCGCGAATCGAACCCGATGGCGAGCGGCCCGCGCGATTCGTCGGGCATGGCGACCAGGCGTTTGAGCAGCCGCACCGGGAAATTGTCGATGGTTTCCCAACCTAGATCCTCCAGCACCGCGAGCGTGGTGGATTTGCCCGCGCCCGATAGCCCGGTGACCAGCAGCAATTGTTGCTGCGGCATGGCGTTTCGGTCAGCGGTGGGGGTGGGCGCGTTGGTCATGTCTGCACATCTTGCCCGGAAGCGCGGCAAAGGGAAGCCAGTTTGAACACCAGCCCGTGCATCCGCAACGCCCATTCTGCGCGCGGGCCGGGGGCGATGGTGCCGGGGTCAAACGCCAGCACCGGCACCGGCACCCCGGCAATGTCGCGCCGGGGGAGCGTTTCGGGCAAGCGCGCAGGCTGCGCCGTGCCGCCGAGTTCCAGGATCAGCGCAACCGGCGCGGGGTCAGCCACCGGCAGGCGCACCAGGCCGACACCGCGCAGTTCCAGCAATCCGGCGATATTGGGCGGGGGGCTGGCGATCAGGCGATCATCGGCCAGAGTGAGCGTCACCGCATCATCACCGATCAACCCCGCGCCGCGATCAATCAGCGCCAGCGCGAGGCTGGATTTGCCGCTGCCCGGCGGGCCTGCGATCAGCAGCGCGCGGCCGCCAATCACCACCGCGCTGGCGTTGTGGACGAAGCCCGTGCCCCGATCCATGCCCGCGTTCATGCCGCTGCCGGTAGTCTGAGCCGCAGGCAGGCGCCGCTGGCGCCATCGGGCCGGGCATGGGCGGTCAGCGTGCCATCATGCGCTTCTGCAATCGCGCGGCCAATCGCGAGGCCAAGGCCCGAATGATTGCCGAAGTCCTCCGCGTCGGGGCGCACTGAATGGAACCGCAGGAACACTTTTTCACGCGCATCGGCGGGAATGCCGGGGCCGGAATCGCACACCTCCAGCGTGACGCAGCGGCGGTCATTGGAAATGGTGACGTCAATCGGTGCATCGGGCGGCGAAAACGACACCGCGTTATCGAGCAGGTTTTCCACCAGCCGTTCCAGCCGTGTGCCCACGCCGCACACCAACGAAGCAGGCCCGGTTGTGGTCAGTTCAATCCGGCGGCCTTCATTTTCGGCGCGGTGTTCGCGTCCGCCGATGATTGCCTCCACCAGATCGGCCAGATCAATCTGTTCGCGCGTGGCGCGGCTCATTTCCGCGTCGATCCGGCTGGCTTCGGAAATCTCGCTCACCAGCCGGTCAATCCGGCGCACATCATGGGTGGCGATCTGGATCAGTTCATTGCGCAGCGCCGGGTCTTCTACGCGTGGGAGCGATTCGATTGCGCTCCTCAGGCTGGCGAGCGGGTTCTTAATTTCATGCGCGACATCGGCGGCGAAGCTATCGACCGCGTCGATCCGGTGGCGCAGCGTGCCGGTCATATCCGAAACTGCGCGCGCGAGCAGACCGATTTCATCGCGGCGCTGCGGCAGGCGCGGCACCTCGACCTCGCGTTCGCGCCCCTGCCTCACCCGCATGGCCGCGCGGGCGAGTTGGCGCAAAGGCGTGACGATGGTGCGCGCCAGGAACAGCGACAGCAGCGCCGATGCCGCCATCACTATCAACATCGCAATGCCCAGCGTTGAGCGCGCCTCCCTTACCCGATCAGTAATGTCGACCGCGTTGCGCACGGTCAGCAAGGTCGCGCCCTGCAATCCGACCGGCGCGGCAGCGGTGATCACCGGGGTGCCATCGCGCCAGTCATACAGCCGCACCTGCGACAGGCCGAGTTCGCGCGCGCGCGCCAGTTCGGGCCAGGCATCGGCGTCCTGCGCTTCGGGTTCGATATAATCCTGCACGGATTCGGCGCTGACAATGGTGTCCACCGTCCGATCAAGCCAACGGGCAAAGCGCTGTTCCCAATCATCATCGCTGATGTCGTTGAACCGGAACGCGGGATCGGCGAGCGCGAAACTGTCCGCGGTCAATTTGCCATCGGCATCGAACATCCGCATCCGCAGACGCTGTTCCTTGCCGATCTGCACCAGCAGCGCGTTCTGGCGTTCACGCGAAGCGCCCGCCAGCGCCTCGGCAGTGATTTGCGCTTCGATCCGGGCGAGTTTGAAGCGTTCGTTGATCAGCTGCGTGCGGTAGCCATCGAGATAGAACAACCCGCCGCCCATGATCAGCAGCGGCAGGATGTTGACGACCAGAATGCGCGCCGTCAGCGCAAACCGCCCGTTCGCCGTCAGCTGTTCGCCGCTTGCTGGCCGTCGCCCTATGTCAGTCATCGGTAAAACTGTAGCCCGCGCCATACAGCGTTTCGATTGCATCGAAGGATGGGTCGACCACCTTGAACTTGCGCCGCATCCGCTTGATGTGGCTATCGACCGTGCGATCATCGACGAACACATCGTCGGGATAGGCTGCGTCCATCAGCTGGTTGCGGCTCTTGATCACGCCGGGGCGGATCGCGAGTGCTTCAAGAATCAGGAATTCGGTGACGGTGAGGCTGACGCTTTTGCCGTCCCACGCGATGTGATGGCGCGCCGGGTCCATGAACAAACGCCCGCGCGATATGCTTGC
Source organism: Porphyrobacter sp. MBR-155 (assembly GCF_040547625.1). Classification (NCBI taxonomy): domain Bacteria; kingdom Pseudomonadati; phylum Pseudomonadota; class Alphaproteobacteria; order Sphingomonadales; family Erythrobacteraceae; genus Porphyrobacter; species Porphyrobacter sp. MBR-155. The sequence continues at coordinate 183,026 of NZ_JBEPQB010000002.1, forward strand.
CAGTGCGGGTTCGGACGATGGGCCGATGGTATCGCCGCCCGCCACCGGATCGGCGCGGCGCAGGATCGCGCGGATGCGGGCGACCAGCAGGCGCAGGCTGAACGGTTTGGCAATGTAATCATCCGCGCCCTGTTCCAGCCCGGCTTCTTCGTCGCTTTCATCATCTTTGCTGGTCAGGAAAATCACCGGCAGCGGCGAATGTTCGCGCAGGCGGCGCAGCAGCTCCATCCCGTCCATATTGGGCATTTTTATATCGAACACCGCAAGATCGGGCGGATTGTCGAGCAGCGCCTTCAACGCGGTTTCACCATCGGAGTAGATTCGCGTGGCAAACCCTTCGGATTGCAGCGCGATGGATACGGTGGTGAGGATGTTGCGATCATCATCCACCAGCGCGATTTGCAGCTTGCGGCTGTCTGCATCGCCGGGTTCGGACGCGGGGGTGACGGTTTCGGCGGTGCTATCGGACATCATGTTCATCCTTTTCAACCCCGACCTTCCATATTCGCTTGGGTAGCCCCATCGCCCGCGTGAGACAATCGTCTGCGCGCCAGCCGTGCCAGCCAGAGGTTGCATACGTATGCGCGGCTGCTAGTGAGCGCGGCATGGATTCGCTGGCGGTTGCCAGTTCGCCCGAACCTGCCGTTTCGCTCAGGAGAATGACGTTGACCTCGCTTGCAACCCCGTTGTCTGCCCAGAACATTACCACCCGCGCGCGCCTCCACGCCAATCTCGGCACCCCGGCGCTGGTTGAACACGCGTTGGCGAAGGGCGAAGGCAAGCTGACGAAACATGGCGCGCTGCTGGTGGAAACGGGCAAGTTCACCGGGCGTAGCGTCAAGGACAAGTTTATCGTGCGCGACGCCGCGACCGAAGGCACGATCAACTGGGGCGCGATCAATCAGCCGATGAGCCCGGAGCATTTCGCCGCGTTGAAGGCCGATTTCCTCAAGGCGCTTGAAGATCAGGACGAACTTTACGTCGCCGACCTGTTCGGCGGATCGCAGCCCGAATACCGCGTCAACGTGCGGGTGATAACCCAGTTGGCGTGGCACAGCCTGTTCGTGCGCACGCTGCTGGTGCGCCCAACGGCGGACGAAGTGGCCGGCTTCACGCCCGAATACACCATCATCAACCTGCCCAGTTTCAAGGCCGATCCCGCCCGCCACGGTTGCCGCAGCGATACGGTGATCGCGGTCAGTTTTACCGAAAAGCTGATCCTGATCGGCAATACCGAATATTCGGGCGAGATGAAAAAGGGCGTGTTCGGCCTGCTCAATTACCTGCTGCCCGCGCAAGGCGTAATGCCGATGCATTGCAGCGCCAATATCGGCGCCGACGGCAAAAGCGCGATCTTCTTCGGCCTGTCGGGCACCGGCAAGACCACGCTGTCCGCCGATGCCAGCCGCACGCTGATCGGCGATGATGAACATGGCTGGTCAGACACCGCCGTGTTCAACTTCGAAGGCGGCTGCTATGCCAAGATGATCAACCTTTCGGCCGAGGGTGAGCCGGAAATCTACGCCACCACCCGGATGTTCGGCACGATCCTCGAAAACGTGGCGATGGATGAGAGCACGCGCGAACTGGATTTTACCGACGCCAGCAAAACCGAAAATACGCGCGGTGCCTATCCGATCGAATTCATCCCCAACAGCAGCGAGAAGAACCTCGGCCCGGCACCGTCGAACGTGATCATGCTTACGGCGGATGCGTTCGGCGTGCTGCCCCCGATTGCGCGGCTGACCGCGGATCAGGCGATGTATTACTTCCTCAGCGGCTACACCGCCAAGGTGGCGGGCACCGAAATCGGCGTGACCGAGCCTGAGGCGACCTTCTCCACCTGCTTTGGCGCTGCCTTCATGCCGCGTCACCCCAGCGTTTACGGCAACCTGCTGAAAGAACGCATCGCCAAGGGGCAGGTGCAGTGCTGGTTGGTCAATACCGGCTGGACGGGCGGCAAGTATGGCACCGGCAGCCGGATGCCGATCAAGGCAACCCGCGCGCTGCTTAACGCGGTGCTCGATGGCAAGATGGACGCAGTTGAATTCCGCAAGGATGAAAACTTCGGCTTCGACGTGCCGGTGTTCGTGCCCGCGCTGGCCGATGCGGGGCTGGATCAGACCATCCTCGACCCGCGCAGCACCTGGGCTGATGGGGCCGAATATGACGCGACCGCCCGCAAACTGGTGCAATTGTTCATCGATAACTTCGCGCAGTTTGCCGATCACGTCGACGAAGGCGTGCGGCAGGCCGCGCCGGGGCTGGTTGCCGCCTGATTTTCTGGCCTCCCGCGCCATGATGGCGTAACCTTGCCGGTGCATCAGCTTGAATCATCAGCAAGGGAGCACGGCAGCATGAGCATTCTCGACGGGATTTTGAAGAACATCGGCGGCGCGCCGGATGATGTGGTGAACCTTGCCAAGCAAGTCGGAATTGACCCGGCGATGGTCGAAAAGGCAATCGCGACGCTGGGCAAGACCCATCAGATGGACGGCGACACGGTGACGCTGGCGGCGGAGAAAACCGGGATGAGCCCGGATATTCTCAACCAGATCGTCGGCGCGATTGGCGGCGAAGGATCGCTCGGCCAGTTTGCCTCAATGCTCGATCAGGATGGCGATGGCAGCCCGGTCGATGACATCATGGGCATGGCCAAGGGGCTGTTCGGCAAAAGCTGAACACAGCCGAGACGTCGCGTCGATCAGTCAGTCGCGTCTGACAGGTCGGGCGTCTCGACCGGCTCCGGAATATTGCTAAGATCGATCACGGTGCCATCGGGCGCTTCGGCCAGCATTGTCATCAACAGCTTTGCCCGCTTGGCAAACCCGCCGCCATGCGGGTTGGTTGCCAGCGGGGCGAGGAAATCGCGGGCAATCGCATTCTTGCCTTCACCCATCAGCATGATGGCCGCGTTGACCTGCAAGTCCTGATCAAACGGGGCGAGCTGTGATGCATATTCCAGCGCCGCGCGAGCATTTTCCGGCGGATCAACCCCCCGTTCTGCAAAACTGCGGTAATAATAGAGCAGCGGCAGCGGATGATCATTCTCCAGCCGGTTGAGCGCTTCGAAAGGTTTCATCGCCGCCTCATAGGCTGCGGCTTGCTGGTCCATTTCGCGCGCTTGCCGAAACATGGCATAGCCTTTCTGGACATAGGCATTCTTGCGCACCGGATCGCGCGCAATGGCGGCATCGGCTGCGGCGATTGCTTCTGCATCATTGCCAGCATCATATTCGGCTTCGGCCAAGGCGGTCAGCACCCCGGGATCATCGGGATAGCGTGCTGCAATCGCCCGCGCATCTTCGAGGATTTCAGCGGCCTGCTCGCTATTCACCCCACGCTGCGAACGGATCTGCAATGGCATCATCGCTGCTTCACCCGGCGGCAGTTTGCGCAAACTTATTGCGCCAGTTGTCAGCTTTTCAGGCCCAAGCACAAAGGTCATCAGGCGACGGCGCATATAGGCCCGCAGCTCGCGTTCCAGCACATCAAGATCGCCAAATGCCGCCTCTGCCGCGGCAAGCGGTTCTATGCCTTGCACCAGGTTCATCTGGTATTGCCGCAGCTGGCCTGTGCGCTCAGTGGAAAAGGTCAGGTAGTGGTAAAGCAGCCAGCTTTTGCCATAAAACGCATCATAGGGTGAATTGCGCTCCTGATCGTAGAGCGCTGGATCGAGCAGTTCGCGCACCGGCACCGGATCGCCGTTGATCAGCTCTGGTCCGCGATGCTGCGCGGTACGGCCGATGGTAAGGCTGCCATCATCCTTAAACGTCGCCGCCGCAAAAAATTCTGCGGCCCCTTCGTTGAGCCAGCGTGGCATTGCAAAACGCGACGACGACATCAGGAAGTGATGCGCATATTCGTGCAACAGCACGATGGTGGAAAAATCGGGATAGCCGCTCTTGTTGCGGATATCCTGCACGAATGCTCGGCTGCCCCCGGCGCGCGGGATGTAAAAGCCCGCCACTCTGCGGTTATTGCCGCCAGCCAGTTTGCGGATGTCGTTCGCTCCGCCGACCGCATAGATCACGACGCGGTTGGATGGGCTGGGCGTTTCCAGGCTGCGCCCGGTCAAAAACGCCATCGCGCTGTGATAGCGTTCAAGGTTTTCGGCAAATCGCTGGATATCGCGTTCACTATCATCGGCATAGATCACGAAGTGGTCACTTGACGCTTCGTACCATTCGGCCAGCGCCGGATGGGCCAACACCAACAGCCACCCCGCCGCCACAACGCGTACGATCTCTCCAAATTTCATTGCCCAACCCCTCGCGCTTTGCCTGCGACTGCACTGCGAGGGGACAAGGATAATGAAAAATCTGCCGTTTGCCAGCACCTTTGCTTACGTGCAGGCAGACCGCGCTGTGCGCTTACCCCCGCGCGCCCGCGATGTAGCGGCTCACCGTGTTCGCCACCACCGATAGCGGGGCGTTGCCGCCCAGCACCACCGCAGTGTTGAACGCCTTGAAATCATACGCGCCGCCCAGTTCCGCCTGCGCCCGCGCGCGTTGGCGCACGATTTCGCTGTGGCCGATCTTGTAACCGCAGGCCTGCCCCGGCCAGCTGCAATAGCGATCAACCTCGCTCGCGACTTCCTCGACCTTCGATCCATTGCGCTCGACAAAGAACTGCCGCCCCTGTTCGCGCGTCCAGCGTTTGGAGTGCAGCCCGGTATCCACCACCAAGCGGCAGGCGCGAAAGGCGAGCGATTGGAGGTAGCCTAGTCTCCCGACCTTGAATTCATCATAAGCGCCCAATTCATCCGCCAATTGTTCGGCATAAAGCGCCCAGCCTTCGGAAAAAGCGTTGAAGGCGAGGATTGAGCGGATCAGCGGCAGGCGGTTAGAAAATTCGCCTTCCCACACGTGGCCGGGGATCGATTCGTGGAAGGCAAGGTCGGCCAGATCATATTTGCGGTGCAGATCGGTGGTGCGCAGGTTGATCCAGAAGCGGCCCGGTATCGAACCATCCTTGCTGCCCGCCCCGCCATAAGCGCCCGGCGCGCCGGGTTCTTCGGCGAGCGGCAGGCGGCGGATTTCGAGCGGGGGGTCGACCAGTTGGTTGAACGCGCGCGGCATCTGCGCCTTGATCCACGCCACCCGGTCATTGATGAAGGCGAAGATTTCCTCGCGCCCCGGATCGCCCTCGGCAAATTTGTAACGCGGATCGTCTGACAGCCCGCGCATCCTGTCACCCACGGTGCCTTGGGTATAGCCGATTTCGCGCAGGATCGGGTCCATTCGCCCGTGGATTTCGTCGAGTTCGGCCAGCCCCTGACGGTGGATTTCATCGGGCGTCATCGCGGTGGTGGTCGATGCGCCGACCGCCCAGCTGTAATATTCCTCACCCAGCGGCTGCGCCCACATCCCGGCGCTATCCGTGGCGAGGCTGCGCTGGATTTTGAGTTCGGCAATCTGGCGTTCGAGCGCGGGGACAATCCCGTTGGCGACGATCCGTCCGGCTTGCGGTGCGGCCCAGTTACCGGTGTTGAACGGTGCGGCGGTGAGCGGCCCGGCGTAACTATCGCTGGCGCTGGCGATGCTCGCTTCCATCTGCGCGATCGCCTTGTCGATCAGGAAGGCCGGCGGCACCACGCCCATGGCGCGCGCGGCGCGGATGCGGTCAAGCTCTCCGTCGAGGATCGCGGGAACTTCGGCGAGGCGGTCCATGTAAGGGCCGACATCTTCGGACGCATTCAACGGCTGGGTCGAACCGAAGAACCGCGGCAGATCAATATAGCCGCCGACATTCTGGATCACCACATAGGGCGCGTTGCGCCAACTGCCGACCGCGACATCGCCGTAGGGCATCGCCATGCCTTCAAGCGCTTTGGAAAACGCGGTTTCGACGACCTCAAACCCGATCTGCTGATCGCTGGTCAGGCCATCCTTGGGGTAGGCGCGGGCTTCGGCGACCAGTTCCTTGAGCGTGGCCGCATATTCGCTGCGCCCTTGTTCGCCCGCAGTGCCGAAGGTTGATCGCCACGCGGCATATTCGCCGGTGTCCACGCCCAGCCCGGTGGCGCGGCCCGGTTCGTGGGCGAGCATCCGGTAGGCGATCCTGTCCAGCGCGGCATCAGGGTCAAGCCCAGCGACCGGCGCGGCAGCATTGGGCGCGGTGCTGGTTGCGGCGCAGGCGGGCAGCAGCGCAAGGGCGGAAACGCCTCCCAGCGCGGCAAGGGTCTGGCGGCGGGTGAAATCAGCGTGGTTCTCTCTCATGAGCGCAAGGTTTGACGAGGCGGCTTGCTCAAGTCAATTGCGCGCGGGCAGGATCGCGGGCTAAAGCGCGCAGCATGACCGATATCGTATTATCCATCGTCATGCTCGCCGCGCTGGCTTTGCTGGCCGGGGCCTATGTTCTGTGGCGTCGCACGGGGCAGATCAAACAGCCCGCGTTGATGGTGGTGCTGGCGGTGATCGCGGTGCTCAACGTGCTGATCTGGACGCTGCCCACAGCGGGCGGCGAAGCGCCGATCACCCAGATCAAGGCCGCCGGGGAAGGCTGAGGCGATTTCGAGTGAACTGGCCATTTCACTACGAGTAAATCGCCTCAAGCAATTGATACCTCCCCCGGCGGGGTACATTTATTCAGGAATCCGCCAGTTGATCGAACCGTCATAACGCCCCGCCACAGCCTTCCCGTTGCCATCGCGCGCGGGTGCGAAGCGGGCACGTTTGCTCACCAGTTGGCAGGTCGCCTGATCGAGCGCCACGTGTCCGGTTGAACGGGCGATGGTGCAGCCTGTCACCTTGCCGCCCGCATCAATGCTGAGCGTAAAGCGCGCACTTCCGGTCAGTCCTTCCCTGATCCAGCGCGGGCGGTAATCGCTGTCGGTCACCCAGTTGCCGGGATTGCCGCGCGGGCTCGCCGCGACCGGATCGAACGGCGATGCGGACGGCGCCGGCCCCGGAATGCCGAAATCAACCGGGTCGATGGGGCCGACAAGGTCGCCGATGCCGGGCAGGGTGCCAATCGGATCGCTGATGCCAAGGTCTGACGGAATGGCCGCCGGGCGCGATGTGGTTGTGGTGTTGGTGGTCTGCGTCTTGGTGCTGCGTGTCGTCGGATCGGGCGGCGGTGGGGGAATCGCGACGGGCTTGAACGTCAGGCTTTTGAGCGGGGGCGGCTCCGGCGCTATGACGACATTGACCGCAAGGCCCACCACCAGCAATGCGCCAATAGCAGCGGGGATGCCGAGCGCGCCAAGCATGGCGACGGGATTGGGGCGGCGGGTGTTGGAGGCATAGGTCATTCTGGGGCTCCTCTCTCCATCATCGTGGGAGCGGTGGCCGGAGCGCCGATGCCGAGCACGAACCCTCCGGCCCCGCTCAGGTGCAAGAATACTATGCTTTCCGCCAGGAACGAAGCAGTTTCGCGTTGCGATTCAGGACGCAAAGCCGCCGGGGGATAGGCCCCTACTTGATCGGGCAATCGGGCGAGAGCCGGAAATCCAGATAATTGTTCACCGAACCCATCAATTCCTCGATCTCGTTTTCGAAGAAGTGGTTGGCGCGCGGGATTTCTTCGTGGTGGATGGTGATGTGCTTTTGCGTGCGCAGCTTGTCGACCAGTTTTTGCACCGCAATCGGCTGCACCACGGTATCGGCCGCGCCCTGCACGAAGATGCCGCTCGCGGGGCAGGGGGCGAGGAAGCTGAAATCATACATATTGGCGGGCGGCGCGACCGAGATGAACCCGCGCACTTCGGGGCGGCGCATCAGCAATTGCATCCCGATCAGCGCGCCGAAGCTGTAGCCCGCGATCCAGGTGCTTTGTGCCTCAGGGTGGATCGACTGCACCCAATCCAATGCGCTCGCCGCGTCGGACAGCTCGCCGATGCCGGAATCGAAGCTGCCTTGCGAACGGCCCACACCGCGAAAGTTGAACCGCAGGGTGGCAAAGCCGCGATCGGCAAAGGTTTTGTAAAGCCGCTGCACGATCCGGTCGTTCATGGTGCCGCCGCCTTCGGGGTGCGGGTGCAGTATCATCGCCACGGGCGCACGCGGGCGCGGCGGGGGGGAGAAACGGCCTTCAAGACGGCCTTCGGGGCCGGGGAAGATGACGGATGGCATGGACAGACCTTGTCAACGAGGGGACGCACTGCGCCGGGTGGCGCCTGCGAAAGCGCGCTCTATATAGGGACGCGCGCGCAATTCGCAATTTTTTGTAGGGGCTGAGCCATTCCGGAGCGGATCTATCTCGACCACGCGGCCACATCGCCGCTGCGGCCGGAGGCAAAGGCGGCGATGGATGAGGGGTTTGCGCTGTGGGCCAACCCGTCCTCACCCCACGCGGAAGGGCGCAAGGCGCGGGCTGCGCTGGAGGATGCGCGCGAGCGGGTGAAGCGGTCGCTGGGGTGGAGCGGGGAACTGATCTTCACGAGCGGGGCGAGCGAGGCGCTGTGGATTGCGCTGAACCGGGCCAAGGTGAACCGCCGGATTGTCAGCGCGGTCGAGCATGACGCGGTGTTTCGCGCCGCGCCGGATGCGGAGATTTTCAGCGAAGATTGCACCTTTGACGGGCGCACGATCCTGGCGGTGCAGCACGTCAATTCAGAAACCGGCACGATCAATCCGGTGAGCGATATGGTCGGCACCGTCCGGCCAACGGGTGCGCTGACGCTATCGGATTGCGCGCAATCGGCGGGCAAGCTGGCGCTGCCCGATGCCGATATGCTGGTGATTTCGGCCCATAAATTTGGCGGGCCAATCGGGGTGGGCGCATTGCTGGTGCGCGATTTTGCGATGCTTGAACCCACGGGCGGGCATGAGCGCGGCTATCGGCTGGGCACCGAGAACTTGCCGGGTGCAATGGGCATGGCGGCAGCGCTGGAGGCGGGCGATTGGGAAACAACCCCGGCGCAGCGGGCTGTGTTCGCTGAAAGGGTCGCTGAATACCGTCTCACTGTCGGGGAGCAGGTCGATTACATTGTCGCGCTGACGCACCCCACGATCAGCGCGCAGGCGTTGCTCATCCGCCTCGACGCCATGGGCTTTGCCGTGTCGGCGGGGAGCGCGTGTTCTTCCGGCACGCTCAAGAAAAGCCGGGTGCTTGATGCTTTCGGAGTGCCCGATGATGTGGCCGCGCGCACCATCCGGGTGAGTTTGGGGTGGAACACCCGCGCGCAGGAGTTGGAACGGTTTGCCGATGCTTGGGCTTCGTTATGCTAGTTCGTCATTGCGAGCGCAGCGAAGCAATCCAGAGTGTCTCGCGATACGCTCTGGATTGCCGCGCGCCTGCGGCGCTCGCAATGACGAGGGTGGGGGCGTGAACCGATGATCTACCTTGATTACCAAGCCACCACGCCGCTTGCCCCCGAAGCGCGTGAGGCGATGCTGCGCTGGCTCGGCGGGCCGGACAGCGACACGTTTGGCAACCCGCACTCGCCCCACCGCATGGGCCGCATGGCGGCGGCGGCGGTGGAGGCCGCGCGCGAACGGGTGGCGGCTTTGCTGCCTGATGATGGGAAAGTGATCTTTACCTCCGGCGCGACCGAGGCACTCAACATGGTACTGCAAGGCACGCCGGGCGATGTCATCACCTTCGCCACCGAACACGCAGCGGTGCTCGATTGCGCGCGGGTGGTGGAGGCGCAGGGGCGGCGCTTCACCGTGCTCCCCGTCCTGCCCGATGGCCGCGCCGATCTTGACGCGCTGAAGGCCGCGATCACGCCCGCAACCGGGCTTGTCGCGGTGATGGCGGTCAATAATGAAATCGGCGTGATCCATCCGCTGGCCGAGGCCATCGCTATCGCTCACGCCGCCGGAGCGCGTGTTCTGGTTGATGCCGTCCAGGCTATCGGTAGGCTCGCCTTGACCCCCTTTAGGCCCGACTACATCGCGGTATCGGCGCACAAGATTCACGGTCCAAAGGGGATAGGCGCCTTGTGGATCGCCGCAGACGCGCCGCGCCCCGCACCCCTGCTTTGGGGCGGCGGACAGGAGGCTAGCTTGCGTTCAGGCACCCTCTCGCCCGCGCTGTGCGCCGGGTTCGGCGCGGCGGCGCAGGTCGCGGCAGAAGGGATCGAAGCGCAAATGTTTCACGTGAAACATTTGGCGAACATTGCCCGCGATGCCTTTGCCGCATGGGAAGTCAACGGCAGCGTCGACCACCGCTGGCCCGGCAATCTCAATGTGCGATTAGAAGGCCTTGATGTCGCCCGCTTGATCTCAGATTGCCGCAATGTGATGTTTTCGGCAGGCAGCGCCTGCGCCAGCGGATCGGGCCGGCCGAGCCATGTGTTGAAGGCGATCGGGCTGACTGACGGGCAGGCAAAGTCCTCTATTCGGCTGGGATTTGGCCGCTATACCACGGCGCAGGACATCGAGGTCGCCGCCAGCGCGATCCTCTCTGCCGCCAAGGAGCAAGGCTTGTGAGCATCACCATCACCTTCGTCGATCCCCATGGAAAGCGGGTGGAAACGGCGTGCGAAGCGGGCGACAATTTGCTGCGCGTGGGGCAGGCGGCGGGTTTGCCGCTGGAGGGCACGTGCGAAGGGCAGATGGCCTGTTCGACCTGCCACGTGATCGTCGCCGCCGAATGGTTCGACCGCCTGCCCGCCGCTGCCGATGAGGAGGAGGACATGCTCGATTTCGCCGCCGGAGCGCGGCGCACGTCGCGGCTTTCGTGCCAGATCGAAGTGACCGCCGCGCTGGACGGGCTGACGGTCAGCGTGCCGTCAGAAAGCAATGATCTGCGGCGGATGTAATCCACTCAAGCCTGTGGAAACCCCTCTCCCTCGCGGTGCGGCGGATTGCTAGAGGGGGGCCATGTCCGACACCGTTACCACCCCGCCCGAAAACCCGTTTGATGCGATCGTCGATGCGCCGTTCGATGCCGCGCTGTCCGAACGCTACCTCGTCTATGCGCTGTCCACCATCACCGCGCGCTCGCTGCCCGATCTGCGCGACGGGTTGAAGCCGGTGCACCGCCGATTGCTGTGGGCGATGCGGCAGTTGAAGCTTGATCCATCCTCCGCGTTCAAGAAATCGGCGCGCGTGGTCGGCGATGTGATCGGCAAATATCACCCGCATGGCGATGCCTCGGTTTACGACGCGATGGTGCGGCTGGCGCAGGATTTTGCGCTGCGTTATCCGCTGGTTGAAGGGCAAGGCAACTTCGGCAATGTCGATGGCGATAACGCCGCCGCCTACCGTTATACCGAAGCGCGGCTGACCAAGACCGCGCTGGCGCTGATGGCGGGGCTGGATGAAGGCACGGTCGATTTCATCCCGACTTACAACGGGGAGGAGATCGAGCCGGAGATTTTCCCCGGCCTGTTCCCCAACCTGCTCGCCAATGGGTCAAGCGGGATCGCGGTCGGCATGGCGACCAGCATTCCCAGCCACAATGTTGCAGAAGTGATCGACGCGACGCTGGAACTGATCGACAATCCCCACGTGGAACACGAAAGGCTGATGGAACTGTTCCACGGCCCCGACTTCGCCACCGGCGGGCAGGTGGTCGACAGCGCGGCAGCTATCTGCGAGGCCTATCGCACCGGGCGCGGCAGTTTCCGCCTGCGCGGCAAGTTCCACGCGCCAGAGGCCAAGGACGCCGATGATATCGCCGCCGGGATCGAACGGCTGGGCGGCGGGCAGTGGCAGCTGGTGATCTCGGAAATCCCCTATCAGGTGCCCAAGGGCAAGCTGATCGAACAGATCGCCGCGCTGATCGGTGATCGCAAACTGCCGATCCTGGAAGACGTGCGCGATGAAAGCGATACCGCGATCCGCATCGTGCTCACCCCCAAAAGCCGCAATGTCGATCCTGAACTGCTCAAAGAAAGCCTGTTCAAGCTGACCGATCTGGAAACCCGGTTCAGCCTCAATCTGAACGTGCTCGATGCGCAGCCCGGTTTGGGGCGCACCCCGATGGTGATGGGGCTGAAAGAACTGCTGGGCAGCTGGACGGCGGCGCAGATCGACATCCTGCAACGCCGCGCGCAGCACCGGCTGGACAAGATCGCATCGCGGCTGGAACTGGTGCGCGGTTACATCATCGCCTTTCTCAACCTTGACCGGGTGATCGAAATCATCCGTTCCGAGGATGAGCCCAAGCCGCTGATGATGGCCGAATTCGACCTTACCGACCGGCAGGCCGAAGCGATCCTCAACATGCGGCTGCGGTCTTTGCGCAAGCTGGAGGAAATGGAGCTGCGCAAGGAACAGGACGCGCTGCTGGCCGAGGAGGCCGAATTGCAGGCGCTGCTGGAAAGCCCCGCCAAACAGCGCACCCGGCTGAAACGCGATCTCAAGGCACTGCGCAAGGAATATGCCGAGGATACCGCGCTCGGCGCGCGCCGTACGCTGATTGCCGAAGCCGCGCCTGCGGTCGAATTCAGCATGGATGCGATGATTGAAAAGGCCCCGGTCACGGTGATCCTCAGCCAGAAAGGCTGGATCCGCGCGGCGAGCGGCCACGTGCCGCTGGATCAGGAATTCAAATACAAGGAGGGCGACAGCCTCGCCTTCATCCTCCACGCGCAGACGACGGACAAGCTGTTGCTGGCCGCATCGGACGGGCGGTTCTATACGCTGGGGTGCGACAAGCTGCCCGGCGCGCGCGGGTTCGGCGAACCGGTGCGCACCATGGTCGACCTTGAAAGCGAAGCCGCGATCGCTGCGATGATGGTGCACCGTCCGGGCGGGCGGTTGCTGCTCGCCTCAAGCCACGGCAAGGGCTTTGTTGCGGCGATGGATGATCTGCTGGCCGAAACCCGCAAAGGGCGGCAGGTGGTGAACCTGAAAGATGGCGCATTGCTGCGGGTGATCCGCGAGATTGCGCCCGCCCACGATCATGTCGCCTGCGTCGGGGACAACCGCAAGTTGGTGGTGTTCAACCTTGAAGAACTGCCGGTGATGGCGCGCGGGCAGGGGGTGCAATTGCAGCGCTACCGCGACGGCGGGCTTTCCGACGCGATTACCTTTGTGCTGGGCGATGGCCTCAGCTGGCAGATGGGCGGATCGGGCGAACGCACCCGCACCGAAACCGAAATCCGCATGTGGAAGGTGGCGCGCGGGGCCGCCGGGCGAATGCCGCCGCAGGGTTTCCCCAAGTCGGGCCGGTTTGACTGACGCTGTAATTGAAAGGCAAAAAGGGCTGCGGATGCGATTGCAGCACCCGCAGCCCGATTACGACCCTTGTGAGGGAGCGGTCGGTAGGGTTATCCGCCCGCCTTGCGGCTAGCGGCAGCGTTGGCGATCTGATCACGCGTAACCAGCGCCTTGAGCTGGCCATCGTTATCGACCATGAAATATTCTTTCTTGAGCAAGATCGGCCCATCGGGGCTTTCCAGCGTGATTTCATCGGCCGCCAGATCAACCTCGCCCAGCGTGCCTGCCGGATTGCCGTTGATTGACACCACCGCCGCACCAGTGACCAGCGCCGCATCACGCTTGGCCGCAGCGGCAGCGAGCTGTTGATCCATCATCGCATCAATCTGTGCCGTGGTCGCGTTGACGGCATGACCCTTATCGTTTTCGAACAACAGATTGGCGGGAATCGGGGCCTTGTGCTTGCCGGTGTTGATCACGACCACCTGTTCGGTCTTCTGTTCGACCGTGCCGATCGGGTTGCCATCATTGCCATAGATTGTCGCGCCCACGTCCTGTGCGAAAGCCACTGCGGGGGTCGCAGCAAACACGGCGGCAATCAGCGCCAGCTTAACAGATTTCATTGATGTACTCCATTGTTACACGTTGCCGGAGGATTGCCGAACGGGACGACAAGCTCTGCGGGATACGGAGGATCCCAGCGACCGGTTTGGCCGCAGCGAGAGGCCAGAGAGTGTGGCCGAGGTCAATCGCAACGCTGCTGCCTTCGCGGTAGCGAATGCGGTGCATTGACCCGTGACGTGATCCTAGCCCGCGCAGGACGTGGGTGACAACCGCAAGGCACCCTTCTTGAATGCAGCCTGCCGCTCTTTAGCCCCGGTTCATCCCGCCGGACAGGTCACGTCGCGGTCTTGGCCAATTCCTCGTTGAGCAGGGTTTCGACCCGGGCAGGATCGGGAAAGCCTTCAGCGACCCAGCGTTGCTCCACCGCTTGCAACATACGCGCGACCGCCGGGCCAGTGGTAACTCCGCGTGCAACAATCGCTCCGCCTTTCAGCGGGAAGACCGGCGGCGTCCATCCAATCAGCGCGCGCGCATCGCCGCCCAGCAGCAGCAGCCGGTCAACCGCCGACGGCACTGTGACACGATAGGCAAGCGCGTGGGGGTTGGCGGTGTCGTCTGCCACGCGTTCAGCCGCGCCAATCAACCGCGCGCGCTGCGTCTTGGACAGCCGCAGCCGCGCGGCGACCGTCTCGGCGACATCGGGCGAAGGGGGGAGCAGGGCTGCCAACCGCCGCACCGGATCGGGGGCGATGGCTTGCGCGCTCTCCTGCGCGATCAGCCGGGCAAGCGCGGCAAGCTGCGCGGCGCAGGCCTCGGGCAGGATCACGCCGAGCACGCCGTGCCCGCGCATCCGTTCCAGCGTCGCGTGCGGATCGGGGAGGGCCAGCAACGTCAGCAATTCCGCCGCCACCCGTTCGCGGCTCAGCCCTTTCAAGGTGTGGGCGAGGTCTGCGCAGGCAGCCTCCGCCTCCGCATCCAGCGCCGCGCCAAAGCGCGCCTGAAAGCGGTAATAGCGCAGGATGCGCAAGTGATCCTCGGCTATCCGTTCGCGCGCATCGCCGATGAACCGCACGCGGTGCGCCGCCAGATCATCCAGCCCGCCGAAATAATCGGCAATTTCGAGTGTCTCCGGATGGGCATAGAGCGCGTTGATGGTGAAATCGCGCCGCGCGGCATCCTCTGCCCAATCGCGGGCAAAGGCGATGGTGGCGCGCCTGCCATCGGTGGCGACATCGCGGCGCAAGGTAGTGATTTCGACCGGGCCATCGGCAAGGATTGCCGTGACCGTGCCATGTTCGATCCCGGTGGGAACGGTGCGAATGCCCGCGCGGGCGCAGCGGTCGATCACCTCGGCGGGCATCAGCACGGTGGCGCAATCGACATCATGCACCTCTACGCCCAGCACGCCATCGCGAACCGCGCCGCCGACCCAGCGGATATTCGCTGCGCCCAGCGCCGCTATCAGCGCGGCAAGACCAGCGCGGTGCGGCCATTCCGCTTGGGTGAGATCACGCCGCATCGCGCAGCGCCTGTATCGCAATCCGGCGCGACAGGTTGGCGATGATCGCCGCGGTCACGCCCCAAATGCGGAAACCCTGCCATTCCAGTTCGAGGTAACGCCGGGTCGCACCGCGCCAGAACACTTCGTTCGTCGTCCAGCTTTCCGGATCGAGCAGCAGGCCGAGCGGGGCTTCGAACCATGCTTCCACCTCCGAAGGGTTGGGGGTGAGGCACAACCCCGGTGGCACCACGCCGACCACCGGCGTCACCAGAAAGCCGGTGCCAGTATGATAGACATCGCTGGTTCCGATCACTCGAACCGCATCGCGCGGCAGGGCGAGCTCCTCCTCGGCCTCACGCAAGGCGGCGGTTATCGCGTCCTCACCGGGATCGATCTTGCCGCCGGGAAAGGCGACCTGCCCCGGATGATCGCGCATCGCGCGCGGCCGCTGGGTCAGGATCACCTGCGGATCATGCGCCGCATCGGTCACCGCAATCAGCACGGCGGCAGGCGTGGTGCGGCCACCCTGTGCGAAATGCGCGTCGCTGAGCAGATCGGGGATGGGCGTGCGGTGGCCTTCGGCAAAGGCCTGAGCAAGCGGGTCGTAGATGCTGGCGGCGGGGGATGGCGTCATGGCAGCAGCGAAAACGCCTGACCTTTGCTGGTGACTTGCCAGCTATTGTCCTCGGCCCCTTCGGCCAGCGCAATTTCGGCCAGTTGCGCGTAGGTTGAGCGGTTCAACCGCGCCTCGCACCCACGCCTGACATCGAGGTAGAGCGCCGGGGCATCGGCATCGCCTGCGGCGCGCAAGGGGTGATCCGGCCCGGCGATCACGATGTCATCGGTGTTGAGCCGGAACACCAGCGCATCATCGGCGCGCACGCAATCAACCGCGATGAAGGCGGCGTCATCCACTGCGATGGTAAGTCTCTCGAATGGGGTGATCAGCCAGTGCTGGCCGCTGTCGTCGCGTTTGAGCAGCCCGGCAAAGGCGCGCACCATCGCTTCACGCCGGATCGGGCTGCCTTCGTGATACCAGGTGCCGTCCGCGGCAATTCGCATCGCGCTGTCGCCCGATTGCTGCGGTGCCCAGCCTTCGACCGGGGGCAATTTGCGCTGCGCCACTAGATCGGCGATTTCGGCCAGCGTCAGTTCGGCGAGATAGGGGGGCGGTTCATAGGGCATGGTTCGTTTAGAGCGATGCCAGAAGCTTTGCGCAAGGTGAAGGGGCTAAGCTCTGCTCCTTCTTATTATTCCCACGTTCTAATCATACCCACGGGCCCAGCATCCCTTCAGCCGGCATGGCCGCCAAACCCGCACCGCGCGCCAGCAGCCGATGCGGTTCATAGGGGCCGGGGCAGCGCCAGCCACCTGTCATTGCCGCGGAAAAGCCCCAGCGCCCATAGTATTCGGCATCGCCGATCAGCACCTGCGCCAGCGCCTGCCCGCCCGCTGCCAGCCGCGCATCTTCAGCGATCATCGCGCTCATCAAGCCGACGCCAAAGCCTTCGCCCTGTTGTTCGGGCACGACTGCCACCGGCCCGACCATCACCAACGGCACCGGCCCCTGCTGCGTCTGGAGCGCGATGGGCCAGCATTGAATCGTGGCGACCAGCAGATCGTCTTCATCCAGCGCCGCCAGGCTCAGGCCCGGCAGCCAGTCCATGCCTTCGCGGATGCGGTAGGCCGTGCGCGCGTGGCGATCCGCGCCAAACGCACGGTCAAGCACCGCCTCGATCATGGCGGGGTCAACCGCCTCCAGCGGGATCAGCGTTGCGGTGGTGGGGGCAGTGGCGGCTGTTGTCATTGCGGGGAAAGCTTCAACACCCGCGCGCCCTTGCCATCCTCGGCGATCCACAGCGCGCCGTCTGGCCCTTGCGCAAGCGAGCGCAGCCGACGGTCGAATTCATGGCGGCTGACTTCGCTCGCACTGTCACCGTCGATGGCGACTTCGACCAGAGCCTGCGAACCAAGCCCCACAATCAGCGCGCGGCCTTGCCAATTGTCGAACATTGTGCCGTCATAGATCAGCATATCACCCGGCGCGATCACCGGGGTCCAGGTAAGTGCGGGCTTGGCGAAGCCATCATCGGCGCTGTGATCAGGAATTGCGCCGCCGTTGTAATGTTCGCCATAGGAACGCACTGGCCAGCCATAATTGGCACCGCGCTGAACGAGGTTGAGTTCATCCCCGCCCGCCGGGCCGTGTTCGACTTCCCACAGGCGCCCTTGCGCATCCCAATCCATCCCCAGAATGTTGCGGTGCCCGTAAGACCAGATTTCCGCTGTCACGCCGCCCTGATCCGCCATCGGGTTGCCCGCCGCCGGTGTGCCATCAAGGTTGAGCCGGACGATCGTGCCGAGTGTATTCGATGTGTCCTGCGCGGGCTGCATTTTCTGGCGATCACCGCTGGCGATATAAAGGTGCTGGCCATCGGGCGACACGCTGATGCGGTGCGAATAATGCCCGCGCCCGGTCACCTTGGGCGTTTGCCGCCAGATCACGCTGAGGCCTTCGATGGCGCAAGTCTCGGTGCTGGCGCACACCAGTGTCCCTTTGCCAACCGCCGCCCCGCGCGTGTCATCCGCGCCCGCCTCGGCCCAGCTGAGATAGATTGTGCGCTGACCCAGAACGTCTGAGGCTTCGGCGGGCAGGAAGGCGATGTCGCCCAATCCGCCTTGCCCTCCATAGGCCACTTCGGGAACGCCGCTGACCGTGCCGATGGTTCCCGTGGCCGTGTCGATAAACTTCACCGTGCCCGCCTTTTCGGTGACGAACAGCACCGCGGTGCCGGGCGCAAATTCAATCGCCCAGGGTTCCTCAAACGTCGCCACTTCGCTGATGACAAACGGCGCGCCATCGGCTGCCGATGCGGCGGTTTCCCCGGTTTCGGCATTAGCGCAGCTTGCCAGCATCAACGCGGGTAGGGAAAGTGCAGCGGTCAGAGGGAAAGAACGGGTCATGTTTGGGGTCACTCCGGGTTTCACGGTTACAAGTGGCGGCCTTGTCATCGGGGTTGACGAGGCCGGTCGCGGGCCGTTGGCCGGGCCGGTGGTGGCCGCGGCGGTTGTGCTTGGGGTTGAGATACCCACTGGGCTCGATGATTCCAAGCGGCTTTCGCCCGCCCGCCGTGCGCGGCTGGAAACGGCCATTCGCGCAAGCTGCGGCTGGGCAGTGGCGGTGGTGGAGCCTGACGAGATCGACCGGCTCAACATCTTCATCGCGACGATGGAGGCGATGACCCGCGCGGTGGCGCGAATAACTGCCGCGATTCCTGCGCCGGTGCGCGAAGTGCTGATTGATGGCAACATGACCCCTGCCGGACGCCGTGCCGGATGGGGCTGGCCCGCGCGCGCCATCGTTGGCGGAGACGGGATCGAACCGGCGATCTCTGCCGCGTCGATCATCGCCAAGGAATGGCGCGACCGGTTGATGGTGGAGGCCGCCCGCGCGCACCCGCAATACGGGTGGGAGCGCAACAAGGGTTATGGCACGGCCGAACACATCGAGGCGCTGCGCCGCCATGGCCCGACCCCGCTACACCGCCGCAGCTTTGCCCCGGTTGCGCAGCTGACGTTGATCTGATCGGAATTTTGCACGGTTGATGGCGTGGCAGGTGAGTCCTGCGGGCCACACCGCTGCATATCGAGTCCCTTGCGCGGCGCGGGACTCAACATCTTGTGCCGGTCTTGCTTCGTTCCGCTGCGTTGATGCAGTGTTAACCATAATGCACGCATAATTAGGCGCTTGACGCGGTCTCCTCAAAGACTCATGCCTGTGGATAAGTTGCAAGCAAATCAAGTGGGGTCGATCTGGTGGGCGTTATAGAAAAGACGAAGTTGCAGGAAAAACGCGCTGTAAAAGCGCCAAAAATCATGCCTGCGCTCGATCTGCCGCTGGGCCGCATCCTGCCGGGGGACTGCATCGAAGCGATGCGCTCGCTCCCCACCAACAGCGTTGATCTGGTGTTCGCCGATCCGCCCTATAACTTGCAGCTTGGCGGCGATCTCAACCGTCCGGACGGCAGCCATGTCGATGCCGTGACCGATCACTGGGATCAGTTCGACAGCTTCCGCACTTACGACACTTTCACCCGCGAATGGCTGACCGAAGCGCGCCGGGTGCTCAAGCCCGATGGCGCGCTATGGGTGATCGGTTCCTATCATAACATCTTCCGCGTCGGAGCGATTTTGCAGGATCTCGGGTTCTGGATTCTCAACGACATCGTCTGGCGCAAAGCCAATCCGATGCCCAATTTCCGCGGCACCCGCTTCACCAACGCGCATGAAACGCTGATCTGGGCGAGCATGGGGGAAAAGGCGCGCTATCAGTTCAATTACCGCACGATGAAGACGCTCAACGATGAATTGCAGATGCGATCAGACTGGGTGATGCCGATCTGCGGCGGGGGCGAACGGCTCAAGGAGGGCGGCAAGAAAGCCCACCCGACGCAAAAGCCCGAAGCGCTGCTTTATCGCGTGCTGCTGGCGACGACGGAAAAGGGCGACGTGGTGCTCGATCCGTTCTTCGGCACCGGCACCACCGGCGCGGTGGCCAAGCGGCTGGGGCGTCAATGGATCGGCTGCGAACGCGAGGATTTTTACCGCAGTGTCGCTGAAAAGCGGATCGCACGCGAACTGCCGCTCGATGAAAGCGCGCTCACCACCATGCAAAGCGCGCGCACCGCGCCCAAGGTGGCGTTTGGCGCGGTGGTTGAAACCGGCCTGATCCCGCCGGGCACGCAGGTATTCGACAAGAAACGCCGCTGGATCGCCACGGTGCGCGCCGATGGCTCGTTGGAATGTGATGGTAAAACCGGATCGATCCATGGGCTGGGCAAGGAATTGCAAGCCGCGCCAAGCTGCAACGGCTGGTCGTTCTGGCATTACGAGGTCGGCGCGGATGTGCAGCCAATTGACGCCGCGCGGCAACTCTATCTGCTGGCGAACGAGGACTAATTCCCACAAGGGAAAGACATGACCGCCACCGTCTATCTCCACCCGCTCACGCTTGTCTCCGGCCCGCAGGCGGTGGAGGGCGAGGCCGTGCGGCTGGGTGGCAGCATGGCCTATGCCCGCGAATTTGCGCTGGTGCTGCGCCGCGATGGGGTGGTGGCTGACCGGATCATCTGCACCGCAGGCACGGTGGAACAGGCGCTGGCCAGCCTGCCTGATGCGGTGGCCGATGATGCAGCCGCGCAGTGGGCGAACCTCAACAAAGCGCACCCCCCGGTGCAATTGGGCGCGCGCACCATCCGGCTCGATCAGCCGCAGGTCATGGGTATCCTCAACGTCACGCCCGACAGTTTCTCCGATGGCGGAGCGCATGATGATGATGATGATGCGCAGGCCGGCCGTGCCCACGCCGCCGCGATGCTGGAGGCAGGCGCGGCGATCATCGACATTGGCGGCGAAAGCACTCGCCCCGGCGCTGCGGCGACTTTTGAGGATGAGGAAATCCGCCGGGTGATCCCTGCTGTCGAATATTGCGCGGCAATGGGGGCAGCAATCAGCGTCGACACTCGGCGCGCAGGCGTCCTCGAAGTGGCGCTGGCGGCGGGCGCGCATATGGTCAATGATGTCTCGGCTCTGCGATACGATCCGCGCAGCACCGAACTGGTCGCGGCGCGCGGTTGCCCCTTGGTTTTGATGCACGCGCCGGGTGCCGGTGAAGACCTGCATGCGGGCGCGGTGTATGGCGATGTGGTCAGCGAGGTGTTCGACTTCCTCAAAGCGGCGCGCGCGCGCGCCATCGCGGCGGGCATTGCTGAAGATCGCATCATCGTCGATCCCGGCATCGGTTTTGGCAAATCGCTGGCGGATAACCTTGCGTTGATTAACGCCTTGCCGTTGTTCCATGCTCTGGGCAGCCCGGTCATGCTGGGGGCGAGCCGCAAGCGGATGATTGGCGCGCTGTCGGCTGAGGAGCCTGCCGATCAGCGGCTCGCCGGGTCGCTTGCGCTGGCGGTGAGAGGGATGGAGGCAGGCGTGCATATCCTGCGCGTCCACGATGTGGCCGAGACGGTGCAGGCGCGCAATGTGTGGCGCGGTTTGCGCGACGCGGCGCTCACCGATTTTTCGACGATCCCGGCGGAACTACCTGATCGCGGATAATAGCGATCGCGGCGTGCTGTGCGTGTCGTTCCGACGATTGCATGAATCGGGTATCCAGTTGGCGATGTAACTTTGTCGGTGTGAGCGGCGAACACCTTCATGACAGTAGAAAATTGTTTCTCAGATCATTTTCAGATTTGGAGCAAGTCGTCATGCGCCTCCGCTATATTTTCATCGCATCATCTATGCTCTTTGCAGCATTGCCTTCAACTGCATTTGCTCAGGATGATGATTTTAAACTCGATGAAGGTATTTATGCTTCGGTTCGTGGCGGTGTAACATCGCCCTCCAGCAAAACATTCGACGGTATTCAGGCTCCCGCAAATGGCTCACCCGGCGTTGCCGGTGACCCTGCTACCACGCGGGTCCAATTTGATGAGGATTTCACTGTGTCTGGCGCGGTCGGGTATCAAATTCCCACGCGTCTGCTGGGTATTTTCCAACCCAGTGTTGAATTGGAATATAATTATAGCAGCCCCGATATTGATGGTGGTTCGTCCAATGGCGGTAATCAGACGTTTGGCGGCGGCGCTGACATCAACTCGTTCACGCTGAATTATCGCGCTGATGTGCGGCTCAAGGAAAAACAGACTGTCGTGCCCTATGTCGGCGCGGGTATCGGGATTGCCGATGTTGATCCCAATATCGGCTATTTCCCCAATAACGGCACGGCCACCACCGATACATTTGCCATTCGCGGCAATGATACAGGCTTTGTGCTACAAGGCGACGTGGGGTTGAGCTTCCGCCTGAATGACCGCATGGATCTGGAAACAGGCGTGCGTTATCAACGCATTTCCGGGCTTAATTTCGAACGCGAATTTGTGGCCGGTGGCGGTGAAATCTTTAATGCAGAACAGGATGGCCGCTATGAAACGGTGTCCGGCCTGGTCGGCGTTCGTATCCGGTTTTGATTTCGGCGGTCTGGCGCGGATTATTCCAGCGAAAACGACATAAAATCAGAGTGTAAAACCGCCGTCTGACACCATCACGTGCCCAGTGATATTGGCCGCAGCATCGCTCAGCAAATAGAGGATGCTGTCGGCCATCTCTTCTGAGGTGGCAAAACGGCCCAGCGGCGTGGTTTTGGCCATTGCCTTGATCGTCGCCTCGCGGCCAATCGCTTCGACCGAGGCTGTGAAATCCGCGCCGCTTTCCCAGATCGCAGTGTCCACCCCGCCGGGGGCTATCGCATTGACACGGATTCCTTTTCTGGCGCTTTCGGCCGCGGCAATGCGGGCCATGTGGGCGACGGCCGCCTTGGATACGCCGTAAGGGCCGATGCCTGGCACCGGCTTGATCCCGGTGACTGAGGCGACCACCACCACGCTGCCGCCGCGCTGCTCCATCGCCCGCAGCGAACTCGCCAATGTCATGAACGCGCCGTCCAGATTAACCGCCATCACCCGGCGCCATTCGGCCAGCGAAATCGACGCAATCGGGCCGCCCGAACCGATCCCTGCGTTGACCAAGGCATGGTCTAGCCCGGCCAAGCGGGGGTCTAACGCCTGCCACAATGCCTCATCCGCGACGCTTCCGACAATGCGGTGCACTTCGCCCGGTAAATCGAGCCCATCCAGCCCCGCGCCATCAATATCGACCAGAAACAGCCGCGCCGCACCGCGCGCCGCCAGCGCCTTGGCCGCAGCCGCACCGATCCCCGAAGCCGCTCCGGTAACGAGCGCAGAGCGCCCGGCGAAATCTTTTTGCTGAGGTGTCATGCCCGCCGAGTTAGGTCGGGCTGGCGCGCTGATCAAGCCGCGTTATCAATCCCCAGATCGGACAGCTTGCGATAGAGCGTCGAGCGTCCGATCCCCAATCGCCGCGCCACTTCGGTCATGCGGCCGCGATAATGGCCGATGGCGAGGCGGATGACGTCAGCCTCGATATCCTCCAGCGGGCGCAGGTTGCCGTCGGGGGTGTAGAGCATGATGCCCACCCCTTCATGCGCGCTCGCCACCGTGACGCTGCCTTGTTCGCCCAGCATTTCGGACAATTGCGGGAAACTGTCAGCGGTGAGCGAGTTGTCGTCGCAATAGACCGCGGCGCGGAACAACACCGATTGCAGCTGGCGGACATTGCCCGGCCAGTCATAGGCGGCGAGCAACGCCAAGGCGCTGTCGGAAACGGACAGATGGTTCAGCCCCGGTTGTTCGCCGATCCGGGCGAGGAAATGGCGGGTCAGTGCGGGAATATCACCCACGCGTTCGCGCAAGGGTGGCAGCACGATCCGGGTGCTCCCCAGCTTTGCTGCGAGTCCGGCGTTGAACTGATCGCCCGCCACCATCCGGTCGAGCCCGACATTACTGGTCACCAGCAGCCGCACATCGACCCGGAAGCCATAGCTCGCGCCGACCGGACGGATGATCCCGCTGTCCAGCGCATCACCCAGCCGCTGTTGCAGCGCCGGGGTCAGGCGGTCTATCTCGTCGAGCACCAGCGTGCCACCGTCGCAATGCTGGAATGCGCCGATCTGGCGATCAAACGCGCCGGGAAACGATCCGGGTTCATGCCCGAATAACACCGATTCGATCGACCCGGGCGGAATGCTGGCGAGGTTGATGATCCGCAGCGGCTCCTTGGAGCGCGGGCTGGCGGCGTGCATCGCGCGCATCAGCATTTCCTTGCCGGTGCCGGTTTCGCCTTCGATCAGCACATGGCCGTGGCCGCGCGCGGCCTTGGCAGCCTGTGCCAGCGCGGTGCGGAATTGCGGTGCGGTGCCGATCATCGCATCGAAATCGAGGCTGGCGGACATTTTCTCGGTCAGCGGGGCGAGTTCATCGCGCGCCGTTTCGCGGGTGGTAACGCTGCGCAGTGCCTCCATCAGCCGATCGGGCGCGACCGGCTTGACCAGATAATCGCTGGCCCCTGAACGCATCGCCTCAACCGCGAGCAGCGGCGAGGCGCTGGTGGTGAGCATCAGGATCGGCAGCGCTGGGCGGCGCGATTTCAATTCGGCGATCAGTTTGCAGGCATCGTCGCCCGGCACCCATTGATCGAGCAAAATTGCCGATAACTGCATCCCTTCGCGTGTGCCGAGCATCGCAATCGCGGTTTCGGCATCGGCGGCGACAATGGTGCGCCAGCCATCGCGCGCGGCAATCGCGGTGATCAGGCGCGACTGCGCAGGCTCATCATCGATCAGCATCACGATTCGCGCATCGCTGTGCGCGTCTGGGTGGCAATCCATCTCAGCCATCAACCTTGCCGCTCACTTTCTCTCAGCCCGGACAAGAGTCCCCGGATGACACAATCCACAGTGAATAGGGCAAGGAGGTAAAAACGGGATTAAGGCTGTTTGCAGCGATGTCCCCGCCTGTCATGAATGGTGACTTGAGATAGCGCGCCCGCTTCGATACGAGAATGTCAGACGCTCTTCGTGGGCGTGTTTTTTCGGCGACTGGACGCGCGTTTGCGGTTTGGAATGCCCAAGGGGAAACAAGGATAATGACAGTTCACGATATGGAAAAAGCCCAGGCGACCTATGGCGGGTTCATGGCCACGTTGAAATGGGCGGTGCCGATTGTTGCGGTGATCGTATTCATCATCGTTGCGCTGATCGCCGAATAAGGCGCGGCGGTTGAAAATCGCGATCCTGAAAGAACGCGCGCCCGGTGAGACGCGCGTTGCCGCCTCGCCCGAAACGGTCAAGAAATTCGCCGCGCTCGGGCTTGATGTCGCGGTTGAAAAGGGGGCGGGGGTGATGGCTTCTGTCACCGATGCGGCCTATGCAGAAGCGGGCGCGAGCCTTGGCACCGCCGCCGCAACGGTGAAGGGTGCCGACATTGTGCTGGGCATTCAGGCGCCTGACGTGGCGCTGCTGAAAGGCGCAAAGCCCGGCGCGTGGGTGGCGGCGCTGTTCGATCCCTTTGCGAAACGCGACTTGGTGGATGCCTATGCGGCCGCCGGGTTTGAGGCATTGAGCATGGAGTTCATGCCGCGCATTACCCGCGCGCAGTCGATGGACGTGCTGTCCTCGCAATCGAACCTTGCGGGTTACAAGGCGGTGCTGGCGGCAGCGGATACGTATGGCCGCGCCTTCCCGATGATGATGACGGCGGCGGGCACGGTTCAGGCCGCGCGCGCCTTCATCATGGGCGTGGGCGTGGCGGGGCTTCAGGCGATTGCCACCGCACGGCGGCTGGGCGCGCAGGTTTCCGCGACCGACGTGCGTTCCGCGACCAAGGAGCAGATCCAGTCGTTGGGTGCCAAGCCGATCTTCGTCGAGAATGTCGCCGGGATCGAAGGCGAAGGTTCGGGCGGCTATGCCACCGAAATGAGCGAGGAATACCAGAAGGCGCAGGCTGAACTGGTGAGTTCGCACATTGCCAAGCAGGATATCGTGATCACGACCGCCTTGATTCCGGGCCGCGCTGCTCCCCGGCTGATCGCCGACGCGCAGATTGCGACGATGAAGCCGGGTAGCGTGATCTTCGATCTGGCGGTGGCGCAGGGCGGAAATGTTGAAGGATCGAAGCCGGATGAGGTCGTGGTCAAGCACGGCGTCAAGATCATCGGCTTTTCCAACACGCCCGCGCACCTGCCTGCCGACGCCTCGGCGCTGTTTGCGCGCAACCACTACAACTTCCTCAGCGCCTTCTGGGACAAGGAGACCGGCAAGCCCGTGCTCGACGAGGAAATCGGCGGCGCGATCCGACTGACGCAGGGCGGCAAGGTTGTGAATGAAAGGCTGATCGGGTGAGTGCGGTTATACCGCTTGGCCGGATCGAATCAGTGGACCTTCGAAAGGCTTGGCCGGACGAGGCGAAAAACTTCACCCCATGGCTTGCCGAAGAAGAAAATCTTACACTTCTCGGGGATATCCTCGGTCTTCGTTTGGAACTGGAGGCTGTTGAAAAACAAGTAGGACCGTTCTCGGCCGATATCCTTGGTAAGGATATTGTGAGTGGCAAGTGGGTTCTGATCGAAAATCAAATCGAAGGGACTGATCACAGACACCTAGGGCAAATCTTGACATATGCCGCAGGTTTGGATGCTCCGATTGTTGTATGGGTTGCCCGAACTTTCCGTGAGGAGCACCGCGCCGCTATCGACTACCTCAACAGAATAAGTGACGAAGATCACCTTTTTTTCGGACTTCAGGTTGAGCTGCTGAAAATTGGGGAAAGCGCTTTTGCTCCCAGTTTTTCGATCGTTGCAAAGCCGAACGACTGGTCGAAACAAAGTGCTGCGGCCAAGTTTGCCGTTGACGACGTGCTGACGCCGACTCAAGCCCTCTATCACGAGTATTGGGCAGCATTAATCCAGAAGGCCGCAGGTGTATATCCAGCGCTGGCGGCTAGAAAGCCCTACAAGGGAAACTGGCAAACTGGCGAGAGGATCGGCAATGGAAACGGCTTTTCGGTAGATGCGAACGCCTGTTTTGCAAGCGGCAATAAACTCAGGGTTGAAGCTTATATCAGTGGCGTGGCTGCGCCTATCGTGTTTGAGCAGCTTTGTGAGAGGAAAGCGGAGATTGAGCACCTTATGGAGCAAGAGCTTTCATGGGAGACCTTGCGGGGCCACGAGAAGCGAATCGCTCTCTATATGCCGGGCACTCAGAACAAAGAGGACAAGGGTCGGTGGGTTCATCAGCATGATTGGCTCTTGAAAAATTGGCCTAAGATGACTGAGGTTTTTCGTCCGATGATTGCGCAAATCCACATTGGCGAAGCAGAGGGTGGTGATTGACCAATGGACTTCATCTCAATCCTCTCGATCTTCGTGCTGGCCTGTTTCGTGGGCTATTACGTCGTCTGGTCGGTGACCCCGGCGCTCCACACGCCGCTGATGGCGGTGACCAATGCGATCTCCTCGGTGATCATCGTCGGCGCGCTGATTGCGGCGGCTGAGGCGCAGAGCCCGGTCGCCAAGTATCTCGGCCTGTTCGGGGTGGTGCTCGCCAGCATCAACATTTTCGGCGGGTTCGCGGTGACGCAGCGAATGCTCGCGATGTACAAGAAGAAGGAGAAGTGAGGATGGGGCGCTTCTCTCAGACTTCGTCATTGCGAGGCGACGCAGTCGCCGCGGCAATCCATGGACCGGCGATCGCCAAGCGCGGTTCGGCCATGGATCGCTTCGTCGCTTCGCTTCTCGCGATGACGATCTTATTGTTCGCGACCCCGGCCTATGCCGCAGGCGGCGGCGAAGGCGGCACGCCTGCCTGGGCGATGCTCGCTTACCTGATCGCGGGCGTGTTCTTCATCCTTGCGCTGCGCGGGCTGTCCAGTCCGGCGACCAGTCAGGCGGGCAACCGCAATGGCATGATCGGCATGGGAATCGCGGTGGTGACGACGCTTGTCACCCACGACATTGCCAACATTGCCGAGACCGGCATCGCGATTTTCCTTGGCGGGATCATTGGCGTCACCGTCGCTCGCCGCATTGCGATGACGCAGATGCCAGAGCTTGTCGCAGGCTTCCACAGTCTCGTCGGCCTTGCCGCGGTGGTGGTGGGCTTTGCCGCGTGGCTGAACCCGGCGGCGTTCGCGATAACCGATGCGGCGGATCAGATCCTTCGCGTCAGCCGTGTGGAGCTGGGCCTTGGCATCGCCATCGGGGCGATCACCTTCTCGGGGAGCGTCATCGCCTTCCTGAAATTGTCGGGCCGGATGAGCGGTTCGCCGATCATGCTGCCGGGGCGGCATGTCATCAACCTGGGCACGCTGATTGCGATTCTGGCGCTGATCGGGATTTACACCATCTCGCCCGAAGGCGGCGCGGGTGAAGGCTATCTGGTGATTGCCATCGCGGTGTTGGCCTTCATCATCGGTTTCCTGCTGATCATCCCGATTGGCGGGGCGGATATGCCGGTGGTAGTGTCGATGCTGAACTCCTATTCGGGCTGGGCGGCGGCGGCGATGGGCTTTACGCTGGGCAATTCGGCGATGATTATCACCGGCGCACTGGTCGGCAGTTCGGGCGCGATCCTCAGCTACATCATGTGCCGCGCGATGAACCGCAGCTTCATTTCGGTGATCGCAGGCGGGTTCGGCGCAGCGCCCGATGCAGGCGGAGCAGGCGGCGCGCGCGAACAGCGGCCCTATAAACAGGGTAGTGCGGAAGACGCGGCCTATATGCTCGAACAGGCCGAAAGCGTCATCATCATCCCCGGTTACGGCATGGCGGTGGCGCAGGCCCAGCACGCGCTGCGCGAAATGGGTGATAAGCTCAAGGAAAAGGGTGTGGACGTGAAATACGCCATCCACCCCGTCGCAGGGCGGATGCCGGGGCACATGAACGTGCTGCTCGCCGAAGCCAGCGTGCCCTATGACGAGGTGTTCGAACTCGAAGACATCAACTCCGAATTCGCGCAGGCCGATATTGCCTTCATCATCGGCGCGAACGACGTGGTAAACCCGGCGGCCAAGACCGACAAATCCTCGCCGATCTACGGAATGCCGGTGTTCGATGTCGACAAGGCCAAGCAGGTGTTCTTCATCAAGCGGTCAATGGGCGGCGTCGGCTATGCCGGGGTCGATAACGAAGTGTTCTACATGAACCAGACCGTGATGCTGCTGGCCGACGCCAAGAAGATGGTCGAGGAAATCGTCAAATCGCTCGATTAAGCATCGCGCCGAAAAGTGGGAACCGGTTTTCGGCTTCTCGGCGATGCGACAATAACTGAGCATCGCGCCGAAAAGTGGGAACCGGTTTTCGGCTTCTCGGCGATGCGACAACAAATGAAGGCACAGCCGCTGATGCGCAAGCTGATCATCCTTTTTCTGCTGCTCGCCGTGCTGGCGGGCGGGGCGGTGTATAGCGGCCTAGCCAACCCGCTGATCGAACGGCAGGTTGCGGGCGCATTGGTGCAGGCAGGCGTCAATGAACAGCGCGCCGATTGCATGGCGGGCCGCATGGTTGACCGGCTGAATGTGGTGCAATTGTGGAGGCTGCGACAGGGCATGGCCCCGCAGGAAGGCGAACCAACATCGGGCTACGGCCTCGGCGAGTTGATCAAGCGCGTGCGCCGCACTCAGGATGGCGAAGCGGTCGCCGTGTTGACTACCAGTGCGGGCCTGTGCGCGCTGGGTATCGGCTGACGCTGCAACCCGATTACGCGGCCCTTGCAATTTCCCTTCCGCTTGCGCCACACTGCTGGGCGAAGAGGGAGAACATCATGAAACGTCTGGTCATGGCCGCTGCGCTGCTGGCTTCTGCCGCGCCGCTTGCCGCCGAAATCCACACCATTGCGCCGGGCGAAGGCGCTGCCGAACGCTTGCAGGAGGCGCTGATCCTTGCCGCACCGGGGGACGAAGTCGTGCTCGAAGCGGGCCGGTTCGTGCTGACTGACGGGCTGAGTCTGGATGTTGACGGGGTGACGGTGCGCGGGGCGGGGCCGGCGCTGTCCATTCTCGATTTCACCGCGCAGGCGGGCGCGGGTGAGGGGCTTTTGGTGACGTCCGACAATGTCACCTTGCGCGATTTCGCGGTCGAGAATCCCAAGGGTGATGGGATCAAGTCCAAGGGCGCAGATAATATCGTCTATCATCGCATTCGCGTGACGTGGACCGGTGGGCCGAAGGCGGAAAACGGCGCATACGGCATCTACCCGGTCGAAAGCACCGGGGTGCTGGTGAGCCATTCGGAAGTCTCCGGCGCTTCGGATGCCGGGATTTACGTCGGCCAATCGTCAAAAATCACTGTGCGCAATTCGATTGCGACCGACAATGTCGCCGGTATCGAGATTGAAAACAGCCGCGATGCGATCGTCACCCAGAACTATGTCACGCGCAATACCGGGGGCATTCTGGTGTTCGATCTGCCCGGCCTGCCGGTGATGGGCGGCGGCAATGTGCTGATCACCAACAACTTGGTCGCAGGCAACAACACCCCCAATTTCGCGCCGCCCGGCAATATCGTTGCAGGCGTGCCGCGCGGCACCGGGATCATGGTGATGGCGAACGAGCAGGTGTGGATCGAAGACAACGTGGTGCAGGATAACCCGACCGCGCCGTTCATGGTGGTCGCTTACACGCAAGAGTTTGATGATGCGCGTTACAATCCCTTCGCGCGCGCAGTGGTGATTGCGAATAATGTCGTTGATGCTGGCGCGACCGATCCCGATTTCCCCGGCGGCGCGATGCTGCTCGCCGCGTTTGGCGGCACGCTGCCGCCGATCATGTGGGATGGGTTGCAACAGGATGCCGATACGCCGGCATTGCTGACCATACCGGGCAATCCCGGCTGGTCGCTCAATCTCAGCCGTCAGGGGCAATCTTTGGCTGAGGCGCAGCCCGGCCCGCTCGATGTGCCAGCTTACGGCCAGCCGTGGGCGATGGACGGGATCGGCGCACCGGCTGAACTGGAGGCGCGGCTGAAGTGAGGCGGGGGCTTGCCCTGATGGCTGCCGCTAGCGCTACGCTGGGCGCAGCGCTGACCCACGCCGGGGTGACGCCAGCGGTGGCGGTCAATGATGCGGCCATTCTGGAGGAGGGCTTCGCGCGCACCCTGTCGGAATATGGTTTCTTCGCCGATGGCGCGCAGCAGCTGCCGGGTGCGGGGGTGACGCCCTATGCGCTCAACACCCCCCTATGGTCAGATGGGGCGGAAAAGCTGCGGTTTATCTATCTGCCCGATGGCACACGGATGACTGCGGACGCAGACGGCCTGCTGCAATTCCCGGTGGGCGCGGCGATTATCAAGACCTTTGCCTTTGGCGAGGGGCCGGAACGCCGCTTGATCGAAACCCGCCTGCTGCTCCACCGTGCGGATGGCTGGACGGCGCTGCCCTATCGCTGGAATGCGGAGCAGACCGAGGCCACGCTGGCGCTGGCAGGCGGGCGGATCGATCTGGTGACGCCTGCGGGGGAGGCGATTTCCTATGCCATTCCCAACAAGAACCAGTGCAAGGCCTGCCATTCGAAGGACGGCGTGGTGATCCCGATTGGGCCGAAGGCGCGCAATCTGCCGGCTGAATGGCTGGGTCAGATGGCGAAGCGGGGCGCGCTCGACACGGTGCCTGCGGGTGCTGACAGCCTGCCCGATTGGCGCAATCATGCCACCGGCCCGGCAGCGCCGCTGGCGCGGGCTTACCTCGATGTGAACTGCGCGCATTGCCACCAACCGGGCGGCGGCGCGTCCAATTCAGGGCTTGATCTGCGCTGGGAACAAGATGATCCCCACGCCATCGGCATCATGAAACGCCCGGTCGCCGCCGGGCGCGGGGCAGGGGGGCATGAGTTTTCGATCCTGCCTGGTGCGCCCGACCAATCAATCCTGCTGTACCGCATGGACTCAGCGGAGCCGGGCATCGCCATGCCCGAAATCGGAAAGTCCAGCGTTGACCGCGAAGGCTCGGCGGTGGTGCGGCGTTGGATTTTGGAGATGCAGCAATAATGAAATGGTTTGTTCGCGGGGTTCTGGCGCTCATTGCGCTGCTGGTGATCGCCTTCCTGATTTTCCGCACGCCCGATACCGATGCGGCGGAAATGCGCGCCAAATATGGCGGGGCGCCTTCGCAATTCGTCGATATTGGTGGCGGCGTGACTGTCCACCTGCGCGATGAAGGGCCCAAAGATGCGCCCGCGATTATGCTGCTCCACGGATCGAACGCCGATCTGCACACGTGGGAACCGTGGGTTGCTGCACTGAAATCGCAATACCGGGTGATCCGTTTCGATCAGGTCGGCCACGGGCTGACTGGGCCCGATCCGGCGCATGATTACAGACGCGCGAATTATGTCGCCGATATCCGCGAAGTGGCTGACACGCTGGGGCTGGAACGCTTCATCATCGGCGGCAATTCGATGGGGGGAAAGCACGCGCTGGCCTTTGCGATTGCGCACCCGGATCGTGTTTCCGGGCTGGTGCTGGTCGATGCCAGCGGCGGGCCGATGCCGCAGGATAAGGCCGCCAAAAAGAACAGCGGCGGCGGCAATATCGGCTTCAGAATTGCGCGGATGCCGGGGGTCAATCGGCTGGTCGAACAGATTACCCCGCGCAGTCTGATCGCGCAGAGCCTTGAACAATCCGTCTCGCTCAAATCGATCATCACCGAACCAATGATCGATCGCTACTGGGAACTGCTGCGCTATCCCGGCAATCGCCGCGCGACATTGAAGCGTTTCAGCCAACCGCATGAATCACTGACCGAGGCCGAGATTGCCGGAGTGACTGCGCCGACGCTGATCCTGTGGGGCGAAGATGACCGGCTGATCCCGGTCGCCGCCGGGCAATGGCTGGCCGAGGTGATGCCGACCGCACAGATCACCGTCTATCCGAACATCGGCCACCTGCCGCATGAAGAGGCACCCGCCGCAACGCTTGGCGATCTTTTGCCGTGGCTTGCTGAGCACGCTCCGGTGCCAAACGCGCAATAATCGCGCACCGGCTTTGTTGCGCACTGGACGCGCGCAACGCTTGCGCTTTACACCGTCTCGCACTTGCACACAGAATCGAAGGAAAAGCCGGCTTTGCGCAAACTCGGGATCATTGGCGGCATGAGCTGGGTGTCGACCGCGACATATTACGATCACATCAATCGCATTGTGCAACGCCGCGCTGCGCCGATGGCCTCTGCTCCGCTGCTGATCGAAAGCCTCGATTTCTGCCAGCTTTACGCCTTGCGCGAAGAACGCGACTGGCAGCGTGCGGCCAGCGTGCTGATCGACAGCGCGCGGCGGCTCGAAGGCGCGGGGGCGCAGGCGCTGATCATCGGCGCCAATTCGATGCACCGGCTGTATGATGATGTTGCCGCTTCGGTGGACATCCCGATCCTGCACATTGCCGAATATGTCGGGCTGGCGATGAAACGGGCGGGCAAGACCAACGCAGCGCTTCTGGGCACGCGCAACGTGATGACCGAAAGCTTCTATCGCAAGCGGCTGGTTGCCCACGGCATCAACCTTTTGCCGCCCAACATGAAATATGTCGAAGCGCTCGACCGGATCATCTATGATGAATTGATGGTCGGAAAAGTGACGCGAGAGGCCCAGCGCACATTGAAAACCATCATCACCAACAAGGCGCAGGAAGGCGCAGGGGCGATTGTGCTGGCCTGCACCGAGCTTGATCTGGTGGTTGATATTGATGCGAATGTGCTGCCGGTGTTCGACAGCACCCGCATCCATTGCGAGGCGGCGGCCAACTGGATTCTTGAACAGGAAGCGGGGCAATAATCTGTGCTGGTCGCGCTTAGCGAATAATTCACCCATTTGTCGGGTTGCAACGGTTTAACTGGTCGGCTACGCGCTTGCACGGATTTTGTCGCGGAAACGCAACTGGCATTTTCCGGGTCTTTCGGGTCGCACCGACAGGCCCTTGGGGCCACCCTCCTTCCCCCCCAACCACCGGAGGGTGGCCCCATAATCCGCGATGTCGGCGCGGCCATTTGCACCTTTGTGGCAGGTTCCCTTCCTGTTCCGGTTGAGAAGCGGGGCTGGCTGGCCTATTCGACAAAGCCGTGATGTCCCGCGCCCCCTATGCTGCTGATCCTGATGCCCATGGCGGGCGTGAATGGCGCGGCGGCGCGGCGGGCGAACAGCGCGGCCCGCGCAGCCAATTCCAGCGCGACCGTGATCGCATCATCCATTCGATGAGCTTTCGCCGCCTCAAATCCAAGACGCAGGTGTTCATCGCCCCCGATGGCGATCATTACCGCACCCGCCTGACCCACAGTCTTGAAGTCGCGCAGATTGGCCGGGTAATTGCCCGCGCGCTGGGGCTGGACGAGGATCTGACCGAGGCCCTGTGCCTGGCGCATGATGTGGGGCACCCGCCGTTCGGCCATGCAGGCGAAGCCGCCTTGTCCGAGGCGATGGAGCGGTACGGGGGGTTCTGCCACAATGCGCAGACGCTGCGCACGGTAATGCGGATCGAATCTCCCTATCCCCAACATGACGGGCTGAACCTGACGTGGGATCTGCTCGAAGGGCTGGCCAAGCATAACGGCCCTGTAACAGCCCCGAACTGGGCGCTGGCTGAACTGGATGCAGCTTTTCCGTTGATGCTTGGCACCTGGCCATCACTGGAAGCGCAGGTCGCAGCGGTGGCGGACGATATCGCCTATGATAATCACGATATCGATGATGGGCTGCGCGCGGGATTTTTGGCGCTGGATGATCTGCTGACGCTCGATTTCCTCGCAGACCAATGGCGGGTGGTCGAAAAACGCTTTCCCCACGCCCCGAAAGACCGTCTGCTGCGCGAGATGATCCGCGATCAGATCGGCTTGATGGTAAAGGACGTGATCGAGCATACCCGCGCGCAGGTGCATGGCATCGGATCGGTTGCCGAAGTGCGCAATGCCGGGCGGCAGCTGGCCGGGTTCTCGCCCGAAATGACGTCACGCGAACGGCGGCTTAAGACGTTCATGTATGACCGGCTGTATTTTCACCCCGAACAGATTGCTGCGGCAGAACGCGCGCGCGATGTCGTCGCCCGGCTGTTCGCCGCCTATTCGCAGGATGCGAAGTTGATGCCGTCTGATTGGCATGAACGCCTGCCCGCACACGAACCCCAACGCAGCCGGATGATCGCCGATTTCATCGCCGGGATGAGCGACCGGTTCGCGATGCAGGCCTGCGCCGCGATTTATGGCGCACAGCCGGCCGGGCTTATCAATGTCTGAGGCGCGCAGCCCGGTGCGGATTGCGCTGGTGGGGGCGACGGGCCTTGTCGGACGCCATGTGATCGACGTTGCCAGCGCCGGGGATGAAGCGCGGATTGTCGGCATTGCCCGGCGCGAGGCTCCGCTGCCGTCGGGCGCGCGGATGGAAATGTTCGTTGCGCAGCCAGCCAAGTGGGGCGAGGTATTAGAGGCGGTGCGCCCGCGGGCGTTGATCTGCGCGCTGGGCACCACCTGGAAAAAGGCCGGGCGCGACGAAGCGGCGTTTCGCAGCGTGGATCATGATCTGGTGCTGGCGACGGCTGAGGCCGCCAAGCGTGCGGGCGTGCCCAACATGGTGCTGGTGAGCGCGGCGGGGGCCGATGCGCGCGGCAAGAGCGTCTATTTCCGGGTCAAGGGCGAAACCGAGAATGCGGTATCGCGGATCGGCTTCAAACGGCTGGATATTCTGCGCCCGGGGCTGCTGCGCGGTGAGCGCAGTAATGACCGGCGTGTCGGCGAAAGGCTCGGCATCCTTGCCGCGCCGCTGATCGATCCGCTGCTGTCAGGATCGTGGGAACGGTTCCGGTCGATTGACGCCGCATTGGTGGCAGAGGCCGCGTTGGGCCTCGCCATGCGCCGGGCAGGCGGGCGCTTTACCCATGATAATGACGCGATCCGCCGCGCCGCACGCGAATGGCGGCGGATAGGCGAAATGGAGTCAGCAGCATGATCGACTGGGGCCTTGTTTTCAACGCGGTGAACATCATCGCGGCGGTGGGTTGGGCCGCGCTGATCCTGCTGCCGCGCTGGCCTGCGCTGTTGTCGGCGGCGCTGTATCTGGGGGTGGGGCTGCTGTGCCTGATCTATGCCACCGGACTGATCGGGGTGTTGACCGGGGTGATCCCCAATCCCGATGGCGGCGGCGCGGATTTCACCACCATTGCCGGGGTGCGCGCGATTTTTGCAAGCGATGCCGGGGTTGTGATCGGCTGGACGCATTACCTCGCGTTTGATCTGTTCGTGGGGGTTTGGATCGTGCGCGATGCCGATGCCAAGGGCCTGTCGCGCTGGGTGCAGGCCCCGATCCTGCTGGCGACCTTTATCGCCGGGCCGCTGGGTCTGCTGGTCTGGTTGCTGGTGCGAGAACCGGCGGCGCGCCGTCAGGGGCGGTTCCGTTAGGGCCAGACCCAATCGCTGCTGGACCGCTTCACCCAACTTCGCCTAACCTTTGCCCAAACAGCTTTTGGGAGAGAGCACGATTATGGCGAACAACGCTTATCACGATCATTCGACCTTTGATGCGATCCTGAACTTCTGGGCGAAGGAGCGTCCCGATGGGACTGCTTTCGATCAGGACGGGCGGATAACTTCATATGCCGAGGCTGACCGGTTGACACGGCAGTTGATCGCGCTGTTGCAATCGCGCGATATTGCCAAGGGTGACCGGATCGCGTGGCTGGGCAAGAACCGCGATACCTATTTCCTGCTCTATATCGCGGCGGCGCGGATGGGGGCGGTGATGGTGCCGATCGGCTGGCGGCTGGCCCCTCGTGAAATCGCCTATATCCTGTCGGATACCGAGGCCAAGCTGCTGTTTGCCGATGCCGAATTTGTGGACGCGGCCCATGCCGCCGCCGCCGATGTTTCGGCCAATCCCGAAGTGATCGAGGGTGAAGCGGCGCGTTTGGCGGCGAGCGGGTTTGAACCGGCGGATTACACTCCGCCAGCGCCGAATGATCCGGTGTTGCAGCTTTATACTTCGGGAACGACCGGCAATCCCAAGGGAGCAATGCTGTCAAACGCCAACCTGCTGGGCCTGCGCAATCCAGCGCTGGCTGCCGGTTTGGAATGGCAATTTTACGAACCGACCGACTGTATGCTGGTCGCCATGCCATGCGCGCATATTGGCGGGACGGGGCTGGTCAACATCGCTGTCGCCAACGGGGTGCGCAGTCTGGTGCAGGCGGAATTCACCCCGGTCGGCGTGCTCGATGCGATCGAAGCAGGGGCGACCCACATGTTCATCGTGCCGGCAGCCTTGCAGATGGTGGTGCAGCACCCGCGCGCAGCCACCACCGATTTCAGCGGCTTCAAATATCTGATGTATGGCGCTGCGCCGATGCCGCTGGAATTGCTGAAGGAAGCGGTGGGTACCATGCCCACCACCCGGTTCCTGCAAGCTTACGGCATGACCGAAACCAGCGGCACGATTTCGATCCTGCCGCCCGATGATCACAGCCTTGAAGGCAACCAGCGGATGCGTTCTGCGGGCAAGGCCTGTCCCGGAGTGGAGATTGAAGTGCGCGGGCCTGACAATGCCGAAGTCCCGCGCGGCGAGATTGGCGAGGTTTGCGTTCGCTCACCTTCAAACACCGCCGGATACTGGAACCTGCCCGAAGCCACCGCCAAAACCATCGACCCCGATGGCTGGCTCCACACCGGCGATGCGGCGGTGATGGACGATGATGGCTATGTCTATATTCAGGACCGCATCAAGGACATGATCATCTCCGGCGGTGAAAACGTCTACCCCGCCGAGGTTGAAAGCGCGATCTACGGCCACCCCGCCATTGCCGAGGTCGCGGTGATCGGCGTGCCGAGCGCGCGCTGGGGTGAGGAGGTCAAGGCCTGCGTCGTCGCCAAGCCGGGGCATGAAATTGACGCAGCCGACGTGATCGCCTGGGCGCGTGAACGTATCGCGGCGTTCAAGGCGCCCAAAAGCGTCGACGTGATCCCGTTGATGCCGCGCAACGCCAGCGGCAAGATCCTGCGGCGCGAACTGCGCGCACCCTATTGGGAAGGGCAGGAGCGGCAGGTTTCGTGAGTGTGAAACAGCACGCCCCCGCAGCCCTGCGCAACCGCGAACCGATTGCCAAGGTGCTGGCGCAGGAGCTGCCTGCGCCGGGCACGGTGCTGGAAATCGCCAGCGGCACGGGCGAACACGCGGTGTTCTTTGCCGAACGCTTCCCCGCGCTGCATTGGCAGCCGACTGACCC
Organism: Porphyrobacter sp. MBR-155; assembly: GCF_040547625.1. Lineage (NCBI taxonomy): Bacteria > Pseudomonadati > Pseudomonadota > Alphaproteobacteria > Sphingomonadales > Erythrobacteraceae > Porphyrobacter > Porphyrobacter sp. MBR-155. The sequence continues at coordinate 220,808 of NZ_JBEPQB010000002.1, forward strand.
ATCGGCAGCGGCGCTGGCGTCGATCGCGGCCTATCGTGCAGACTACGCGGGGGATAATCTCGCAGCGCCGATCATGCTGGATGCGGCGGCTCCCGCAACCTGGCCGGTCAGCGCCGCAGACGCCCTTGTGTGCATCAACATGGTCCACATCAGCGTGTGGGAAGCGACAATCGGATTGTTCAGCGGCGGCGCGCAAGTGCTTGGGCCCGAGGCTCCCGTAATCCTCTATGGGCCGTATTTGGAAGACGCGGTGGAGACAGCGGCATCCAATCTGGCCTTCGATCAATCGCTAAAAGCGCGAAACCCGGCATGGGGGCTGCGCAATATCGCAGATGTTGATCGGGTGGCTGCGGAACACGGATTTGCCAGATCAAACCGCCGCGCCATGCCGGCCAATAACCTCACACTGGTTTACCGGAAAAAACCGGCATAGCGCCTGTTGGCTTCGATTGCCGGGTGGGGCAGGCAAGTCCGGAGTGGCGATGAACGCGGATTGGCAGGCAATCCACCCCTCCACGCCACGCGAACCCTTGCCTCGGGAGCCTGAAAGCCGACCTTCGCGACAATATCGCGTTTAATCGATCGCGCGTTCGCCCGCGCGGCCGACCGACTGGATATCCTCACCTGCGCCCTTCACCGTGTTGCAGGCACTGGCGGTCAGCGTGATGGCGGCGAGTGCGGCGGCGATGATGGTCTTGCGAATCATGTTTCGGTTTCCTTCTGTTTCGCGCTATAGCGCACAAAGATTATTACTTATTCCTGACTCGCCGCAGATGCGACACGCCTTGCCTTGGCAAGCTGACGTTCGCGCCACGCGATCAGCAGCCCCGCCCCGATAATCAACGGCGCGCCCAGCCACAGACTGGCGGGCGCGGCGCGGTCAAACACGGTATAGCCGTAAAAACTCGCCCATAGTAGCGCGGTATAATCCATCAGCAGAATAACCGCCGCCGATCCGAACCGCAACGAGGTGGTCAGCAGGATCTGCGCCAACACCCCCATCAACGCCATCGCCAGAATTATCCCCCAGGTTGCCGCATCGTGCGGGCCGATCACGAACGGCAGGCCAATTGCCGCGACCGGGATGCTGAGTGTGGCGAACCAGAATACGATGCTCCACGGGTTTTCGGTTTTGTTGAGATCCTGAATCTGGAAACTGATGAGTGACACCATCAATGGCGCCATCAGGCCAACGGCGATTCCGGCAAGCGTCACCCCCTCAGCCAATCCGCCGCCGCCCGGCTGCATCGCCACGATGACCCCGACAAACCCCATTGCCACCGCTGCCCAGCGGTAGCGGCCGATCTTTTCGCGGAACAATACCATCGCAATCAGCACGGCAAACACCGGCGCGGTAAAGCTGAGCGTGGTCGCCTCGGCCAGTGGCAGCAGCAGCACCGCGCCATAGGTAAAGATCATCCCGAACAATCCGGTGGCCGATCGCGCTGTGTGGGCGCGCAAACGGTCCGTCTTCAGTAGCGCCAGGCGGCCCGCCAGCGTCAGCCCTGCGCCCAGCAGCACTGCGGCGAGCACCTGCCGCCAGAATATCAGCTCGATCAGATGCACGCCGCGCTCTCCGGCGAGCTTCACCAGCATCGCCATCGTCGCCAGCGCAGCCGCTGCGAGCAGCCGGATTCCAAGCGCCAGCAGCGGGCGGGGGCGAGCGATCGAGCCATCCATCGCCTCCGCGCTTGGCCGAGCCGCAGGGATTGCGCAAGCGCGCCCGCGCCCCATATGCGTGAGCCATGAATATAATCGCCCAATTCGAGCTGCTGAGCGATGCTGGACAGCTCGCCATTATCGGCGGGTTGTTCTGGGTGTTTGCAGGCTTTGCTGCGGTGATGGAGCGGCGGCGGAGCAAGCGCCGTGATGTGGGGCGTCTGGAACAGGTCGGCTGGGTACCGTGGACGGGATTGTTCGTCGGAGCGGCGATGATCGGCGGCGGGTGCCTTGCGATGAGCCTGCCGGTGGTGATCGGGCGTCTTTGATTTTCGCACGCCCCTCCGGGCGCGCGATATCCTCGCTTATGCGACCTGAAGGTCGCAACGCTGCCGACGGCCGGTTGGGCTGCCCCGCCTGCCTTAAAGGCAGGCCTCCAAAACGAACCCGCAGGGTTCGCAAGGCCGAACGATCCGGGCCGGACGGCCCGGATCGGCGTGTCAGAGACACGCCTCCAAATAAGCCTGATCGAACCCGAATTGCCGCGCTTTTTCCAAGGTGTAGGGGCGCAGGCCGGACGCACGAAATTCGCCGAGGATCTTCCCGTCATCGGTCTCGTCAAGATATTCGAACTTGAACAATTCCTGCGTCACGATCACGTCGCCTTCCATCCCGATCACTTCGGTGATGTTGGTGGTGCGGCGCGAACCGTCGCGCAGACGCTTGACCTGCACGATCAGATCGACGGATTCGGCGATCTGGCGGCTGATCGCTTCCTTGGGGATCTTGATGTCGCCCATAAGGATCATGTTTTCCATACGGCCAAGGCATTCGCGCGGGCTATTGGCGTGGAGCGTACACATTGAACCGTCGTGACCGGTGTTCATCGCCGCGAGGAGATCGAAACACTCCGCGCCGCGGATTTCGCCGAGGATGATGCGGTCAGGGCGCATACGCAACGCGTTCTTAACAAGGTCGCCAATGGTGATCGCGCCTTGCCCTTCGAGGTTGGGCGGGCGGGTTTCCAGCGGTAGCCAGTGCGGCTGTTGCAGACGAAGTTCGGCCGCATCTTCGATCGTCAGCACGCGCTCGCCCGGATCGATCATCTTCGACAAGGCGTTAAGCATAGTGGTTTTACCCGAACCCGTGCCGCCCGAGATGACCACATTCATCCGGCACGCACCGGCAATTTTCAGCGCGGTGCACATCTTGTCCGACATCGAACCGAAATCGCGCAGCATATCCAGCGTGATCGGCTTTTCGGAAAACTTACGAATCGAGATCGCGGTTCCGCGCAGCGAAAGCGGCGGCACGATAACGTTGACGCGGCTGCCGTCTTTCAGGCGGGCGTCAGCGAGCGGGGTGGTCTGGTCGACGCGGCGGCCGACCTGGTTCACGATCCGCTGGGCGATCTGGAACAGGTGCTGTTCATCACGGAACCGGATCGGGGCGAGCACGAGCTTGCCCTTCTTTTCGATGTAGGTCTGATCCGGGCCGTTGACCATGATATCGGAAATATCCGGATCATTGAGCAATTCTTCGAGCGGGCCGAAACCGAGCAATTCGTCGATCAGCACCTTTTCCAACGCGAATTGTTCGCGCCGGTTCAGTGTGACCTTCAGTTCGGCCAGCACTTCCATGATGATCGGGCGGAATTCTTCGGAGAGTTCCTCCTTGGAAAGCGTCGCCGCTGCTTCCGGGTCGACGCGTTCGAGCAGGCGCGGCAGCACCTGTTCCTTGATCTTGTGGACGCTTGCTTCAAACCCGCCGACTTCGGAATTGCCGTCGTTGACCGAGGTCATGCGCTCGTTCAGGCGGTCCATCGCTTCGGCGGTGGTGGCCGGACGGCTTGGGTTGGGCGACTGGGCGGGCGCGGGGCTGGCACCGCCGCCTTCGCCCGGAATGGGAGGGAATTGCTCGCCGCCGCGCGGCGCCGCACTGGAGCCGCCAGAGCCCTTCATCGGGCGCGCCACACCAAAGGCAGGCCGTCCGCCGGGCGTTACTCCGCCCACATTGCCCTTTTTGCCGAATGCGCTCATTCTCAGCCCCCAAGGCTCGCTAATATTACGTGTCTCTCGCCTCGATCATGCGAAAGCGGCGTCTCGAAGCATGGTGAATAAAACGGAAAGGTTGTTTTTTCCCTAAGGATGCGCGCTTGAGTTTGAACGGTCACGGTGAGCGCTTGCCATTCCGCCGCCGCCGCCGCAAAGGCGCAGCCCATGAATGATAACCAACGCAGCGGGCTGATTTATGCCGTGGCCGGATTCGCGACCCTTTCGGTCGGCGATGCGGTGGTCAAATCGATGGCCGGAGCGTGGCCTGCCTTTGCAGTGGCGGCGCTGCGGTTTACCTTTGGCGCGGTGGGACTATCGCTGTTGCTGCTCCGCACTGAAGGGCCGCGCGCCTTCATCCCGACCCACCCGTGGTTGCAGGCGGCGCGCGGACTTTGCCTGTCGGTCGCCACGGTCAGCTTCTTTTCCGCAATCTATCTGATGCCGCTGGCCGAGGCGATGGCGATCAGCTTTCTCTCGCCGGTTCTGACCCAGCTTTTGGCGGGGGTGTTGCTGCGTGAAACAGTGCATCGCCGCGTGTGGTTTGCGTCACTGGCGGCGTTTGCGGGCGTGGTGATCGTGCTGCGCCCGAACCTGGCTGAACTGGGCGTGGCGGCGCTGTTGCCATTGAATTCGGCGCTGTTTTTCGCGCTTTTGATGATCGCCAATCGGGCCAGCGCAGGGCAGGGCAGTGCATTGTCGATGCAGGTGTTTGTGGCAGGCGTATGCGCGCCGATCCTGATAATCGGGGCGGCGGCGGCCAAGTTTTCGGGCGTTCCGGCGTTCGATTTTGGCTGGCCGACATGGGATATCGTGCTGCGCTGCGCGTTTGTTGCCGTCACGGCCAGCACCGCGCACTGGCTTGCCTATATCGGCGCATCAAGGGCGGGCGCAGCGGCGATTGCACCGGCGATCTATGTCCAGATTCTGGTGGCAATTACGCTTGGGTGGTGGTGGTTTGGCGACCGGCCCGACCTTGCGACACTGAGCGGGGCGGCGCTGATCGTCGGTTCGGGGTTATATTTGTGGCAAGCCGGAAAATCGCCTCGGGGCGCATGATCAGCGGACTTGCTGTTAAAGCACGAGCGGTTAGAGCGTAACGCAGCAAATATCGGGGACTTTCAGGCAATGTGCGGCATTATCGGGATCGTGGGAAAGGCAGCCGTTGCTGACCGGCTGGTTGATGGCCTCAAGCGGATGGAATATCGCGGCTATGACAGCGCGGGGATCTGCACGCTGCACGATGGCGCGCTGGTGCGCCGCCGTGCGGAAGGGCGGCTGGCCAATCTGGTCACGGTGCTGGCAGGCGATCCTGCGCCCGGCAATGTCGGCATTGCCCACACCCGCTGGGCTACCCACGGCGCGCCCAATGCCACCAACGCCCACCCGCACGCCACCGGCGAAGTCGCGATCGTCCACAATGGCATCATCGAAAATTTCAAGGAGCTGCGCGCCGAACTCGCGGCCAATGGCCGGGTGTTCGAAAGCGAGACCGATAGCGAGGTGGTCGCTCACCTAATTTCTGCCGAGATTGAGCGCGGGGCCGATCCGCAAGAGGCGGTGCGCGAAGTGTTGCCGCGCCTGCGCGGCGCGTTTGCGCTGGCGATTGCGTTCCGTTCGCATCCCGATCTGCTGATCGGCGCGCGGCTCGGTTCGCCGCTGGTGCTGGGCTATGGCCCCGAAGGCGCGGAAGCGGAGATGTATCTCGGCTCGGACGCGCTGGCGCTAGCCCCGCTAACCCAGCGCATCACCTATCTTGAAGAAGGCGACTGGGTGGTGCTGCGGCGTGAGGCTGCGCAAATCTACGATCTGGAGAACAATCCCGTCACCCGCGAAATCCGCGCATCGGGCGCATCGGCGGCGGCGGTGGAGAAGGGCAATTACCGCCACTTCATGCAGAAAGAGATTTACGAGCAGCCCACGGTGGTGGCGCAAACGCTCGCTTCCTATCTGCGCCGTTCGGACAATTCAGTGGCGCTGCCGCAGATCGATTTCGACCTGTCGAGCATCCGCCGCCTCACCATCGTTGCTTGCGGCACATCGTTTTACGCCGGGATGGTGGCGAAATACTGGTTCGAACAATTCGCCCGCGTGCCGGTCGATATCGATGTGGCGAGCGAGTTCCGCTATCGCCAGCCGGTGTTGGAGGAAGGCGGCCTCGCGCTGTTTATCTCGCAGAGCGGGGAAACCGCCGACACGCTTGCCGCGCTGCGTCATTGCAAGGCTGCCGGGCAGACCATCGCGGTGGTGGTCAACGTGCCGACCAGCACCATGGCGCGCGAGGCTGATCTGCTGTTGCCGACCCATGCCGGGCCGGAAATCGGGGTGGCTTCGACCAAGGCGTTTACCTGTCAGCTTGCCGTGCTGGCCGCGCTGGCGGCGCATATGGCGGTGAGGAAGGGGCGCTTGTCCCGCGACGAAGAAGCCGAGATCGTTCGCCACCTGCTTGAAGCCCCCGCTGCGCTCAACGCCGCGCTCGATCATGATGATGACATTGCATCAATGGCGCACCTGATCGCTCCGGCGCGGGACGTGCTCTATCTGGGGCGCGGGCAGGATTATCCACTGGCGCTGGAAGGCGCGCTGAAATTGAAGGAAATCAGCTATATCCACGCTGAAGGTTATGCCGCAGGCGAGATGAAGCATGGGCCGATCGCGCTGATCGACGATGCCGTGCCGGTGGTGGTGATCGCGCCATCGGGCCCGCTGTTCGAAAAGACCGTGTCGAACATGGAAGAAGTGCGCGCGCGCGGCGGGCAGGTGGTGCTGATTTCCGACGCGCAAGGCCTTGAAGCGGCGGGTGAGGGCTGCATCGCGACCATCGAAATGCCGGTGGTCCACCCGCTGATCGCGCCGCTGGTCTATGCCATTCCGGTGCAATTGCTGGCTTATCACGTCGCCGTGGTCAAAGGCACCGATGTCGATCAGCCGCGCAACCTCGCCAAATCGGTGACGGTCGAGTAAACGTCGCCCTCACCTTAATCATTAAGTTCCATCAGGCTTTACCGCACTCTAACCTTTGATGGTTATGGGCGGGGCTGTGATCGAACCTTCCCCATCTTCTGCCCCGATGCATCCGGCGCAAATGCCGATTTCGACCGTGCTCGGCCTGTCGGACAAGGGCGATGTGGATTGGGCGCGTCTGCGCGGTCTGCAATATTCGGCGCTGGCAAAGCTGGCCTTCTACCGGATCATTGCCCAAGGGGTGCTCGCCCTGTTCGTGTTCCAGATTTATGGGCGATCGGTTGGTGCGCTGAGCCTGTGCATCTGGATGATGATGCTCGCGGCGGTTCATTTCCGTGGATACAAGATCGATCTGACACTGGTCGACACCCAAAAGCGGCGGATTACCCGCTCCGAATTGTCGCGTCAGGCGACCACGCCGATCATGTCGGGTTTGCTCTGGGCGGTCGCTATGGTGGTCTTTCCGTTCTTCGGTTCCGAAGGCGACCGGATGGCGATGCTGATGGTGATCGCATTGATGATGGCGGTATCGGTGTTTTTCTACACCGCCGCGCCGATTGGTATCGTTGGCTTTATCGCGATTGTCGGCTTGGGGGCGGTGCTCCACCTCGGGATGGCCGGATACTGGCTGGCGATGGTGGCGGTGCTGTTGTTCACGGTGGCGGCAATCCTTGGCACCGTAGAGGTGGGCCGGACCTACCTTACCGCGCGCGTGGCCGAGGCGATGGTGGCTGAAAAGGAAGAAGTCGTTTCGCTGCTGCTGCGCGAGTTCGAAGAGAACGAGGCTGACTGGCTGTGGGAAATCGACCCCGCCAGGCGTCTGCGCTCGGTCAGTCCGCGCTTCGCCTTTGCCTTGGGTCGGCCGCAGGCTGATATCGAAGGGCGACCGTTGCTGGAAATGATCGCGGGCAACAAGTGGCAAAGCGGCCAGTTTCCTGCCAGCCTGCACGATCTTGCCGAACACCTGAAGAATCGCCAATATTTCTCGAATCTTATCGTTCAGGTTTCGATTATGGGCGAAGAGCGGTGGTGGGAACTTTCCGGCACGCCGATGCGTAACGAACATGGCCACTTCACCGGCTTTCGCGGGGTTGGCTCTGATGTGACCGAGCAGCGCAATTCGTCCGAGAAGATCGCCTATCTTGCGCGCTATGACACGCTGACGCAGCTCCCTAACCGCTTGCAACTGACCGAGGCGTTGGCCGAGGCACTGCGTTATTCCGATCAGTGGCGTTCGCGCTGCGCGCTACTGATGATCGACCTTGACCGGTTCAAGGCAGTCAATGATTCACTTGGCCACCTCATTGGCGACAAACTGCTGGCTCAGGTGTCCGCGCGGCTGCAATCGCTGATGAGCGAAAACGAGATGTGCGGGCGGCTGGGCGGTGATGAATTCGCAGTGGTGGTGCGCGATATCGCGGCTTCCGGCAATGCGCGCGACCTTGCCCGCCGTGTGATCGACAGGCTTAGCGAACCCTACCAGGTTGACCATCACACGCTTTATATTGGCGCCAGCATCGGTTCGGCTGAAGGGCCGCGCGATGGCCGCAGCGTCGAAGACCTGATGCGTAATGCTGACCTTGCGCTTTATCGTGCAAAGGACGTGGGTGGCGGTGAGCATTGCGGCTTCGAACCGATATTCCATGCGTCTGCGGAGGAACGCCGCCAATTGGAGGCTTCGCTGCGCGGCGCACTGGGCGGCAACGAACTGGAACTGCATTATCAACCCGTCGTCGACGCCCGCAGCGAAGGCATTGTGAGTTTCGAGGCGTTGGTGCGTTGGAACAGCGCCGATCACGGATTTGTCAGCCCAGGAAAATTTATCCCGCTGGCCGAAGACACCCGCCTGATCCTGCCGATCGGCAAATGGGTGATGCGCAAGGCCTGCGAAGAGGCGCGCAGCTGGCCCGATCATATCAAGGTCAATGTCAACGTTTCGCCTGAGCAGTTGCTGGAGCCCGGTTTCCACGCCGAGGTGGTCGAGGCGCTGGCGGCGAGCGGTCTCAGGCCCGAGCGGCTCGAGGTTGAAGTGACCGAGAGCATTTTCCTGCGCGATGCCAGCGTTGCGCGTAATGCGCTTGAACAGGTGATGGCGCTGGGCTGTTCGGTGGCGCTCGACGATTTCGGGACTGGCTATTCCTCGCTCGGCTACCTGCGCAAGTTGCGGTTTTCGACGATCAAGGTTGACCGGACATTTGTTCAAGGTGCAGCGCAGGGAAGCGCCGAAAGTCTGGCGATCATCAACGCCGTGGTGGCCATGGCGCGGAGCCTTGACATGACGACCACTGCCGAAGGGGTGGAGACTGCCGAAGAAGCGGAATTGATCCGCAACCTTGGTTGCGACAAGATTCAGGGATATTACTTCGGACGTCCCATGGCAGCCAATGACGCGCGCAAGTTGTTCGACCTCGCCCGCGCCGAACGCGCCTGAAACCGGCCCGCTATCAGGCGCTGGCTAGCGCTGCAAAAACACTTTCGAACAGCCGCCGACCATCTGATCCACCCAGCGCCGAAACCGCCGCTGGCTCAATCGCGCGTTCGGGATGCGGCATCATTCCCAGCACCCGGCCATTGGCGCTCAGCACCCCGGCGATGTCGCGCGCTGATCCGTTGCACGGTTCGGCATAGCGAAACGCGACGCGGCCTTCGCCTTCCAGCCGGTCAAGCGTTTCGGCATCGGCGAAGTAATTGCCATCATGATGGGCAACCGGGATGCGGATTTGCTCGTCCCGAACATAGGCTGAAGTGAACAGCGAATCGGTGTTCTCGACCGTCAACGCCACGCTGCGGCAGATAAACCGCTGACCGGCGTTGCGCAGCAGTGCACCGGGCAGCAGCCGCGCCTCGGTCAAGACCTGAAAGCCGTTGCACACGCCCAGCACCGGCACCCCGCGTGATGCAGCGGCGATCACCGCGCGCATGATCGGGCTGGTCGCGGCCATCGCGCCCGATCGCAGGTAATCGCCATAGGAAAAGCCGCCGGGCAAGGCGATCAGATCAAGCCGTTCGGGCAGTTCGGCGTCGCCATGCCAGACGCGAATGGCCGGCGCGCCCGATATCTGTTCCAGCGCCACTGCCATATCACGATCGCAGTTGGAGCCGGGGAAGGTGATTACGGCAGACCGGAACGTCATCAGCGCGTCCCTTCGGGCTCGCCCAGGCCCTCGATCGTGAAGTCTTCGATCACGGTGTTGGCGAGCAGTTTTTCGCATATCGCGGTCAGCGCGGCGTGGTCGGTGCCGTCTGCCACATCGAGTTCGATCAACCGGCCGATCCGCACATCCTCGACCCCGGCGAAGCCCAGTCCTTCAAGGGCATGATGCACCGCGCGGCCCTGCGGATCGAGGACGCCGGGTTTCAATCGGACGAGAACGCGCACTTGCATGGATGCTTACTCCATCTTCACGGGCGATGAGCCGGGGGAACGAGATGCCGCCGCTATAACGCGCCAGCCTGCGCGTGCAATCGCGCTGATCAGACTTCTGCACCACAGGAATTGCGGTCGCGTTTGTCATAAAGCGGTCGAGAAATCTGCATAATTGTAACTTTGATGCAACAACTGGTGAAAGATTGCTTTCAGATTGCTAGTTCTGCGCGGCGTTCTTCTTGCCCGACCTCGCGCGAATCGCCCGAAACTGTCACCTCGTCCGGCGCACCCAATATCCACCCAATCAAACATAGGGGTTGTTTGATGTCTCACCGTTTTTCCGCTTTCCGTGCCGCATGGGCCGGTTCGACCATCCTTGCTGCTGCTGCGTTTGGCTTTGCTGCTCCCGCGACCGCGCAGGATGGTGAGGCCGCTTCGGACATTGATGGCCAGCTTGCCACCATCATCGTGACTGCCAACCGCCGCGAACAAAACATGCAGGACGTGCCGGTTTCAGCCGACATTCTGGATCAGGAACGCCTTGGCGCGATCTTCAGCGGGGCGGGGGACATTACCGCGCTGGCTGGCACCTCGCCGGGGCTTAACGTTGAAAGTTCGAATGGCCGGATCGCGCCGCGGTTCTATATTCGCGGGCTTGGCAACACCGATTTCGATCTTGCCGCATCGCAGCCGGTTTCGGTGCTGCTTGATGACGTTGTGCTCGAAAACGTGACGCTGAAAAGCTTTCCGGTATTCGATGTTGAGCGGGTTGAGGTGCTGCGCGGGCCGCAGGGCACGCTGTTTGGTCGCAATACCCCGGCGGGGATCGTGAAGATCGATTCGATCAAGCCATCGTTCGAAAATGATGTCCGCGCATCGGCAAGTTATGGCCGCTATGACACGGTCTCGTTCAATGCTGCGCTGGGCGGGCCGTTGGTGGAAGACGTGCTGGCGTTCCGCGTTGCATTGCAATCGCAAAGCCGCAACGACTGGATCGACAACGGCTTTACCGGAGAGAACAACGCGCTGGGCGGCTATCACGATTTCGCGGTGCGCGGGCAGTTGCTGTTCACGCCCACTGAACGTGCGAGCGTGCTGGCGTCGATCAATGTCCGCGATCTGGATGGTTCGTCAACCATCTTCCGCGCCAACGTGCTTGGCCCCGGCAATAATGATCTCAATGAAAACTTCATTCGGGACACCGTGTTTTTCGATGCTGGCGGCGGCAATGTTGCCGAATATGAACAATTCGGCGCGACGGTCACCGCATCCTATGAATTTGATGGCGCAACGCTGACCTCGATCACCAGCCATTGGACCAGCGAAGGTTCCAGCCGGGGCGATGTTGATGGCGGGTTTGGCGCATCGTTCCTACCTGTCATGGGGCCGGGTTTTATCCCGTTCCCGTCAGACACGCAGGATTCGCTCGATCTTGATCAGACCACCCAGGAAATCCGCCTGGCTTCGAACGGCGGCGGGCCGCTCGACTGGCAGTTTGGCGGGTTCTATTTCGATAGTGATTTCGATGTCACCACCATCGGGTTTGATTTCCCGCCGCCGGTCACCGTCAACCATACCAACGAAGCCTGGGCGCTGTTCGGCCAACTGTCTTATCAGCTAACCGAAAACCTGCGCGTTACCGGCGGCCTGCGCTATACCGACGATGAAAAGGATTTCTTCGTGCGTGCAGGCGCTCCGCCGCAGCCGGTCAGCGTGGGGGATGAACAGCTTGACTGGGATATCAGCCTGTTTGCCGACGTGTCTGACGATGCCAGCGTCTATGCCAAGGTCGCCAATTCATTCCGGGGGCCGACCATTCAGGGCCGCGACGTCGCCTTCTTCGCTGCACCTTCGGTGGCACAATCGGAAAATATCACGTCTTACGAAGTCGGCTTCAAAAGCGAGCTGGCTGATCGCCGGGTGCGCCTCAACGGGGCGGCGTTTTACTACACTGTCGATGACCCGCAGTTCACCGCCGTGGGCGGGGCGGGGAACCTCGTCCAGCTGCTCAATGCCAACAAGGGCGAAGCTTGGGGCTTTGAATTCGACAGTGCGGTTCAGATCACCCCCGAATTTCTGGTGACGCTGGGGCTGGCTTACAACAATACCGAGATCAAGGATGAAAACCTAGCGGTTGGCATTTGCGCGCAGTGCACCGTGACGAACCCGACCGTGGTGATCGGAGGTGCGACCCGCGCGCTGATTGATGGCAACCCGTTCCCCAACGCGCCCGAATGGAGCGGCGATTTCACCGCGCGTTACAGCCTGCCGGTTGGCAACAGCGGAGAGTTCTTCATCTTCACCGACTGGGTATACCTTGGCGATACCAACTTCCTGCTTTTCGAAAGCCTCGAATTCAACGCCAAGAGCCGGATCGAAGGCGGTCTCAGGATTGGCTATTCGCATGGCAACGGTTTGTGGGAAGTGGCCGCGTTCGCGCGCAACATTACCGACGAGAAAAACGTTCAGGGCGTGATCGACTTCAACAACAACACCGCTTTCGTCAATGATCCGCGCATTATAGGCGTGTCGTTGGGGGTGAAGTACTGATCGCGCCAGTCTGAAAGGCCCAATGAATGGAAGAAACCGGCAGGGGCGACCTGTCGGTTTTTTCGTATCTGCCGCTTATTCGGCGGGAGCCAGAGCAGGAACCACCAGCAACTCCACCGCACCTTCGGGGGTGAGCCATTGGCGCGCTGCCTGATGCAGATCTTCCGGCGTGATCGCCGCAACCACCTGCGGCACCGCAAGATAGCGATCCAGCCGATCCGGCTCACTCTGCGCGCGCGCGGCAAGGTTGAGCCAGCCGTTCAGATCTTTCAGAACGTTGTTATAATCTTCAAGGAATGGTTTGCGGGCGCGTTCCAATATGTCCGCATCGAGGGGGCGATCCCTGAGGTCGGCGATGAGCTGCCGGAGCGCCGCGCGGCTCGGTTCAACCTGATCAGCGGCGACAGAGGCGCTGATTCCGAAAGTGCCGAACCCGGGATAAAAATGGCTGGGATTGGACCCGGCTGAGGGCGAATAGGCCTGCCCCAGTTCCTCACGCAGCCGGTCGGTCAGTTCCAGCCCCACAACCCGCGACAGCAGATCAAGCCGCAGGGTTTCGGCAAGGTCGCTGTCGTCCGTCGTGGGCCAGATCCATTGCAGCACCGCCTGATCGGCCTCACCCCTGTGGGTCAGGATGCGTTGGCCGCGCTGCGCAGTAAAGCCGCGGGTGCGGGCATCGGTGCGCGGGTTGAACGCAGGCTCGCGCACCGGCAGCGCGCCGAGCGTGGCGGCAACCGCTGCGATTGCCTGATCCTCGTCAAAATCGCCGACCAGTGCCAGCTCGATCGCGCCGTTGGCCAGCCGGTCGCCGATTGCGGCCTTCAACTGCGCGTAATCGAGCGCGAAGAATGCGTCTTTGGATTGGAGCGTGAAGCGCGGGTCATTATCCGACAATATCCCGCCAATCGCCGTGGAAAGCGCGCGGCCGGGAGTGGAATCGATTGTCGCGAAATAGTTCTCGATGCTTTTGCGAAAGCGCTCCTCGCCCTCGCGGCGATAGCCGGGGTCGGTTAACCCGGCCGCCAGCAATTGCAGTTGCAGCAGCAAATCTCGCGGGGTGGTGCCGCCGGATGCGGCAAAGACATCGGTTTCGCTCGACAGGTTGAACGACACGCTGCGCCCGGCCAGCACGCTGTTCATTTCGTCCTGGCTAAGCTTACCAAGCCCCCCCGATGCCAGCGAACCGGTTAGATAGGTGCGCAGCGGCGCATCCCTGGTATTCATCAGATCACCGCCATCAACCGCCAGCGCAAAGCCGATCCGGTCTTTGCGCACATCAGTGTGTTTGAGCGTCAGCCGCACGTCATTGGCAAAGCGGATGAAACGCAGGCCAAGCCGGGGTTCCAGCGTATCGGCCACTACCGTCCCCGGCGAGCCGAAATCGCTGTAATCAAACGCCAGCGGGCCGTTATCCGCAGGTGGCGCAATCGGCAACGTCATGGCGTCATCAAACGCGGCGCGCAGCGCTTGTTCACCGCCATCGGGCGCGGTGCGGCCTTCAAACCGGATCAGCGGCTGTTCCAGCGCCGCTGCATCGTCCAGCACGGCCTGCCACACGGCCTGCGGCGTGATGTCAGGCAGCAATCGCTCAAACTCAGTCAATTGCCATGCGGGCGTGGTTGGCACCTGCTCGTCACTCACCAATGCCAGCGCAGCACCTGCAAACGCATTGTGCCCGCGTGTCGAAGCGGCCTTCACCGCATTTTCCATCGCGGCGCGGTAATTGGCGGTCTGTTCGTCAACCTCGGCCTGGCTAAAGCCATAGGTCAGCGCCTGATTGATCTCACGCACCGCTGCCAGCACGCCCTTGCTCCATTCGCCGTCGACGCTGGACACCCTGAGGTTGGTGGCCCGCGCGGCTTCGAAAATGTCGCCGGTGCCAAAGCTGGCGCCGCGAAAAGGTGCATCCTCGCCCCGCGCCAGCCGCGCGAGGCGGCGGTTGATGATCGCGTAACCGACCGCGCGCAGGCTCCGTTCGCGGCGGTTGGCGATCGTATCGGGTTGATCGCGCCACGGGCCAATACGACTGATGGTGACGCTTTCGGACAGGGCAGGGTCAAGGTGAATATCGGTGAGGCCCGCGCGGGCCGGGTCAACCGGGCCTGCGGCTGGGGCGGTGGGAGCAGGCGCTGGCTGCCAATCGGCAAAGCGTGCTCTGATCGCAGCCTCGACGTCGGCGACCGCATAATCGCCGACCACCACCACGACGGTATTGGCAGGCGTGTAGGTGCGTTGATACAGCGCGCGAAGCTGGTCAGCGGCGGCGTTTTCCAGAACTGCACCCGTGCCAATCGGCAGGCGTTCGGCATAGCGCGCGCCGGGGGCGATGAAGGCGGTGTAGTCTTCGTAATTGCGTTCTTGAAACCCCGCCCGGTCGCGGCGCTCGGCGAGGATTACCCCGCGCTCGCGCTCGACCGCACCGGCCGCGATGGTGAGTTCGCTCGCGGTTTCCCGCATCAGCATCAATGCAGTGTCCAGCAGCGCCGCATCATTGCGCGGCAGGTTGAGCATATAGGTAATTTCTTCAAACCCGGTCGAGGCATTGGTATCCGCGCCGAACGCCAGACCTTCGCGTTCCAGCAGCTTGACCATCTCGCCTTCGGCAATGTTGGTTGATCCGTTGAAGGCCATGTGTTCGAGAAAATGCGAAAGCCCGCGCTCGCTATCGGTCTCCTCCAGCGAGCCCGAGGCAATCCGCATCCGCACCAGCGCGGTGCCTTCGGGCGTGGCATTGCGCCGGATGACGTAGCGCATCCCGTTATCCAGCCGCCCGAATGTATAGTCGGGATCGACCGGCACATCGCTTTGCTCGAATGCCCAGGTGGAGGTGGGTGTGGGGGTCTTGACGGCGGCTTCGGCGGTAATGGCATCTTGCGCCGCTGGCGCCGTGGTGAAGGCAAACGGCGACAGCGCCAGCATCGCGCTGGCAGCAAGGGTGCGAATTCGCATCAATTTCAGGTGTCTCTCGCGTCGATCATAAGGGGTATCGAGAGACTAGGGCCTGAAACGCTTCTGTCAGCTTATTTCTGCGACCTATTTCTTCAGGGGCGGCGTGCCGCGCAACCGGCTGCGGGCGTGTGAGAGGTCGAACACCTCGCCCGGCCCGGCGTCTTCACCGTTCAGCAAGCCGAGCCGGCGCGCAACTTCGCGGTAGGCCTCTTCCTCGCCTCCCAGGTCGCGGCGGAAGCGATCCTTGTCGAGCTTTTCCCCGGTCGCCATGTCCCACAAGCGGCAACCATCGGGGCTGATTTCATCCGCCAGTATGACGCGGCTATAATCGCCATCATAAAGCCGTCCGAACTCGAGCTTGAAATCGACCAGACGAATGTCGATCGCGGCAAACATCCCGCACATGAAATCATTGACGCGGATTGCCATCGACGAAATGTCGTGCATTTCTTCAATGCTGGCCCAGTTGAAGCAGGCAATGTGTTCTTCGGCGATCAATGGGTCGCCAAGTGCATCGTCCTTGTAATAATACTCGATCAGCGTGTGCGGCAGCGGCTCGCCTTCTTCAATCCCGAGCCGTTTGCAGATCGATCCTGCGGCGACATTGCGCACCACCACTTCGATCGGGATGATGTCGACCTGCCGGATCAACTGTTCGCGCATGTTGAGGCGGCGGATGAAGTGGGTAGGAATGCCGATATGCGCCAGCCGCGTAAACACGTGTTCGCTGATGCGGTTGTTGATCACGCCCTTGCCGTTGATCGTGCCTTTTTTCTCGGCATTGAAGGCGGTCGCATCATCCTTGAAATACTGGATCAGCGTGCCAGGCTCTGGCCCTTCGTAAAGGATTTTGGCCTTGCCTTCGTAGATTTTGGTGCGGCGGGACATGATATTGTAACTCCCAGCTCGGCTCTTGCAGCCAGCGAATGGTGCCCGGGGGCGGATTTGAACCACCGACACGCGGATTTTCAATCCGCTGCTCTACCCCTGAGCTACCCGGGCATTCGCTGCAGCGACGGGTTTTGCAAGCATTGCTTACCCGGCGAGCAAATGAGAGCGGCCCTATGACGAAGGCTGGCTGGCTTGGCAAGAGGGATTTCTCCCCAGCCTGCGGGATTATCCCCTCGCATCAATCCTGTTCGCGCCAGTCGTTGGACGCAACCGCTTCAGGGTCGGCTGGCGGGCCAGCGACGGTATAGGAATCGGAGAACCAGCGCGCCAGATCGCGATCCTTGCAGCGCTGCGAGCAGAAGGGGTGGAATGGGTTTTCTTGTGCGCTACCGCTTCGCTGCTTGAGCGCGTGGTTGCGCGGCTTGCGACAGATCGGGCAGGGTTTGGATGCGGACGTGCTCATGCGTTCAGTAATTGGGCATGGGCGGCCTCGATGGCAAGCCCGGGATCGGTCGCGATCCGCACTTCGCGCCCGGTGCGCCGAGCCAGCTCGTCGAGCCATTCGTCTTTCAGCTTGGCCTTGAGCGCCGGGTGAACCGTCAGCAGCACCGCGCGCCCTGTGCCGCCTTCCGCCGCCAATTCTGCGTGGCGCAGCGCAATGCGCGCCGATGCGCCAAGACGCGCCGTGGCGAATCGGTGCAGCAGCGATGGCCCTTCGAGCCGGGCGACCAGTTGGACGAACCCGAACCCGTTCATCGCCGTGCGTTCATGCGGCCAATCGGCCAGCGCGGTTTCCAGCGCTTCGTCCACCAAGCGGCGTTCCGCCTTGGCGGCCAGCGTGGGAAAATCGATCCCGATATTGCCGCCAAGATCGAACCAGCGAAGCGCGCGGGCAATCGCTGGCACCGCCGCCAGCGCCACATCGCGCGCAGATCCGATGCCGTCCACGTCGATCACGGTCATCGCCGGGGTCACGCTGACGAGGATTTCGCCGCCCGGAAAATCGAGGCTGGCCGATGATGCGGCGTGCCACACATCCTCCCACAACCCGGCGGGAAAGCGGTGCACCACGCGGCCTTCGGTGTGCGACGCAGGCGCGGGCGGCATTTCTTCGGCCACCACGCGTGCCTGCGCGCGTTTCAACCGTCCACGCTCGGCCAAGGCGGCGCGGGTGATGATGACCTCCAGCGTTTGCCCTTCGGTCACGCGCGGGGGCAGGTGATCGACCAATGCCTCGCCGCCATTGCTCAGCAACGCCACCCCGCGCCGTGTTCCGGCAAGTTTGG
Source organism: Porphyrobacter sp. MBR-155 (assembly GCF_040547625.1). Taxonomy (NCBI): domain Bacteria; kingdom Pseudomonadati; phylum Pseudomonadota; class Alphaproteobacteria; order Sphingomonadales; family Erythrobacteraceae; genus Porphyrobacter; species Porphyrobacter sp. MBR-155. Next base: position 238,525 of record NZ_JBEPQB010000002.1, read on the forward strand.
TGATCAGTTTGGCAGTGGGGCGGTCGCCAGCGCGAAGTTCGCCCGGCCATTCCACCCGCGCCGCCAACACGCGCTCGCCTGCGATCAGCAGCGCGCGCCGTTCACCAATGCCGTCTTCGATCAGCCATTCTGGCGCTGTTCGTTCAGCCAATGGAAAATCCTGCCGCTTTCAGCAGCGCGCGCGTTTCATACAGCGGCAGGCCCATCACGCCCGAATGGCTGCCCCTGATCCATTCGATCAGTCCCTCGGCTGCGCCCTGAATGGCGTATCCGCCAGCCTTGCCGCGCCATTCGTCGCTGGCGAGATAGGCGGCGATTTCCTCGTGCGAGAGCCGCTTAAAATGCACCACGGTTTCCGAAAGCCTTGTCCGCAAGCTACCATCAGGCGCGCGCAGCACCACGCTGGAGAGCACCTGATGCCGCCGCCCGCTCATAAGCGCGAGACAGGCGCGCGCTTGCGCTTCGGTTTCGGTCTTGGGCAGGATCCGCCGCCCGACCGCGACCACGGTATCGCCCGCCAGCACATGGCCGGGCGCGTCCACAGCCAAAGCCTTTTCGCGCCCCATGCGCAAGGCATAGGCGCGCGGGAGTTCGCCGGGAAGCGGCGTTTCGTCGATGTCGGCAGGCGATACTGCGTCCGGCGTAAGGCCAAGCCGCCCGAGCAGCTCGCGCCGCCGGGGTGACGCGGACGCCAAGGTGAGATGAGGCGAGCCCATCCGGGCTGCCAGCCCTTACTGCGGGCCGGGGCCGCCGCGACCCGGCATGAAACGATAAGTGATGCGCGCCTTGGTAAGGTCATACGGCGTCAGCTCGCACAGCACTTCGTCACCCACCAGCACACGGATGCGGTTCTTGCGCATCTTGCCCGCCGTGTGGCCGAGCACCTCATGGCCGTTTTCAAGCTCCACCCGGAACATCGCATTGGGCAGCAATTCAACCACGCGCCCGCGCATTTCGAGGAGTTCTTCCTTGGCCATGTAATTCCTTCTTTGGTGTTGCGGCGCACAATACGCCCGTCGATGCGGTAGCGCGCTTTAGCGATGCAGAAGCCAAAAGGGAAGGCTCCTGCGTTAAGCGATCGCACAGGTTTGTTCAGGCAGGGCAACGCATCCACAAACCGGCGGGAATCGTAACAAAGCAGCATACCGAAGCCCGTCGTAGGGCAAATCGCAAAAACCATTGACGTAAAGGGACATAATGAACCTCTCCCGGCTTTCTCGTGCTCTGCTTCGCGCTGGCACGTGTGCTGCCAGTCTTGCTGTGGCGATGCCGCTGCTGGCGAACAGCACTACTGTTGCCCAGCCGCAGCCTGCCGCCGTTCCGCAGGCCGATGATGACGAGATCGAAAGCGCCAGCGGTAATGCTGTTTCAAGCGGAGAGATCATTGTCAGCGGACAGCGTTTGCGCGGGCAGCTGGTGGTCGATCAGGCGCCGCTGCTGCAATTGGATGAGCAGGCGATTGCGGCTGAAGGCGTGACGTCGATCACCGATCTTATCGCGCAGATTAGCGCGCAGACCGGGTCAGCACGCGGTCGCGGAGGCGGACAACCGGTTATTCTCGTCAACGGCATCCGCATCGGCTCTTTCCGCGAATTCGCCAATTACCCGCCCGAAGCGCTCGCGCGGGTTGAGGTGTTTCCCGAAGAAGTCGCCCAGCGGTTCGGCTTTCCGCCTGATCGCCGCGTGATCAACCTGATCCTCAAGGAAAATTATTCCAACCGTCGGGCCGATCTGGAGTTCGAGACACCCTCGCGCGGCGGCTATACCCGCAACGAACAGCAGTTCGGCGTGCTGAAGATTGCCGATGGCGGACGGATCAACGCCAATATCGAGGTGGAGGATACCTCGCTGCTGACCGAGGACGAGCGTGATATTCGCCAGACCGAAGGCTCGGTTTCCGATATTTCGGGCGATCCTGATCAGGCGCGGTTTCGCAGCCTGTTGGCGGATACTTTTGACCTTGAAGCCAACCTGTCGTGGGCCAAGGCTATCATTGATAGCGGCACATCGCTGAGCGCGAACGTCAATTACGAGCGCAATGAAAGCCGCAGTCTTGACGGGCTGAATACCGTGGTGCTGACCGATGATCCCAATCAGGCCGGGATCGTGCGCACGTTTGGGGCGGATACCCCTTTGACGCGGCGCTCATCGACTGACACGATTTCGGCTGCCGGTTCGGTGACCCGGCCAGTCAACAGGTTCCGCCTGACCAGCACTTTTGACGGCTCGCTAGCAGAGACCGAGACTGAAATTGACAAGCGGTTTGACACTCAACCGCTGCGCGATGCGGCGCTGGCGGGAACATTGGCGCTTGATGGGCCGTTGCCCACCAATGCTGCCGCCGGGTTCGACGTTGCCCGCAACCGCGTGATCAACGGCCAGTCGCTAACCACGCTCGAAGGCCCGCTGGGAGAGCTTCCCGCTGGTGAAGTGCTGGCAACCTTCGATGTCGGGCTGGACTGGCGGCGAATTGAAAGCGCGGATACCCGATCAGCTGTTGATGTTGGCCTGACCCGGCGGCAATTGTCGAGCGGGGCGAATGTGGTGATCCCGATCACCAACCGCCGCACCGGCGTTGCCGATGCGCTCGGCACCTTCACGCTCAACGTGCAGGTCGGGGTTGAGGACTTGAGCGATTTCGGCACGCTGGGTGATTGGAACGCGGGGCTGAACTGGGAGCCATTTGATGGGCTGGCGCTGTCGGCGACCTATATCTGGCGCGAGGTCGCGCCCAGCCTTGGTGCGCTGGGCAATCCCACCATCGTCAATTTCAACGTGCCGGTGTTTGATTTCACCCGCGGCGAATCGGTGCTCGCCGATGTCACCACCGGCGGCAACCCTGATCTTCCGGCGGAAACGCAGCGTGACTGGAAGTTTGCGGCCAACTGGCAATTGCCGTTCTGGGACAGCACCCGCCTGACGGTGGAATATATCCGCAACCGTTCGGACGATGTCGTCAGCGGTTTCCCGCAGATCACACCTGAGATCGAGGCGGCCTTCCCCGGACGGGTGACGCGCGACGTCGATGGGCGTCTGATCGCGGTTGACCGGCGTTCGGTCAGCTTTTCCGAAACGCGGGCTGATCGATTGCAGTTCACGTTTTCTACCAGTGGCAGCATCGGCGCGCCTGCGCGTGGAGAGGGAGGCCGAGGCGGCTTCGGCGGCGGCGGTCGCAGCGGCGGCGCGCCTGCGGGCGCAGCACAACCGGCACCGCCGCAATCGGGTGCAGGCGCGCCGCCTGCGGGTGCGGCACGTTTTGGCAGCGGCGCTGCGCCGTCGCCCGAACAGCGCGAACAGTTCATGGCATTCCGCGCGCGGTTGTGCGCTGAGGACGGGCTGGCCTTTCTGGAAAAGCTGGCCGCCGCGATTGATAGCGGCGCGGATATTTCGGCGGAGTTTCCGGGGATTGACCCGGCACGGCTTCAACCGATGCTGGCGCGGCTGCGCGGGGCGGATGGCGCGGTTGATCCGGCGCGATTGGCCGAATTCCGCACTCGTATTTGCAGCATTGACCCGGCGATGATGGGTGGCGGAGCGCCGGGCGGCGCTTCGGGCGGTGCTCCACAGCAGGCGGCGGCGGGCGGTGGTGCGCCTTCTGGCGGCGGGGCTCCGGCGTTCAATCCGCTGGCGGGGCGGAACTTCGCTGGCTGGCGGTATTTCTTCAACCTCAACCACACCCTCGAACTCGATAACGAAATCCTGATCGCGCCCGGCCTTGACCCGCTCAATCAGTTGGATGGTGAGGCGACCGGTGCCTTCGGCTTCCCGCGCCATTCCAGCCGGTTGGAAGCAGGCCTGTTCGGCAAGGGCTTGGGGTTCCGCCTCTCGGGGATTTACACCGGTAAAACCCGGCTGGACGGATCGGGCCTGCCGGGCAGCAATGATCTGTTCTTTGACGACATCGCCACTTTCAACCTACGGGTGTTTGCCAACATGGGCGAAATCACGGGCAAGAATGACGGGGTGTTCAAAGACTTCCGGGTATCGCTGGTCGCCGACAATGTTTTCGATACACAGCGCAAGGTGCGCGATGCCAATGGTGATACGCCGATCAATTATCAGCCCTTTGTGATCGATCCGCTGGGCCTGTATCTGGGGATTGATCTGCGGAAGTTGTTCTAACCACGTGCTTGGGTGAGCGCCTCGGCGCAGGCATAGGCGCTCGCCCAAGCCCATTGGAAGTTATACCCGCCAAGCCAGCCGGTGACGTCCACCGCTTCGCCAATGGCATAAAGGCCAGGGGCTTTGGCGGCCTCCATCGTGCGGCTGGAAAGTTCGGCGGTGGCGATGCCGCCTGCGGTGACTTCGGCCTTGGCGAGACCCTCGGTGCCGTTAGGGGCAAAGCGCCAGTCGGCCAGCTGCGCCTGCGCGCTGCGCAAGGTCTTGTCGGTGATGTTGCCCAATTCACCATCCAACCCCAGCCGGTCAGCCAGCGCATCGGCCAGCCGCGCGGGCAGGGCTTCGCGCAGGACGGTGCGCAGATGCGTGCGCGGGCGGTCACGCTTGGCCGCGATCAGCCAGTCGGCATCGGCATCGGGCAGGAAGGTGATCGCCACCTGCTCGCCATGCCGCCAATAGCTGGAGACTTGCAGGATCGCCGGGCCGGACAGGCCCTTGTGGGTGAACAGCGCGGCCTCGGCAAATTCGGCCTTTCCTGCGCGCGCCCGCACCGGGGCGGCGACGCCTGACAATTCGCGGAACAAGGCATCCTCTCCCCCCAGCGTCAGCGGAACGAGCGCAGGGCGCAGTTCCACCACCTTCAGCCCGAATTGCCGCGCCAATCGATAGGCAAAATCGCTCGCGCCCATTTTGGGGATCGAAGGCCCGCCGGTGGCGATCACCAGCGTGGGCGCTTGCCATACGCGACCATCGGCGGCGGTGACGGTGAAGGTGCCGTCATCCCCGCGCGCCACCGCCGCCACCTCCACGCCGCAGGTCAGCATCACGCGGTCATCCGGGCATTCGTCCAGCAGCATCGCCACGATCTGCTTGGCCGAACCATCACAGAACAATTGCCCCAGCGTCTTTTCATGCCACGCGATCCCGTGCCGATCGACCAGTGCGATGAAATCGGCGGGGGTGTAGCGGGCGAGGGCGCTCTTGGCGAAATGCGGGTTGGCCGAGAGGTAATTGGTTGGCCCTGCGCCCAGATTGGTGAAATTGCAGCGCCCGCCGCCCGAAATCAGGATCTTCTTGCCGGGAGCTTCGGCCTTTTCGAGCAGCGCGACGCGCAATCCCCGCTGCCCCGCCTGCGCTGCGCAGAACAGCCCGGCAGCGCCCGCGCCGAGGATGATGACATCATGTTGATCCATTGCGGCGCGGATAGGCGCGCTTGCGGGAATTGCCAATCGCCCCCAGCAGTCCCTATCTGCACAACATGGCCCATACACCCGCAGGCACCCCCCATGACCCACGCGGAGCGGAGCGTTTCAACGAGGAACGCGCCGCCTACACTGTCGCCAGCGCCCAGCCCGATCTGGAAGGCGGGGTGCAGGCGATCCGCGATATGGTGAAGGTGTTGAAGCCGGTGCCCGGCGTGTACCGGATGTGTGACGCGCGCGGCGATGTGCTGTATGTCGGCAAGGCGCGCAGTCTGAAGGCGCGGGTGGCGAATTACACCCAGATCGCGGGGCTATCCGGGCGGCTTCAGCGCATGGTCAGCCAGACGCGCGCCATGGAGATCATCACCACCAATTCCGAAGCCGAGGCGCTGCTTTTGGAAGCGCAGTTGATCAAGCGCTTCCGCCCGCCGTTCAACGTGCTGCTGCGCGATGACAAGAGCTTCCCCTTCATCCTGCTGCGCGCCGATCACGCCTTTCCGCGCATCCAGAAACATCGCGGTGCGCGGCGGGCGAAGGGCAATTATTACGGCCCGTTTGCCAGTGCGGGCAGCGTCAACGCCACGCTCAACGCGCTGCAAAAGCTGTTCCTGCTGCGAAGCTGCACAGACAGTTTCTTCAACAACCGTGACCGGCCCTGCCTGCTCTATCAGATCAAGCGGTGTTCTGCGCCCTGCGTCGGGCGGATCAATGAAACTGATTACGACGCGCTGGTGCGGCAGGCGAAGGATTTTCTTTCGGGCAAATCGGGCGCGGTGCAGGCTGATCTGGAACGGCAAATGGCCGAGGCAGCCGAGAACCTGCAATTCGAAACTGCGGCGATGCTGCGCGACCGTCTGCGCGCGGCGACCTTTATCCAAGGGTCGCAGGCGATCAACGCGGCTGGGCTAGGCGATGCCGATGTGTTTGCGCTCGCGGCCAAGGGTGGGGTGATGGGGGTGCAGGCCTTCTTCATTCGCGGCGGGCAGAACTGGGGCCACCGCGCCTTTTTTCCGCGCCACACCAATGATGTGGACGAAGCGCAGGTGCTCGCCAGCGTGATGCTGCAATTCTACGAGGAAGTGCCGCCGCCGCCGAACATCCTTGTCGATCGCGATCTGCCCGAACGCGAGCTGATCGAAGCGGCTTTGTCCGAAGTCGCAGACCGCAAAGTGCGCATCACCATTCCCGAACGCGGCGACCGGCGCAAGCTGATGGCGCAGGCGCAGCGCAATGCGGTCGAAGCGCTCGAACGGCGGCTGGCAGAGACGGGCACCAAGGCGAAGATCAACCGCGAGCTGGCCGAGTTTCTGGAACTTGACGCCCCACCGCAGCGGATCGAGGTTTACGACAACAGCCATATTCAGGGCGCAAAGGCGGTCGGCGCGATGGTGGTGGCCGGGCCAGAAGGCTTTGAGAAAGGCCAATACCGCAAGTTCAACATCCGCGAGGCGCAGACCAATGATGACTTTGCGATGATGCGCGAAGTGATGGCGCGGCGGTTCCGCAGCTTTGGTGAGGGCGAGGCGGAGGCGGGGCAAAAGCCGGGGGGGCACGAGGCGACTCTCCCCGACCTGATCCTGATCGATGGCGGCAAGGGGCAACTGTCCAGCGTGATGCGGGTGCTGGAGGAGATTGGTATCGCTGATGACATCGCGGTGATCGGCGTCGCCAAGGGGCCGCACCACGGGCGCGAGGGGCGCGAAGTGTTCCACTTCCCCGACGGGCGCGAGAAAATGCTTCCCGTGAATTCGCCGCTGCTATTCCATTTGCAGAACCTGCGCGATGAAGTGCACCGCTATGTCATCGGCGCGCACCGGGCCAAGCGGTCAAAGGCGATCACGGCGTCACCGCTCGACGAAATCGCCGGTATCGGCCCAGCGCGAAAGCGAGCGTTGCTGCTGCATTTCGGCACGGCGAGCAAGGTGCGCGCCGCCGCATTGGAAGACCTGCAACGCGCCCCCGGCGTCAGCGCGGCGGTGGCGCGCAAGGTCTATGATTTTTACCACGCGGGCGGGTAGGGCAGGCCCCGGAAGACCCGCCCCAGCCCTGTTTGTGCTTACTGCTCGTCGAGCGCCTTGCTCACCAGCACATTGACCGAAACGCGGCGGTTCTGCGCACGTCCGGCGGCGGTGGTGTTGTCCGCTGCCGGGTCTGCGGTCGCCATCCCGGTCGGGGTTAGCATCCGGTAAGGCTTCCACTTGCACACCTGTTGCAGGTGATTGACCACGGCGGAAGCGCGCTTTTCACTGAGCGTCTGATTGACCTCCTGCGAGCCGGTGGAATCGGTGTAGCCCAGCACCAGCATCAGCGAATTTTCGTTCGCGTTGGCCTCTTGCGCCGCGGCGCAAAGTTCGGCCCGCGCGCCGGGGGTCAGCGCTGATTTGCCGGTGTCGAAATAGACATTGGTGGTGCTTTTGAGGTTGTATTTGTCGATATCGCCGAGCCGCCCGCGCAGGGCCTCGGTCGCGGCGGCGTTTTGGGTGACCCCAGCGGTGTTCTGCTCGATCGCGGCACCGTGCTCTGCGAAACGTTGCGATGTGCCGCCACGGATCATCGCGGCGATCTGGCGATCATCGCTGTTGAAGCGCACTTCGCTCGCGACCAGACCATCGCCATATTGCGCGGTCTTCACGATCACGGGCAGCCCGTTGATCAGCGCGCTGTGGTCGAAGGTCTTGTTGCCGATCCCCAGGAACCCGCCGCGTGTGCGGATTTCGGTTTCGGGATGGAGTGTCACGATGGTGTTGCTGCCATCATCGGCTGTAACCTGCAGGCGCTGGCCTTGGCGCGCGGAAATGATCCCGGTGATCCGGGGGCCTTCGTTCATTGCGGCCATGGGCGGCAGATTGCCGTAAACCGTGGTCAGCACTTCGCTGCCGTCAGCCGGTTGCGTGGATTGAGCGGAAAGACTGGTTGCGGCGGTGGCGCCAAGCAGGGCGATGATCGCAAAGGTGCGCGGGGCACGGAATTTGGTTGTCACGGCGGGGTTGCTCCTGTGGTTTGGGCTGGCGATCCCTATGGGTCAGCCCTTATGGTGAATATGCGCCCGCGCTCCGTGTTCAGCAATACCTTGCTGCCAGATGAACAGCTTTACCCCGGTTGCCACAGGAGCGGGCAACCGGGGCAAGTTACGCGATGAGTTGAGAGTCAGAGCCGCAATGGCTTGGGCGAATTACCGGCTCGCTTCGCCTTCGATCCACCGGTCAATCTTGGTTTCAAGCACCGCCAGCGGCAGGCCGCCGGTGTTCAGAACCTGTTCGTGAAACGCCTTGATATCGAACCGCGCGCCCAGCCGGGTTTCGGCCCGTTTGCGCAGTTCCTGGATCTTGAGCGCGCCGATCTTGTAGGCCAGCGCCTGACTGGGGATGGCGATATAGCGTTCGACTTCGGCCACCACTTCGGTGTTGGTCATGCCCGAATTCTGCATCATGAAATCAATCGCCTGTTCACGGCTCCAACCCTTGGCGTGGATGCCGGTATCGACCACCAACCGCATTGCGCGCAGTTGTTCGTCCTGCAGCGTGCCATAGCGGTTCCACGGATCTTCGTAGAAACCCATCTCGTAACCGAGCGTTTCGGCATAGAGCGCCCAACCTTCGACATAGGCGGTGGTGCCGCCAAAGCGCATGAAGGCGGGCAGGTCTTCATTTTCCTGTGCAAGGCTGATCTGGAAGTGGTGCCCCGGTGCGCCTTCGTGCAGATACAGCGTGACATTGCCGGTCGTCAGGCGGCTGGGCAGGTCATAGGCGTTGAAATAGAACACCCCAGCGCGTTCCCCATCGGGCGAACCCGATTGGTAGGAACCGCCTGCCTGAAACTGCTCGATCGAAGGGTCGTAGGGTTCGATCTTCAATGCCGACTTGGGCAGCAGCGAGAAATAATCGCCGATCTTTTCGTCTACCGCGCGCCCGATGTCATAATAGGATTCGGTCAGCGCCTCACGGCTTTCTGGGTGGAAACGCGTATCGTTGCGGACATGATCGAAAAATTCGTTGAGCGTGCCGGTAAAGCCGACCTCGGCCTTGACCTTTTCAAGGTCAGCCTTGACCCGCGCAACTTCAGACAGCCCCAATTGGTGGATGGTTTCGGGATCAAGCGGCAGCGTGGTCGAATTTTCCACCAGCAATGCGTAAAGCTGCGCCCCGCCCTTCATCTGCGACAGGCCCACGCTGTCGCGCGCGGCGGGCAGGTATTCATCGCGCAGGAAATCGCGCAGGCGGGTGTTGGCGGCGTAGATTTCGCGGGTTTTGGCTTCGTATGCGGCAACAAGGCGCGCTTTGTCGGTGTCTGTGAACCCTTCCGGGAATGTCTTGGTCGGTGCCATGAAAGGCGAATCCGCCAGCGGGGTGTTGATCTGCGTATCAAGCTGGGTGACGGTGATGCCGATGGTCAATTTCGTCTCGAGCACGCCGCTTTCCATGCCTTCGCGGGACCGCTCGATCGCACGGTCGATGAAGGCGATGTAGTCATTGTGGCGCGACAGGTTGTCTTCGTAATTCGCCAACGTCTTGAACGGGGCGACCCCCTTGCCGCTGGCGAAGGTGGGGTAGAAAGTGTGGAGCCCGAAGAAGTGGTTGACCGGGCGCGCTTCGGTAAGGCTGCGCATTTCGTCACTCACACCGGCCAACGCCCGTTCCTGCGTATATTGGAACACGTCATAGGCAAGCGCATCGGTCTCAGACAATTGCGCGCGGTCAATCTGCGCCAGCAGCGCGAGGTTCAGTTTGATATCGGTGCGGCTGGCAAGAAAGCTGGAATCCGTCAGCAAGTCGCCCAGTCGGTCAACGCCTTCATCCTCTCCGCGAAACAGGCGATTGAGTGGATTGAGCGCCAGTTCGCGTGCGTCGGCATCCTCGAACAATGCGAACAGCTTGTCATGCTCGCTCTGCACGGCTGCGGTCGCTGCGGCAGGATCGGCAGCGGTTTCCGCAAGTGCCGGTGTGGCGGCCAGCAGCACTGCGGTGGAAGCGGCAAGAGCAAGGCGAAATTTCATAGAAGAAGCCCCCAAAAGGTCAAAGTTCAGTTGGGGCCCCGCTACGATGCGGCATCAATCGCGGCAAGCGCGCCTGCGACCAGCGACGCAGGCGCTTCGACCGGTGTCATGACGCGATAGTAAGACGCTCCGCATGAAACGCCGCATCGGCCCGCAATTGGTCATGTTCAACCCACACCGAATGCGTTCCCGAACAAATCTTGTGCGGCAGCGCCAGACGGCAGATCGGGCCTTTGGTGATGTCGCTCGCATCCATGATCGCACATTCGGAGGTGCCGGTGTTTTCGTCGATCAGGAAGGTGACCAGATAGCCATCCTCCTCACGTTCTTGTTGGCCTACCGCTTCGCTACTTGAGGCCGGGGTCGCCCCCTTTTTGGGGATCATCGGGCTTTCGCTAGCATAGACCCCTTCAGGCAGGCGATAGACCTGTTCTTGACCCGTTTCGGTATTGTGGCGGACATAGCCATTGAACAGGAACCAGCCGGGCCGCGTCGTGGTTGACCAGACATAGCGGCTTTTGTGCATGGCATAGCGCGGATTGATCATCCCGAATTCGACGATCCGGTCGGTCAGACGTTCTTCGCGTGTCTCGCCGGTTTTCAGGTTGAACCGCCAGCGGTGCAAGCGGCTTTGGAACGAATGTTCGTCGACATAGGCCATCATGTGGCTGTAACGGCCCATTTCCTCCAGCGGATCGGGCATGGGTTTGGCCTGATGATAGCCTTCGAGGATCACTTCATCGCCATCTTCATAGGCGTTGGTCCAGTGCAGCACATAGGTTGGCGCGGCTTCGAACCAGCGAATGTCTTCGGGCTGGCCGCGGCGCGGGATCAGCGCGAAGCGGGTGGGGATGCCTTCGTGCAGGCGCGCCGCGTGAATATCGCGGCGCAGCAGGTCTTCGTCCCAGAACAGCGGCATATCGTTGAGGATCGACCAGTTCGGGGTGATCGCCATATCATGCGGCAGGCGCGGGCCGGGCAGCGGGATCGGCACATAATGCACCAGCTGCCCGGTGCGGTCGACCACGCCGTAATGCATGAAGGGCGCGTATTTCGAATAGTTGAAGAACATCATCTCGCCGGTCGCCTCGTCCACCTTGGGATGGGCTGAAATCCCGTCGAGCGGCACCCACGGAGCCTTGCCCCGGTTGGCCAGCGTCACGGGATCGAGCATCCATGCCTCCCCGCATTGATATAGCGTGGCATAGGCGATCCCGGCGTGGACGATAATATCGGTGCTGCCAGTATCCTTCAGCCCGCCATGCGCGCCAAAACCGGGGCGTTTGGATGTGCCCGCCGGGTCCATCAACCCGCCCCACAGCGATTGGCCCGCGATCTGTTCTGCGTCAAAACAATGGGTGCGCACGAAGCGGTTGCGGTAACTTGCCTTTCCGCCGGAGATATTGACCTGATGGATCATCGAATCGCCATCAAACGGGTGATGGCGGCCCAGCGGTTGATGCACCTGATTTTCGGTGTTGCGCAGGTAAATCCCGTCAATATCCGGCGGAATCGCGCCCGAAATCACAGGCAGTTGCGCCACGTCGACCACTTCGTGCAGCGGTGTCCACGGCCCTGTCAGATAGGGGTGGTTCGACGGTTCCAGCGACGTTTTTACCGGCGGGTGGCGCGTGATCTGCATGGCAATTCTCCCTATGCCAAGACTAACGATGGGCGGTGCGCTGGCAAGCTGGTATGATACATTTTCATGCTGCCCCAAATTTGATTCCGATCAATGTCAGGAACGCGCATCGGGGCGATAGTGAACGCATCAGTGGGAGATACGCCATGAAATCGATTTTGCTGCACATCGATCACGACAGCGCGATGCAGGCGCGGTTGCAAGTGGCACTCGACATCGCGCGGGCGATCAACGCCCACATCACCTGTCTGCAAGCGGTCAGCTATGAAGTGTTCGCGCCCGGCGACTTTTACGGGTCAGCAATCGCGGCGGCGATGCCGGTGATCAGGGAAAACGCCGAAAAGCTGAGAAAGCAAATTGAGTCGGAGCTCGAAAATGAAGGCGTGGCGTGGGATTGGCGGTTCCTTTACGGCATTGCCCAGCACCGCTTGCTTGAACATTCGCCGCTGGCCGATCTGGTGATTGTCGGCCCGTCCGATGGGGGTGACCATGGCCCGTCGGCATTGATCGGAGACCTGGTGCTCAAGGCATCGTTACCAGTTCTGGTGGTTCCCGAAGGCACCAAAAACTTCGATGTAACCGCGCCCGTGCTGGTCGCGTGGAACGGTTCGTCCGAAGCCTGCCACGCGCTGCGTGCGGCGGTGCCGCTGCTTGCCTGTTCGTCCAAAGTAACGCTCGCCAGCGTTGCCGAACCTTCGGAAAAGACGCGGTTTGATTTCCCTTCGACTGAAGGCGCGAAATATCTCAGCCGCCACGGGATCGATTGCGAGATCGTGGAAATCCCGCGTGGGGACGCGAAGATTTCCGACACGCTGTTTTCGGCGGCGCAACTGCGCGAATGCGGGCTGATGGTGATGGGCGCCTATGGCCATTCGCGGCTGGCGGAAATGCTGCTGGGCGGGGTGACGCGGCGGATGATCAGCGAACCGCAGATGCCGATTTTGTTGGCGCATTAGGTTAGGGACGGCAACTTTTCGACAAACTCCGTTCGCCCTGAGCTTGTCGAAGGGCCGTCCTTCTCTTCGAATGCAGCGCGATCCTCGCAAAGAAAAAGCAGCCCTTCGACAAGCTCAGGGCGAACGGGTCGTTGTCAGGTCAGCCCTTCACTCTCCGCCGCATCATGCCTTCCTGCGCGACGCTGGCCACCAATTCCCCCGCGAGGTTGAATATCCGCCCGCGGTTGAACCCGCGCCCGCTGCCTGACCACGGCGCGTCGGTGGCGTAGAGCAGCCATTCGTCGGCGCGCGCATCGCGGTGAAACCAGATCGCATGGTCAAGGCTCGCGCCGACCAGCTCATCTCGCATCCAGCTTAACCCATGCGGCAGCGCGCTGGTGCCGAGCAGGGTGTAATCGCTGGCATAGGTGATGATCGCGCGGTGCAGTTCGGGCGTGTCATCGGCCCCGGTGATCGGCGCGGCGACCCGGAACCAGCTGTGGGCGCGGGGCGCGCGGGGTTCGCTGCTCATCCAGTGGAGGCGGTCAATCGTGCGCATTTCGATGGCACGCGGGCGCAGCATCAGGCGGCGCTGAACCTCGTTCAGATTGTCACCCCAACTTTCCGCGATTTCGCGGCGCATTTCGATGTCGGGGCGCAGATCATCGGGCAGGGCGACATCGGGCATCGGCGAATCGATGTGCTCCAACCCGTCTTCGGGCAGTTGAAAACTGGCGGTGAGGTTGAGGATCGGCGACGAGGTGCCGTCATCGTTCTGCTGCGATGCCACCACCCGGCGATTGGCAAAGCTGCGCCCGTCAAAATCGCGTTCGATCCGGTATTCGATTGCCGAACCCTCACGCCCGCCGCGCAGGAAATAGGCGTGCAACGAATGGGCAGCCTTGCCATCGGTGATGCTCGCTTGCGCCGCCTGCAACGCCTGTGCGAGCACCTGCCCGCCGAACACCCGGCCAATCCCGTCGGTCTGCGGCGGCCCGGTGTAGATATCGGCAGCGCGCTGTTCGACGGTAAGCAGGCGGATCAGGTCAGCGACAAGGTCGGCGTTGGTTGGCGTGTCAGTCATGACACGGGGCCATGCGTGGCGCTTACGTGCCGGTCAACCCCAGCTTGCGCATGATCCGGAACGTATAGGCGCGCGCATAGTTTTGCTGCGGCCAGCGACCCGGCGCTTGCGGGGCAAACCCGCGCGCGCGCAACATCGCGTTGAGGATGCGCGCGTCGCTTTCACGGTAACTCCATTCGCTGCGCCAGGTGATCGACAGCGAGACCGACGGGGCGGGGCCGTTCTTGACGAAATGCGGTGCCATCACCGGCACGAACAGCGCATCGCCGGGGCTAAGCGGGAATTCGCGCCCGTGGCCAAGAAAGCTGTCATCCCATTTCAATTCGCGCGGGCCGCCTGCGTGATAGGTTTCGTGCGCTTCATCCGGCACGAACCGCGTGTCACCCGCCGGGAACTGCGTCATCACCTTGCTGCCACGGATTTGCAGCAGGATGTTGTGTTCCGGATCAAAGTGATAGGGCGTGACCGAATTGGGGCTGGAAACAAAGATGAACCCCTGCGGGGTCAGCATCGCGCCGGTCGCAGCCTCGATTTCGGGACGGATTTCATCGAGCAGGCCGATCAGCAGGTCGCGGTAGGTGGGCACCTGTTCGATATTCTTGAGCACCGCCCAGCTTTCCGCCTCGGCCACCCGGCGGATGGTTTCGGCGATGGTGAGGCCGTTGGAACCCGGCTTGCCATCCACCCCGATCGGCAGATCGCCGCGATTATATTCAACCGATGCGATCGGCAGGCGCTCTGCCAGCTGCGCCAGCGCCTCGATTTCCAGCAGCGGGTGGGCGGTGAGCGCGTGGCGCAGGACATGCGGGGTTTCGGGATAATGCGCAGCGAACCGCTGGCGCGCGGCATCGTCAAACACCGGGGCAGTGGCTGCGTCGGTGAAGTGGGCAGGGGCGTTCATCGGGTGCTCGTCTGGTTGGCGGTTCGGGTGCGGGTTTCGTAGGCCATCAGCAGGCGGAACAGCGCGCGGCGCAGCGGCCCGCCGATGGCGATATTGCGGCTGACCATGCGGCGTTTATCGCGCCACAGGCGTTCGATCATCGGGTGGCCCTCCACCGCGCAGCTATCGGCCCAGTGAATATCGGGACGTTCGATCAGCGTGAGGTTTTCCAGTTGCACCAGCATTCCGGGCGAGAAGCGCGCGTAATCTTCATCGAACGCGGTCTTGAAGCTGTAGGCACCCGGCGGGGTGACGAGGTTCACCAGCATCGCAATCGCCCGCCCATCAAGCCTGAGCGCCAGTCGTTCAAGTCGGCCCGACGCAGCCGCGCCTTCCAATGCCTGCGTGAAGAAGTCGCGGGTTTCGGGTGCGCTGGCGAGGGCTGATCCGGCGGCGCCCTTCCACCCGGCGGCTTCGAGCGTCAGGAATTCTGCAATCCATTCGGCAAGGCCATCTGCATCCGCGCACCGATCAAACGTCAGCG
Source organism: Porphyrobacter sp. MBR-155 (assembly GCF_040547625.1). Taxonomy (NCBI): domain Bacteria; kingdom Pseudomonadati; phylum Pseudomonadota; class Alphaproteobacteria; order Sphingomonadales; family Erythrobacteraceae; genus Porphyrobacter; species Porphyrobacter sp. MBR-155. The sequence goes on from NZ_JBEPQB010000002.1 coordinate 253,924, forward strand.
CGCCTTCTTCAGCCAGCCGATTGTGCTGGCGGCGCAATTCCTTGCGTTTCTTCGCGCTCATGGCCTGCGCGAGATAGGCTTCGGCATTGGTGTCACCGCTCAGCAAGGCGCGGCTTTCCTCGGCGACGATGTAATGCGCGCGCCCGCTGGCAGATAAAACCCGATCAAGCGCGGCGTGGGCGGGGCCATCGGCAGGCAATTTGGGCAGATGCAGAAACAGCGTTCGGCGCGGCGAGCGGTCAAAATGCGTGAGCAAGGCGTGCCAGAATGCGTCTTCGTGGCCTGCTGCGATCAGCGGCGTTCCGCAAAAGGCGTTGGCGTGCAGCCAGCCAGCCGCATGAGGAGTTCGGTGGCTGTAATAATTCGCGCTACGCATGATCGGCAGCAACCCACGCAGCTCTCCATCGCGATACCACGCCTTGATCACGACCTGCCCCGCCGTTGCCCATTGCCGCAGCGAAGGCAGCAGGAACCACGGTTCAAAAAACGGGTTTGGTTCGCACGCCTGCGCCACCAATTGTTCCCACTCTGCGAGAAAGGCGGGCAGTGCGATGTCGTTGACGGTCAGCAGGCGCAATTCGCCATCGCGCGGGGGCGCGGAGATGCCGCTTGGCGAAGGGATACGAAAATCGCTCGCCAGTGCCATGTCCATTGCCGTTAACCCCGTATGCGCGCGCCGATCCGTGCTTTGGGCAGGGATATGTCACAAGGCGATTAACAAAGCCTCAGCGGCGCAGGGGGCTGTCCGATGCGGGGACAGGGGCGGGGCAAAAATAAACCCCGCCGGAATTGCTCCCGGCGGGGTATTAAGTTCTAATTTTAATCAGTGTGTGACGATCAGCCCGCCGCCAGCGCCGCGAGCAACAGCAGCGCTACGATGTTGGTGATCTTGATCATCGGGTTGACCGCCGGGCCAGCCGTGTCCTTGTAAGGATCGCCCACCGTATCGCCGGTCACCGCAGCCTTGTGGGCTTCGGAACCCTTTCCGCCGTGGTTGCCGTCTTCGATGTATTTCTTGGCATTGTCCCACGCGCCGCCGCCTGAGGTCATCGAGATGGCAACAAACAGCCCGCCCACGATCACGCCGAGAAGCAGTGCGCCCAACGCGGCAAAGCCATTGGCCTGTCCGGCCACCGCAGTGATCACGAAATAGACCACAATCGGTGCCGCCACAGGCAGCAACGACGGGATGATCATTTCCTTGATCGCCGCCTTGGTGACAAGATCGACCGTGCGGGCGTAGTCGGGTTTGGTTTCGAAGGTCATGATGCCGGGGTTCTTGGCGAACTGGTCGCGCACGTCCTTCACCACTTCGCCCGCCGCGCGGCCCACTGCCGTCATGCCCATTGCGCCGAACAGATATGGCAGCAACGCGCCGAGCAGCAGCCCGACGATGACGTAGGGGTTTTCGAGGCTGAAATCGACCGTCACACCTTCGAACAGCTCTCGCAGGTCGGCGGTGTAGGTGGCGAACAGCACAAGTGCGGCAAGTCCGGCCGAACCGATGGCATAGCCCTTGGTCACGGCCTTGGTGGTGTTGCCCACCGCGTCAAGCGCATCGGTCTTTTCGCGCACGCTATCGTCCAGCCCGGCCATTTCGGCGATCCCGCCGGCATTGTCGGTCACGGGGCCATAGGCGTCCAGCGCAACGACCATGCCCGCCAGCGCCAGCATCGATGTGGCAGCATAGGCGATCCCCATCAGGCCAGCGAGTTGATAGGCGATGACGATCCCTGCGCAGATAACCAGTGTCGGCAGCGCGGTCGATTCCATGCTGATCGCCAGACCCTGGATCACGTTGGTGCCGTGGCCCGTTTCCGAAGCCTTGGCGATGGATCGCACCGGGCGGTAATTGGTGCCGGTGTAATACTCGGTGATCCAGATGATCAGGCCGGTGATGACCAGACCCAGGAACCCGCAATAGAACAGCGTGCGGCCATTAAAGGCCTGCCCTGCAATCGCGCCTTCCATGTCGCCCAGCGAATAGCTGATCGCCCACCAGATTGCCGGAACCGACAAGACGGCAGTGACCAGAAAGCCCTTGTACATCGCGCCCATGATGTTCGTCCCGCCGCCAAGGCGGACGAAGTAGGTGCCGATGATCGAGGTGACGATGCACACGCCGCCAATCAGCAGCGGCAGCGCCATCAACGTGGCGAGGTTTTCTGCGCCGCTCATCAGCAGCGCCGTCAGCACCATGGTGGCGCCCACAGTCACCACGTAGGTTTCGAACAGGTCAGCCGCCATCCCGGCGCAGTCACCCACGTTGTCGCCCACGTTATCGGCGATCACGGCAGGGTTGCGTGGGTCATCTTCGGGGATGCCCGCTTCGACCTTGCCGACCAGATCGGCGCCGACGTCAGCTGCCTTGGTGAAGATGCCCCCGCCAAGCCGTGCGAAGATCGATACCAGCGATGCGCCCAGCGCCAATGCGGTGAGGCCGATCACGACCGGACGGCTATCGGCCGCCAGACCCGCCGGGCCGGTGAGATACCAGAAGAACACCGCAATCGCGAGCAGCGCCAAACCCGCCACCAGCATCCCGGTGATAGCGCCCGCGCGGAACGCCAGCGTCAGGCCCTGTTGCAGCCCGGTCATCGCCGCCGCAGCGGTGCGCACGTTGGAACGCACCGACACGTTCATACCGATGAAGCCCGCCACGCCCGACAACACCGCGCCGATGATAAAGCCGACCGCCGGGATCGTCCCCAGCGTAACAGCGACGATCACCGCCACGATCACGCCGACCACCGCAATCGCGGTATATTGGCGTTTCAGGTAAGCTTGCGCGCCTTCCTGAATGGCGGCGGCGATTTCCTGCATTTTGGCGTTGCCGGCATCTGCGCCGAGCACCTGACGGCTGGTGATGAAGCCATAGACAATGGCAAGCAGCCCCAGCCCAATTGAAATGAGCAATAAATTCACGAGTAATCCCCTCTCGTTTTATTATTTCCGCGCGGGAAACGTGCGCCGCGATTGATCCCGTGGGCGCAGCGCCGGTATTCATAGGCACTCAGCGATGGGTGGCAAGCCTCCACGCCGCCGGGTGCACGGTTTTACGCCGCTTTCAGCATAGTTGCGCGGCAGAACTGGCGCTAACCGTGCCAGTAACCAAGGTTATCGGCGGTGGGGAATGCGTTTTCTCCCAGCACCAAAGGCGCAAGACCAGCGGCAACCACGTTTCCGATGCGGCTCGCGGCGACCGGAATCGCGGCATCGGGCGCGGCGGTGAACAGCAGTTCGTAATCATCGCCCCAGCGCATACATTCATCACGGCGGGCGTAATCGGCCACCGGCACCGCGTCAGGATCAATCGCGAAGGTGACGCCATTAAGGCTCGCCATTCGCCAGCAATCGAGCAGCAGCCCGTCGGACACATCCATCATCGCACTGACCAGCGGGGCGAGCGCCAGACCCTCGGCAAGGCGCGGTTCTGGCCGGTCAAACGCAGCGCGGTGATAGGCCGCGCCTTCAAACCCCAGCATCGCGCGCCCGATGGTGCCAGTGACGTAGACGGCATCGCCCAGCTTTGCGCCGCGGCGCGCAGGCACAGGATGGTGGGTCGCACGGCCAATCGCGGTCATGGCAAAAGTGCTGGCCCCGGTCGCTGCCACCGTATCGCCGCCCAGCAGCGGCACGTTAAAAGCCTGCAATGCTTCCTTGAGGCCTTGCAGAAACCGCACATCATCGCGCCCAAGCGAGTGGCCGAGCAGCACGCCCACAGGCTCTGCGCCTTTGGCCGCGAGGTCGGAGAGGTTGGTGGCGACCAGTTTCCACGCGACATCGGCCATATCGGCATCGGGCCGGAAATGGGTGCCCTCGGCCATCATCTCGTGATTGATGACCAGCGTTTCATCGCCAATGGTGATCAACGCGCAATCATCTTCCAGATTGCGCGCGCCGGGGTGCAGCGGCAGCCTGCGCAAGGCGGCGATGAATTCGGGTTCGTTCATGGCCATGAACGGCGGATTAGCCTGCGCGCGCATCCTTGGCCACGGCATCGAGCACGCCGTTCACAAATTTCGCCTGCCCATCATCGAAGAACGCCTTGGCGACATCGACATATTCGCTGATTGCCACCGCAGTCGGCACATCCTGGCGGGCGAGCAGTTCATAGGTGCCTGCGCGCAGCACTTGCAGCATGGCCTTGTCGAGCCGCGTGAGGCTCCACCCGGCGGCGAGTTTGCCGCTCAGCACGGTGTCGATTTCGTCGCGCCGTGCGTCCACGCCGCGCACCACATCGTCGAAGAACGGCACTTCGGCATCGGCATATTCCGCATCGTCGAAGGCGTCATCGTCAATCGTGCGGCCCAGCCGGTGCTGGTGAAATTCATCGAGCAGCTTGGCGAGCGCGGTGCCTTCCATGTGCTGCTGATACAGCGCCTGCACGGCGGCGAGCCGCGCGGCGGAGCGGGCGCGAGAACGTTGGGGGTCTCGGGCGGGACTGTTCATTTGATCCTCAATTCCACCGACTTGGCATGGGCGGGCAACCCTTCGGCATGGGCAAGCGTGGCAGCGGCGGGGGCGATGGCGGCAAAGGAGGCATCATCCAGTCCGAGAAAGCTGGTGCGCTTCATGAAATCGAGCACCGAAAGCCCGCTGGAAAAACGCGCGCGCCGCCCGGTGGGCAATACGTGGTTCGGCCCGGCGACATAATCGCCGACCGCTTCGGGGGTCATCCGGCCAAGGAAGATGCTGCCCGCGTGGTGGATCTGGCGCATCAACGCCTCTGGATTATCAACCGCGAGTTCGACGTGTTCGGCGGCCAGCCGGTTGGCGAGCGCGGGGGCTTCGGCCAGCAGATCATTGACGACGATGATCACTCCATGCGCGTCCCAGCTGGCGCGCGCGGTTTTGCCGGTGGCGAGTCCAGCAATCTGCACGTCAATGCGGTCTTCGACCTGCCGCGCGTATCCGGCATCATCGGTGATCAGGATCGATTGCGAAGTCGGATCGTGTTCGGCCTGACTCAACAGGTCGGCCGCGATCCAGTCGGGATCGTTCTTGGCATCGGCAATGACGAGGATTTCCGACGGGCCAGCGACCATATCGATCCCGACCACGCCGAACAGTTGACGCTTTGCTTCGGCCACCCAGGCATTGCCGGGGCCGGTGATGACATCGACCGGGCGAATCCGGTCGGTGCCATAGGCCAGCGCGCCCACGCCTTGCGCCCCGCCGATACGCCAGATTTCGTCCACGCCTGCGATATGCGCCGCAGCAAGCACCAGAGGGTTGGCATTGCCTTTGGGCGTGGGCGTGACCACCACCAGCCGTTCCACCCCGGCAACGCGGGCGGGAATCGCATTCATCAGCAGCGACGAAGGATAGGCCGCGCGCCCGCCTGGAACATATAAGCCTGCCGCATCCACCGGCCGCCAGATCGCCCCCAGCCGGACACCGGCTGCGTCCACATAATCGCGGTCTTCCGGCAGCTGAGCCTCGTGATAGCTGCGGATGCGTGCCGCAGCGAGTTCGAGCGCATCGCGCAGATCAGGTGCCAGATCACTATAGGCCTGCTCGCACTGATCACGCGAAATCGACCAATCGGCATCCTCAGCCAGCGCATAGCCATCAAAGCGCTGGGTAAATTCAGCCACCGCCGCATCGCCGCGCTGCTTCACGGTGCGCAGGATGTCGGTGACTTGCCCCGCAACCGCACTATCGGATTCCCGCCGGGCATCGACGATACGGTCGAACCTCGCGGTGAAATCAGGCTGGAGGGAGGAAAGAAGCGCGGTCATGCTGCGGCCTTCGCACTGCGCTGTTCCGCGTCACGGCGAAACGCGGCGACCAGTTCGGCAACGCGCGGATCGGTTTTCAAGGCGGTGCGGTTGACGATCAGGCGGGCCGAAATTTCGATAATCACGTCGGTTTCCACCAACCCGTTTTCCTTCAGCGTCTTGCCGGTTGAGACAAGATCGACAATCTGCCGCGCCAGCCCGAGCGAAGGGGCCAGTTCCATCGCGCCGTTCAGCTTGACGCATTCAGCCTGCACGCCCGCAGCCTCAAAATGGCGGCGGGTAAGGTTGGGGTATTTGGTGGCGACGCGCAGGTGGCTGACGCTGCCCGGTTCATCCATGTCGCTGGCCAGCCGCGCCACCGACAGGCGGCACAGACCGATGCCAAGATCGACCGGCGCGTAAAGATCGGCGTAGTCGAATTCTTCGATCACGTCCGACCCGACAATCCCGACCTGCGCCGCGCCGTGCGCCACAAAGGTCGCGACATCGAACGCGCGCACCCGGATTAACCGCATATCCGCGCGGTTGGTGGCAAACGCCAGCGCACGGTTTTTGGGATCGTGGAAGTCCGCAGCAGGCTCCACCCCGGCGCGCGCCATCACGGGCAGCGCTTCATCAAGAATGCGGCCCTTGGGGACAGCGAAGGTGAGCTGTCCGGGATTGTCGTGGATGTCATTCGTGTTCATGATCGTGGGCGCACTTAAGGGCGAGGCGGCGAAAGGGCAATGGGAATGGGCAATTCGGCGGATCGTCCGGCGTATGAATTCGTCGATATGAACACCGCCGGGCCGGGCGCGGTGGCGACCGCGTTTTCGAATCAGGTCGCCTATTGCCAGCACGCGGGCGCGCCGATCACTGCGCGGGTGGTGGCGGGGATCGCAGCCGTTCTGGAAACTGACGCGGCAAGCGTGCTGTTGGCGCGCATCCGGGGTTGGCAGGGTGCGCCGCTGGCTGATGCGCTGTCATTGCGGGTAGCAGGGGGCATCCACGCGCTCCACCTGTCCGGCGCTGCACCCGAACTGGCCCCGATCTATCGCGGCGAAAATGCCGATGACGCGGCGATTATCGGCGCGGTTATACGGGCGCACGAAGCCGCGTTGCTTCCGTGGCTCGATGGCCCACCGCAGACCAATGAGGCCGGGCGATCAGCCAATTTTATCGCCGCGATGCTGTGGCTCGCCGATCAAGGCCTGCCGCCGCGCTTCCAATGCCTTGAAATCGGGTCGAGCGCCGGGATCAACCTGATGCTGGATCGCTATTCCTATGATCTGGGCGGGGTGATGGTGGGGCCGGATGATGCGGTGATCCACTTCGCCCCGCAATGGCATGGCTCGCCGCCGCCGCAACGCAACATCGCCATTGTCTCCACCAAAGGCTGCGATGTCGCTCCGGTCGATCTGACCGATCCCGCGCAGGCGCTGCGATTAAAGGCCTATATCTGGCCGGAACACACCATCCGGTTTGAACGGATGGATGCCGCGATCCAGGCCGCCCACCAGCGCAAGCCCGATCTGGTGCCAATGAATGCCGCCGATTTCGTCGAGGCCGAACTGGCCAAGCCGCAAGCCAGCGGCGAAACGCGGGTGCTGATGCATTCGATTGTCTGGCAATATGTCCCAGCCGATCAACAGGTGCGGGTAACGGCGGCGATGGCGGCAGCGGGTGCGCGCGCGACCAGCGAGCGCCCGCTGGCGTGGATCATGGTTGAGGCTGATCGCTCCGTTCACCGCCACAAGCTGACGGTGCAATATTGGCCCGGCGGGGGTGAGGAAACGCAGCTGACGTGGTCGCATCCACACGGCGCGGATGTGGAGTGGCTGGTGGGCGCTTAACCCGCCAGAAACGCCTCAATCGCCGCATTCACTGCCTCTGGCGCTTCCCAAGGAACGAAATGCCCGCAATCAGGAACCTGCACGATGGTCAGCGGGTCGATGATATCCTCCAACCCATCAAGGTTTTCCGGCGGCAGAGCGAGGTCATCGAGCGCCCAGATCACCAGAGTCGGGATTGTGAGTTTGGGCAAGGCGGGCGGGGTGTAGCCTGCGGGAACTTCAAACGGCGCATCCATCAGTGGCACGTCAATCGGGCTGGCACGGTAGTAATTGAGCATCCCGAAGGCGGCATCGCGGTTCTGCCAATCCAGCAACAAAGCTTCGCGTTCCTCTGGCTCCATGGCGGATGGGCGATCCCATTTGACCTCCTTCAGCAGCAATCCGGTGAGGCCGTGCTCCTCGACCAGCGCATCATTGGCGAGATCGCGAAACCCGCGGATATACTGGCTCGCCGCGCGCTGGCCGGGGTGGGTGTAGAGCAGGCGCTGAAAGATCGAGGGGTGCGGGGCGTTGGCGATCACCGCCTTGTTCACCCGCGCGTGCTGCCCGCCCAGCGCCACACCCCAGGCAATCGCACCGCCCCAATCGTGGCCAACGATGGTAAAGCTGCCGATCCCCAGCGCGTCCGCCAACAGGAACACATCGCCGATCAGCTTGTCCGGCGTATAGGCGGCCACATCCTGCGGCTTTGACGATCCGCGATAGCCGCGCTGATCGGGGGCGATGCAGCGGAACCGATCCTTGAAATGCGCGATCTGATGTCGCCAGGTGCGGTGGCTTTCGGGAAAGCCGTGGAGGAAGATCAGCACCGGTGCATCGACTGGGCCTTCGTCCACCACGTTAAGGTGAATGCCGTTGGGCAGGGCCACGCGCTTGAGATCAAAATGCATCAGCCTTGCTCCATCTTGTCCATGTAGCCAGCCGCGACCATCCCTGCGACAGAATCGAACAAAGTATCGGGCGTGCGGCGCAATTCGCCCATCGCCTGTTCCGCGCCCTCGGCGATGATGATTTCGCGCTGCCCAGCCGCGATCCCGTCGAGCATTTGGCGCGCGGCGACCTCAGCAGGGATGCCTTCGTCGATCGCCTTGTCGCTGCGCCCACGCGCCTCGCCCGCGCCAGTCAGCGCATTGCGCGAGACATTGGTGGCGACCGATCCGGGGTAGATCGTGTGAACGGAGACGCCCGACTGCGACAGTTCGGCCCGCAGCGCATCGGCATAGCCCGCAAGCCCGAACTTCGCCGCGCAATAGGCGGTGCGCATCGGCACACCGACCTTGCCCGCGATGGATGAGATGAACCCCAGCGCGCCAGAGCCGCGCTCTGCCATGTGGCCGATCAACCCTTGGGAAAAGGCAATCTGTGCGGTCAGATCAATCGCGATGATGTCACGATAAACCTGCATATCGGTGTTCAATGCGCGGCTGCGTTGGGAAACCCCGGCATTGGCAAAGGCGATGTCGACCCCGCCTTTCCACGCGATGGCTTTTGCGGTGGCATCTGCCAGCGCGGCATCGTCGCGCACATCGAAGGGCAGCAGCAGGCTTTCTCCGCAGTCCGCCGCAACCTCGGCCAGCCGTGCTTCATCGCGGCCTGACAGCACCACATGCGCGCCGCGCGCCGCCAATTCGCGCGCCAGCGCCGCGCCGATCCCCGATGATGCCCCGGTGATCCACGCCACCTTGCCCGAATAATCCATGCCAGCTCTCTCCCGAATATGCGTTCAGGGATAGCTGGCGGTGTTGGGCTTTTCGGGCAAGGGGATAAATTCGTCTTCGTCGCCCGGCACCTTTGGAAAACGGCCCGCGCGCCAATCGTCCTTGGCCTGATTGATCCGTTCGCGATCAGAGCTGACGAAGTTCCAGAAGACGTGACGCTTGGTAGCGAAAGCCTCACCGCCGAGCAGCATCACCCGCCCGCCGTTATCGCTGGCCAACCGCATCGCCGCGCTCGGTGCGAGCACGGCCAGCTGGTATCGTTCAAGCGCGACGCCATCGACACTGGCGTCGCCGCTCACCAACATCACCGCGCGTTCGTCGGCATCGGCATCCAGCGGGATCGATCCGCCGGGCTCCAGCACAATCTCGGCATAGATCGTCGCGGCGTGGGTAGTGGTGGGGGCACGCGCGCCCCACAATTTGCCCATGATGACCCATGCCTTGGCGCCGTTATCGGCAACCACGGGGAGATCGGTCACGGCCTCGAACGCCGGGTCGATCTCCTCGCGCCCGTCAGGCAGGGCGAGCCATGTCTGCATTCCGAACATCCCCGGATTGGTCGCCAATTCCGCCTTGGGGCTGCGTTCGGAATGCACGATCCCGCGCCCTGCGGTCATCAGGTTGACCTGTCCGGGGCGGATCGTGGCAAAACTGCCAAGGCTGTCACGGTGGTCAATCGCGCCGTCGAACAGCCATGTCACTGTGGCAAGGTTGATATGCGGATGCGGGCGGACATTCATGCCGTCGCCGGTCAGATTGGCCGGGCCGAACTGATCGACAAAGATGAACGGCCCCACCATCGATCGCGCGCGCGAAGGCAGCACGCGCCGCACCTCAAACGCGCCCAGATCATGGGTGACGGGGGTGATGGTCTGCGTGATCATGGGTGTTGTTCCTGCTCGATCATGGCGATGATATTGGCAGGAAACACCGCTTCGGGCCAGTGGGCAAGCTCTTCGCGGGTGAACCAGCGGTGCTGGGTCATCATCGCCTGTTCGGTGGCAGTGTGGCGGCTGGTGTCGATCCGCGCTTCGGCCACGCGGACGAGATAGAAGCGTTCGTCGGCCTGCACCGGTTCGCCCTGAACCGTGATGAATTGCGGTGTCATCTGCGCGATTTGCGGCCCCGGATCGGCAATGATGCCGGTTTCCTCGAACAATTCGCGCCGCGCTGCATCGTCGAACGTTTCATCCGCTTCGCATTCACCGCCTGCTGTCACCCAGAACGGCGGCCTGCCCGGCACGTCGTAACGGAACATTAGCGCGCGGCCTTGTGCGTCGAGCACGATCAGCCGCGCCGCGCGGCGCAGGCGCAATACCGGGCCCGCGCTCATTCGGCAGGCACGCCCGCCTTGATCGCCACCGCATGAACCCGCCCGCCGACGATATCGCCCAACGCCGCAATCACCGCGCGCTGGCGGGCAAGGCGGTTCATCGGGGCAAACGCCGCCGCTTCGATTTCGATGGTGAAATGCGATTCGCCCGACCCGTCATCGCCGCTATGGCCGTGATGCTTGGCGCTATCATTGATGATGGCAAGCCGTGTCGGGGCAAATGCCTCGGTCAGCAGGGAGTGCATTTCGGCGGCAACGGTTCCGGTCATCAAGGCTTTCCTTTTTCGCAGGCATGGCGGCGCGATTATGGCTTGGAACTTGGGGGCAGGATCGCCATTCTCAAGCCCTATGTCGTCACGCCCCAAACCTTCATCGCGGTTTCATGGCCGCGTCGAGCGCGCGCAGGAACAATGTGAAGCGCCGGGTTGCCACGAGGCGGGCGAATTTCGCGCACCCGGTCGCCGCCCCAATGGCTTTGACGGGCCGGGCGAATGGCGCTGGTTCTGCCTTGATCATGTGCGCGAATTCAATGCGGGATATGACTGGTTTGACGGCATGAGCGCCGAGGAAATCATCGCCGCCCAATCACCGATTGCCGGGTGGCGCACTGAATCGCGCACCTTTCGCCCCGATGCGGGGGTGGACGGTGTGCCGCGCTGGGCGGATTATGCCGATCCGCTGGACGCCATCGCGGCGCGCGCACGCGGCATCCGCAGCCGTGCTGAACGCGAGGGTCAGATGGCCGCGTCGGGCAGGTTTTCGCGTGAGGAAGCGCAGGCGCTGGAAACCATGGGGCTGGGTTCAGATACTGACCGCACCCGGCTCAGGCGGCGCTATTCCGAACTGGTGCGGCGCTATCACCCCGATCGCAACGGTGGCGACCGGCGGCACGAAGCGCGGCTGAACGCGGTGGTGGACGCCTATCAACTGCTCAGGAAAAGCGCGGCGTTGACTTAGGGCTGCGACGGCGCATTCTGCCGGAACGCCCAGCGCAATGTCCGGCCCATGCCCCATGTTGCGGCGCGTGCCGGAATTGCGGTCAGCAGCGGGCGTTGCAGCCGCAACATGGTGCGCGCCCAATCGGGCAGCATCGCCACAGCATCCGCAGTCATCACCGTCTGCACGGCGAGCGGCGTGCCTTTAGGGCGCTGGGTCAGGACAAGCTGCGCCACCTCGCGCGCGGCGGGTGAAGCGTTCAGATCATGGCGCAACTCACGGAAAATCGCCTCGGCCTCGGCGCGGGTTTCGGGCACCGGATCGGCCCCCAATGCGCGGGCGATCACCGCAAACTGACGGTAATATTCGTCCTGCTGCGCGCCCTGCATATCGGGGCGGACATGGCGCAGATAGCCGGCAAGGAAGCTCTGCGCCTCGGTCACGTGCACCCACGCCAGCGTGCGCGGGTTGGTCGCTTCATAAGGCGAGCCATCGGGAAGGGTGCCGCCGACCTTCGCATGAATACGGTTCACCCGGTCAATCGCCGCCATCGCATCATCACGGTGGCCGAAGGTCGTCACCGCAATAAACCGCGCGGTGCGTTGCAACCGCCCGTGCATATCTTCGCGAAAATTGGAATGATCCAGCACCCCTTGCAGCGCGTGCGGGTGGAGCATTTGCAACAGCAGCGCGCGCACTCCGCCGGTCATCATCCCGACGATATCGGCGTGCACCAGCCGGATCGGGGTATCGCGCGCGAACAGCGCATCGTCCGAAGGCGGGGTCGGCGTCTGCCCCTTGCTCACATCGTGGAACACCCCGCGCACTTGCGACACCAGTTTCAAACGCAGCGATTCGACCGGATCGAGCATGGCGTCCGCTATAGGCGTGAAGCGTTGCGGAGGGAAACGCGCTTGCCCAGATTGCCAGCCCTTATTGGCAAACCACCGCTTGCAGGCCGCGCCCATGCGTTCTAACCGGACGGCACGATGACTGCACATTCCAAGAACAATGTCACCGGCGATACCGCCCTTCCGGCTCAGCCCGATACCACCGTCAACGTCCGCGAGACGTTCGGTATCGATGTCGATTGGCAGGTGCCCGCCTTCTCGCATCTGAGCGAGCACGTGCCCGAGATTGACGATTCCTATGTGTTCGATCCGGACACCACGCTGGCGATTCTTGCGGGCTTTGCGCATAACCGGCGGGTGATGGTGCAGGGCTATCACGGCACCGGCAAATCGACCCATATCGAACAGGTCGCAGCCCGGCTCGGCTGGCCGAGCATCCGGGTGAACCTTGATGCGCATATCAGCCGCATCGACCTGATCGGGCGCGATGCGATCGTGTTGAAGGATGGGCTGCAAGTCACTGAATTCAAGGAAGGTATCCTGCCGTGGGCGTTGCAGCACCCGGTGGCGCTGACCTTTGACGAATATGACGCCGGGCGGCCCGATGTGATGTTCGTGATCCAGCGGATTCTGGAATTCGATGGCCGGTTGACGCTGCTCGATCAGAACCGCGTGATCACGCCCAACCCGTGGTTCCGGCTGTTCGCCACCACCAATACCGTGGGCCTTGGCGATACCAGCGGGCTGTATCACGGCACGCAGGCGATCAATCAGGCGCAGATGGACCGCTGGAACATCGTGGTGGCGTTGAATTACCTCGCGCCCGAGGTGGAACAGCAAATCGTCAAAACCAAAACGCCTGAGGCGGATGACAAGCTGATCGCCGACATGGTCAAGGTGGCCGAACTAACCCGCCAAGGCTTTATCAACGGCGACATTTCGACCGTCATGAGCCCGCGCACGGTCATCACCTGGGCGCAGAACGCAGAAATCTTCGGGTCGGTGGGTTTCTCGTTCCGGCTCAGCTTCCTCAACAAATGTGACGAGGCGGAACGCACGCTGGTGGCCGAATATTACCAGCGCGTGTTCGGCGAAGACCTGCCCGAAGGCGCGGCGAAGAAGCGTTAAGCAAGCCGCTTGCCCCGCAGTGTCATAGGCTGATAATACAGCGACAACATGGAGCTGTTCGACCGATTCTGGAAAGGCCCGCGGGCCAGGGCTGATCGCGGTCGGGACGATGCGCCTGCCGGGTTCTACCCGCTGTACGAATCGATGCGCCCGATTGATGATGATGACGACGATGCACCGCGCCCGCGCGTCTCGGCCAAGCCTGATTTCGATGCGTGGGATGCGCGGCTGGATCACATCGATGCGGCGGTTGAGGTTGAGGAGCGCCGCCGTCGGCGCTGGTGGCAGCGCGATTACTGGCGCGCGCGCTCCAAACTGTGGTGGACGGGGCGCGGCATTCTGGCCAGCCTCGCGCTGTTCGTGCTGCTGATCGGCTGGCTTGCCACCACCGCGCCGCTATCCAAAAGCCTTGAACCCATCGCCCCGCCGCAGGTTACGTTGCTCGCCAGCGATGGCACGCCGATTGCGCGTAGCGGCGCAGTGGTTGAAGCCCCGGTCAAGGTCGCCGACCTGCCGCCGCACGTCACACAGGCCTTCATCGCCATCGAAGACCGCCGGTTCTACACCCACTGGGGCATCGACCCGCGCAGTATCGCGCGGGCGGTGTGGACGGGATATGGCGGCGGATCGACCATCACCCAGCAGCTGGCGAAATTCACCTTCCTCACGCCTGAACAAAGCCTCAGCCGCAAGGCGCGCGAGGCGTTGATCGCGTTCTGGCTGGAAGGGTGGCTGACCAAGGACGAAATCCTCGAACGCTATCTGTCGAACGCCTATTTCGGTGACAATCAATATGGCCTGCGCGCCGCCTCCTTGCACTATTTCTACCGCCAGCCCGAAAAGCTGCGCCCCGAACAGGCGGCGATGCTGGCGGGATTGTTGCAGGCACCGTCGCGCTATGCCCCGACGCGGCATTACGACAAGGCGCGCGCGCGGATGGATCTGGTGGTCGGCGCGATGGTCGAGGAAGGCTATCTGACGGCGGCTGAGGCCAAGGCGCTACCCGATCCCCGCATCGATGTGCGCACCCGTGACGATAACCTGCCGACCGGCACCTATTTTGCCGATTGGGCGCTGCCGCTGGCGCGTGAGGGGATGGAGGCGAGCTATTCAAGGCAGGTGCTGACCACCACGCTCGATGCGCGGCTTCAGGCGCTTGCCAACCGCGTGGTAGCGCGTGCGCCGCTTGGCGGAGCGCAGGTTGGCTTGGTGGCGATGCGCCGCAATGGCGAAGTCGTGGCGATGGTGGGCGGGCGCGACTACGGCAAATCATCATTCAACCGGGTCACGCAGGCGCGCCGCCAGCCGGGATCAACCTTCAAGACCTTCGTCTATCTCGCCGCGCTCGAAGCCGGGTGGGAGCCTGATGACACCATCCCCAACACCGAAATCACCCAAGGCAGCTACCGCCCCAAAAACGCTGCCGGGCGCTATTCCGATCAGATCACGCTTGAAGATGCCTTTGCACGGTCGAGCAATGTCGCAGCGTTCCGGCTGTTTCAGGCGGTGGGCAGCGACAAGGTGATCGCCCAGGCCCGCGCGCTCGGCATCACCGCGCCGATGGCAGAGGGAGATCCCAGCCTCGCGCTCGGCACTTCGGTGATGACGCTGATGGAGCTGACTGCCGCCTATGCCGGGATCGCCGCGAATGAATTTCCGGTCGAACCCCACGCCTTCCCGCGCGGGACACGCACGTGGTGGGAATGGCTGACCACGCGCAAGGACAGCCTTTCATCGCGCACCCACAAAGACCTTGAGACGATGCTGCGCGCGGCGATCAATCGCGGGACGGGGCGCAATGCCGTGCTGCCGATTGCCAACTACGGCAAGACCGGCACCTCGCAGGATTACCGCGATGCGTTGTTCGTGGGCTATGCGGGCGATCTGGTGGTCGGCGTGTGGATCGGCAATGATGACAACACCCCGATGAAGGGCGTAACCGGCGGCAGCACCCCCGCGCGGATCTGGCGCGATTTCATGCGCGGTGCCTTGAAAATCGAAGCCGCGCCGCAGCCCGAACCATCCGAATCGCCCGATCCCGAAGGCCCAATCCAGCAGTTTGATATTGAGGGCGGCGAAATTCCATTGGGCGAGAACGGCACCACGCTGCGAATTGATGGCGGAGGGGTGGTGATTGCGAAGGACGGCGTGCCGGTCGAAGTGCGGGTGGGCGAGGGCGGGGTGGTGGTGCAACCCGCGCCAACGCCTGCCGCGCCGCCGCCGCCCTAGCGCAGCAATGCGTATCCCTTTTCCGTTCGCCCTGAGCTTGTCGAAGGGTCGCATTTCCCTTTTGTGCCGGGCGAAGAAAGGACAGTCCTTCGACAAGCTCAGGACGAACCGGTTACACCATCAATATATTCATAACGGCTGTCGCAATCGGGCGGGAGCGGTCATCCTGCCATGCTTCCACCGTGACATTGGCATTGCGCCGCCCCAACCGGGTGATGCGGCCGATTGCGAAGCTCGGCTTGCTCTTGCCAGCGGCGAGATATTGCACGGTGATGTTGATCGGCTTCAACTGCGGATCGCGCCCGGTTGCCAGCAAGGCGGTGCGTAGCGCGGCATAGCCTGCCGTTTCCAGCAATCCGGCGGTCGCGCCGCCGTGGAAGTGGGCTGGGCGGCCTTCGACCATCGGGCCGAAATCGACTGTCAGTACCGGCATTCCGGCATCCTCGCTGTGCACCGTGATGCCGAGCGAGCGGGCATAGGCGGGAAGCTCCCCCAAACCTTCTCGCCCCTCAGTCATTTGCTTCGCCTCCACCAAGTGCCGGATTCGCCTCACGCGGATCGGCCCCGATGGTCATGAACACACCTGCAACATGAGCGACCGGATCGTCAGGGTCGCCATCATGGGCGATACCGCGCACGAAGGCTGCCGAACGCGTGCGGCGATAGCATTCCACCCGCCCGCGCACACTGGCCCGTTCGCGCGCCGGGCGCTGGTAATCGACGCGCAAATCGAGCGTCGCCACTGGCTTGAACGTTCCGCTCGCCTGCCAGATCGCCATGCCGCTGGCCATGTCCATCAGGCTGATGATCGGGCCGGAGGCGAGCACCGGGCGGCTGCGATCCCCCAGCAAATCTTCGCGCCACGGCAGTTCCAGTTCAACCCAGTTGTCGCCCTGATCGGCAAACCGCAATCCCAGCCAGCCGGTATGGCCGTGCTGGAAAAACCATTTGGATGCTTCGCGCGCATCGAACCGGGCGGGGGGCGTCGTCATGGCAGGCGCAATAGGGGCGCGGATGCACCGGGTGCAAGTCTTGTTAAAGCTACCAGTCGCGGGTTCACAAAACGCCCCCCGCCAGCCGATCAATCGCGCCTTGCAGGATGACGGCTGCGGCATGGCTATCAATCGCGGCGGCGCGCTTGGCGCGGCTCATGTCCTGCCCGATCATCGCGGCTTCGGCGGCCTGGGTTGACCAGCGTTCGTCCCACAGCAGGATCGGGAGCGCAAAGGCTTCGGCGCAGTTGCGGGCATAGGCGCGGCTGGCCTGTGCGCGCGGGCCTTCACTGCCGTCCATGTTGCGCGGCAGGCCGAGCACGATGCCGCGCACGCCGCGCATCTGGATCAGCGCGGCCAAGGTTTCGCGGTCGCGCCCCCACTTGCCGCGCGCGATGGTGGCGTTGTTGGTGGCAAAGCGCCAACCCGCATCGCAGGTCGCGGTGCCAATCGTTTTGGTGCCGAGATCGAGGCCGAGCAACACGCCGGCTTCTCCCAGCGCGTCGGCAAAGCCGTGCGCGTCTTCGAAGATCAACCCGCCTTCTGCCATGCCTCAGCCCGCCGGATCACGTCCGCCTTGGTGTTCGCCCAGAACAGCGGCAGATCATAGACGTGGTAATTGTTGCCCGGCAGCACGTAAGATCCCATTGCGGGCGGCGGGCCGATTAGTAGCAATCCGCGCGCATCGCACCGCGCCGGGACAAGGCCGGGGACAATTTCGCCCTTTTCCATGCTGTCTTCGGGCACCAGCGTGCCGAAGTTGGCGCTGGCTGGGGCGTTGCCGCCATAAACGCCGGTCAGCGGATTGGTGCACAGGATTGGGCTGTCGCCCGCCAGTTCACCATCCATCGCCTTGGAGGTGGAATAGATCTTGAGGACACTCGCCGGGTCAGCCGGTTCGGCAAAGCTTGACCAGCTCATGATGCAGCCTGACTGTTCAGCAGTGGCGCAGGCGGGAAAGCCCATTGCGGGCAGATCATGCTGCACCGAAATCGGCCAGCCGATGATATAGGCCGCTACCAGCCGCGTCGCCGTGGGCGATCCGCGCACTTCCTCGGCCAGCAGGCGCTTCAGATGCAGCGCGCCTTGGCTGTGCCCGGCGAGCACAATCGGGGTGTCGGGCGCGACCGAGGACAGGAAATAGCGGTAAGCCTCCAGCACATCGGCATAGGCGGCTTCGATCGCCTGCCCGGCTTCGGGTGCGTCGGTCAGGAAAGCGCCCATCGTCGCCTGCCGGTAACGCGGCGCCCAGATTTCGCTCGCCGCGTTAAACGGGCTGGCCATGCCGCGCAGGTAAATGCGGGCGATGCGTTCGGCGTCGGCATCGCCGCCATTGTCGAGCGGGGCGTTCCAGCTTGAACGGTTGAGGTAGCTGGTGGGATGGACGAAGAAGACGGCGAACGGCGCCGCTTTGGGTTCGGCTGGGGCTGGCAGCAGGCCGCGGTCGCTGGCGTAGGCGGGCTGCCAGCGTGCCGGATCGTTTACCCCGATGCCCGGGCGCGAATACCACAGGGCGGGGTCTTCGTAAGCGTTCGCTTCCAGCGGAGCGACAGGGGCAAACTCTGCCGATGGCACCAGCGCAATGGCCGTCAACTTGTCCGCAAATAGCGAAAGCAGGATCCCTGCGCTGATTACCAGAACAATGCAGAATGCGATGAAATAGAGAAACTTGCGGGCCATGTTTCAGTATGCCTCGAACTACTCGGCGGCGGGCGCTTGGACGACGCCCTCGGCCAGCGGCGGGCGCAGTGTCGTCCATGCGCGGTCGCCGCGCAGGCTGGTGAACCAGCTCATCGGGTTCCAGGTGGTCGACCCGTCGAGGCTGAAGGTGATAAACTCCGCCCGTCCGCCGATATTCGCCAGCGGCACCCCGTCGCCAAGCCCGTTTTCTTCCGCTGCTGCGCGGCTATCGGCGGATTGATCGCGGTTGTCGCCCATAACGAACACGTGGTCGGCAGGCACGGTATAAGGGCCGTAATCATCGAGCGGCTGATCGCGGTAATCGATGGTGAGATAGGTCGCGCCGTTGGGCAGAGTTTCGCGCCATGTGGGCGGGGCGAAGTATTCGCGCCCGTCCGGCCCAGTTTCCCGAAACTGCTCAAACCCGACAAGGCACGGCCCGTCCTTGCACATCAGCGCAGGTTCAAACGGGATTCGCACGGCTGGCACCACTTCGCGTTTGATCGGGGTGCCGTTAAGGATGATCTGCCCGCCGCGCACTTCGATGGTATCGCCGGGCAGGGCGACCACGCGTTTGATGTAATCCTCGTCCCGCAAAGGGTGCACGGGGATGACGATATCGCCATATTCGGGCGTTGCCGCCCACACCCGCCAATCAGAGCGCGGCAGCAGGTGAAAGCTGGCTGAGGCCCACGACCAGCCATAGGGATATTTGCTCACCACCAGCCGATCACCGACCCACAGGCTCGGCATCATCGAGGTTGATGGGATGTAGAACGGCTTGGCCACCAGGCTGTGGAACGCCAGCACCGCCAGCAGCATCAGCGCAAGGCCGCGGATTTCCGCCAGCCAGTTGACCTTCTCAGAGGCTTCATGCGCAGTTTTGTCAGTCACTTGCGGGCTTTCAGTGGTTGCCATGGGCGATGGGCCGATCACAGAGGGATAGCTTCGATGATCACAAAGGCCTGCGCCCAGGGGTGATCATCGGTGAGGGTCAGATGAATGCGCGCCTCATGGCCTGCCGGGATCATTTCTTCAAGCCGCAAAGCCGCGCCGCCAGTCAGCGCCAGCGTCGGCGCGCCTGACGGTGCGTTGACCACGCCGATGTCCTTCATGAACACCCCGCGCTTGAACCCGGTGCCGACCGCCTTGGAAAACGCCTCCTTCGCGGCGAAGCGTTTGGCGTAGGTGCCCGCGATGGTGAAGGGACGGCGGCGGGCCTTGGCGATTTCCACTTCGGTGAACACGCGGTTTTCGAACCGCTCACCAAAACGGGCGAGCGAATTGCCGATCCGCTCGATATTGCAGAGGTCTGATCCGAGGCCGATGATCATTTGAACGCTCGCAGAAATACGGCAACCAGCAACGCCAACGCGATCACGTGGAGCATGACCTGCGATTTGAACAATGGGTGCGCGAAATCGCCCTTGGCCACCCGCAGCGCGCCGACATAGCCGAAAATCTGCAAGGCCACCCAACCAGCCGCGAATACCACCATCACCTGCGCGTTGAGCGCAAAGCCGAGGAAGCCGATGGCGATCAGGAACAGCGCAGCAGCGGCAAAGGCCCAGCGTTTCTGCGCAGCGGCAAGCGGGGGGAGATCGGCGTCCGACACCTTATCGCGCCTCATCCATCAATTCACGCATCCGCCGGATCGCGTTTTCGAGGCCGACAAACACCGCCTCACCGATCAGGTAATGGCCGATGTTGAGTTCGGCGATCTGCGGAATCGCGGCGATGGGTTGCACATTCTCAAAGGTCAGCCCGTGGCCCGCGTGCGGTTCAATCCCGTTCTTGGCGGCGAGCGCGGCCATGTCGGTGATGCGGCGCAATTCGCGTTCCACCTGCGCGCGGTCGCCATCGGCAAAGGCGTGGGCGTATTGGCCGGTGTGAAATTCCACCACCGGCGCGCCCAGCCGCAGTGCGGTGTCGAGCTGGCGTTCTTCGGCCTCGATAAACAGCGAAACGCGGATGCCCGCGGCGCGCAGTTCCTCAACAATCGGCACCAACGTGTTGTGCAGCCCCGCCGCGTCCAGCCCGCCTTCGGTGGTGCGTTCCTCGCGCTTTTCGGGGACGATGCAGGCGGCGTGGGGCTTGTGACGCAGCGCGATGGCGAGCATTTCGCGCGTCGCCGCCATTTCGAGGTTGAGCGGAAGGTTGGTCGCCGCCTGAATCCGCGCCAAGTCTTCGTCGCGGATATGGCGGCGATCTTCGCGCAGGTGTGCGGTAATCCCGTCGCCGCCGACCGCTGCGACAATCTCCGCCGCGCGCACTGGATCGGGATGATCGCCGCCGCGCGCGTTGCGGATCGTCGCGACGTGATCGATATTCACGCCGAGACGCAGAGGGGGGTGGAGGGCCGCGTTCATGCTTTTCTGCTTCCGGGCTTGGTCACGTCGATGCGCGCCAGGCTTTCGGGGATGTCGCCTTCATCATAGGTCGGAAAATCAATGGCGAGCAGCGGGTAGAACGGCACGCCGAGATCGACAGAACCGCAAGACCGGTCGATGATCGCGCATTCGGCGATCACCTCGCCCCCCTCGCGCGCGACGGCGGCGATGGCTTCGCGGCTGGAAAGTCCGGTGGTGACGACATCTTCGACCATCAGCACCTTTGCGCCCTTCTCCAGCGCAAAGCCGCGCCGCAGGTTGAATACCCCGTCGGGCCGTTCGAGGAACAGCGCATCCTTGCCCAGCGCCCGGCCCACTTCATGCCCGATGATGATCCCGCCCATCGCGGGGGAGACCACCACGTCGATCCGTTCGCGCACATCTGCCGGGACGCCAGCCACCACCGCTGCGGCCAGTCGCGCGGCGCGGGCGGGGTTCATCAGCACGCGGGCGCATTGCAGATAATGCCCGCTATGCTTGCCCGAAGACAGCTTGAAATGCCCTTCGAGCAAAGCGCCCGATGCGCGAAACTCTGCCAATACGTCGTCTTCGGTCATGATTGTGCTCTGAAAAACTGTTGGGAAGCGCCGACTTGCGCGGCAATCATGGAGGCTTGCATAATTTTCTCCCTAGAAGCGCTTGAGGCCCTCGGCAAGCGCGGCTAAGGGCGAGGATGAGGCTGGCATATCTGCTGGCGGAACGCTGTTTTTCAACGCTTGCTGACGCAATGCGCCGATTTGCAGTATGGGGTCATAACTTAGATATTGTTTGGGCACATGATGATGGGTCAGATGCATACCCGTATGAAGTTGGCTACTCTCGCGGCGCTGGCCGCTGGCATGGCGCTGTTCGCGCCGGTTGGTGCAGGCGCGCAAGACGCGGCGATTGGTGCTCCGGCATTGCAGGCAACTGCGCCGGATGCTGGCCTGATCGAATCGGTCACGGAGGCTTCGACCGTGACGGCGGGCGATTACACCCCGATGGCCCCGACCAAGGGCAAGGGCATGCCAACGTCCTATCAGGACGACCCGATCAAAAGCCTGACGTTTCAGGATCAGTACTCCGACAATGGCGATTACGCGCTGTGGATGCACGATGCGATTCTGATGCCGGTGATCACGATCATCAGCCTGTTGGTGCTTGGCCTGCTGCTGTATGTGGTGGTGCGGTTCAACCGCAAGGCGAACCCGGTGGCGTCCAAGACGACGCACAACACCATGATCGAAGTGGTGTGGACGATTGTTCCGGTGATCATTCTGGTGGTAATCGCGGTGCCTTCGATCACGCTGCTGGCGCGCCAATATGAAACGCCGCCCGCTGACGCGGTGACGATCAAGGCGACGGGCTATCAGTGGTACTGGGGCTACACCTATCCCGATCACGGCGAAATCGAAGTGATTTCCAATATGTTGCCCGATGACGAAGCGTTGAAGCGCGGCGAACCGGCGCAATTGGCGGTGGATAACCGCATGGTGGTGCCTGCTGGAGTGCCGCTGCGCATCCAGACCACCGCAAGCGACGTGATCCACGCCTTTGCCGTGCCGTCGCTGTGGTTCAAGATGGACGCGGTGCCGGGGCGGCTGAATGAAAAGCTGCTGACCATCAAGGAACCGGGCGTTTATTACGGCCAGTGTTCCGAACTGTGCGGTTCACGCCACGCCTATATGCCGATCGCGGTTGAGGCGCTGGCGCCTGAACAATTCGCGGCATGGGTAAAGGCGCAAGGCGGCACAATGCCGGGTGATGAGGCGGGCGAAGACGCCGCTGCCGCGCCTGAAAAGGTTGCCGCGCTGACCGCGCGCTAAGACATAAACGAATATCATCGGAAGAGTATCTGACAATGGCTACCACCGCAGAAGGTTTTGACATCCACGGCGATGATCACGCGCATGATCACGCGGACCACAAGCCGGGCTTTTTCGCCCGCTGGTTCATGTCGACCAACCACAAGGACATCGGCACGATGTACCTCGTCTTTGCGATCATCGCAGGGATCGTGGGCGGGGCCATGTCGGGGATCATGCGGGTTGAGCTGGCTGAACCCGGCATTCAATACCTGACCTGGTGGGCGCAGTTCATGGGCGGCGCCAATGATATGAACACCGCGCTGCATATGTGGAACGTGTTCATCACCGCGCATGGTCTCATCATGGTGTTCTTCATGGTGATGCCGGCGATGATCGGCGGCTTTGGCAACTGGTTCGTGCCGCTGATGATCGGCGCGCCGGATATGGCCTTCCCGCGGATGAACAACATTTCGTTCTGGCTGACGGTGGCGGGCTTCCTCAGTCTGGTGTTCTCGCTGTTCGTTCCCGGCGGTTCCGGCCCCGGCGCGGGCACGGGCTGGACGGTCTATGCGCCGCTGTCGACCAGCGGTTCGGTTGGTCCTGCTGTCGATTTCGCGATCTTCTCGCTCCACCTGGCGGGTGCGGGTTCGATTCTGGGGGCGACCAACTTCATCACCACCATCTTCAACATGCGCGCGCCGGGGATGACCCTGCACAAGATGCCGCTGTTCGTGTGGTCGGTGCTGGTGACTGCCTTCCTGCTGCTGCTGGCGCTGCCGGTGCTGGCTGCGGCGATTACCATGCTGTTGACCGATCGCAATTTCGGCACGACCTTCTTCGATTCGGCGGGCGGCGGCGATCCGGTGTTGTATCAGCACCTGTTCTGGTTCTTCGGCCACCCGGAGGTTTACATCATGATCCTGCCGGGCTTCGGCATGATCAGCCAAATCGTGGCGACATTCTCGAAGAAGCCGGTGTTCGGTTATCTCGGCATGGCCTACGCGATGGTTGCCATCGGCGTGGTCGGCTTCATCGTCTGGGCGCACCACATGTACACCGTGGGTCTCGACGTGAACACCAAGATGTATTTCACCGCCGCCACCATGGTGATCGCGGTGCCAACCGGCGTGAAGATCTTCAGCTGGATCGCCACCATGTGGGGCGGCAGCATCAGCTTCAAATCGCCGATGGTGTGGTCGATGGGCTTCATTTTCCTGTTCACTGTCGGCGGTGTGACCGGGGTGGTGCTGGCCAATGGCGGGATCGATGATAACCTGCACGATACCTATTATGTGGTCGCGCATTTCCACTACGTGCTGTCGATGGGCGCAGTGTTCTCGCTGTTCGCGGGCTTCTACTACTGGTTCCCGAAGATGAGCGGTCGGATGCATTCCGAACTGCTCAGCCACCTGCACTTCTGGACGTTCTTCATCGGCGTGAACGTGATCTTCTTCCCGCAGCATTTCCTCGGGATGCAGGGGATGCCGCGCCGTTATCCCGATTACCCTGAGGCCTTCACCTTCTGGCACGAAGTCAGCACCTACGGCTATTACATCATGGCCGGGTCGATGATCTTCTTCTTCGTCAACATCGGCTATGCGCTGCTGGCAGGCCGCAAGGCGGGGGCCAATCCGTGGGGCGAAGGCGCGACGACGCTTGAATGGACGCTGTCGAGCCCGCCGCCCTATCACCAGTTCGAAACGCTGCCGGTGATCGAGGATCACCACGACTACCACGATCACCGCCCGGCAACGGTTTGATCGCCATGCGGTGGCGGGGTGCATAGGCTCCCCATACCGAACGGCACAACAATCGGCAGGGGCGCGGCGGCAATGCCGCGCTCTTCGCCAATGAGACACTAGAAGATTATGGACACCGCCTCGCCCCCGATCAGCCCGACCAGCGCCGCCGCAACCGCGGCTGCGCTCCCGGCGGAATGGCGTGATTTTTTCACGCTGACCAAGCCGCGGGTGATGACGCTGGTGATCTTCACCGCGATCTGCGGCGTGCTGGCGGCGCCGGGCAGCATTCATCCGGTGCTGGGCTTCACCGCTATTCTAGCGATTTCGATGGGTGCGGGCGGTTCAGCCGCGCTCAACCATTGGTGGGAAGCCGATCTTGATGCCGGGATGAAGCGCACCATGAACCGCCCGCTACCCGCCGGGCGGATGCGGCGTGAGGATGCGCGCGATTTCGGGGTTTTCCTGTCTGCCGTGTCGGTGTGCCTGATGGGCGTCGCCATCGGCTGGCTGGCAGCGGCGCTGCTGCTGGGCGCGATCATCTATTACGCGGTGATCTACACCATGTGGCTGAAACCGCGCACTCCGCAGAACATCGTCATCGGCGGCGGCGCGGGCGCGTTTCCGCCGCTGATCGGCTGGGTCGCGGTGACAGGTGAGATTACCGCGATGCCGGTGCTGCTGTTCGCCATCATCTTCTTCTGGACGCCGCCGCATTTCTGGGCGCTGGCGCTGTTCGTGCAGTCTGATTACGCCAAGGTCGGCATCCCGATGCTGCCGGTGGTCGCGGGCGAGAAAGTCACGCGCCGCCAGATCATGATCTACACCCTGCTGCTAACCCCGGTAGCGATCGCGCCGTGGGCGATTGGCGGGACGGGCTGGATCTATGGCTCGGTCGCGGTGGTCTTGTCGGCCTTGTTCATCGCGCTGGCGCTTCCGGTGGGATCGCGGATGAAGGCGGCGGACGATAAAATGCTGCCCGAAAAGCGCTTGTTCAAATACTCGATCGTCTATCTGTTCGTGCTGTTTGCCGCTTTGGTGGCAGACCGCGTGGCGGCCTATCAGGGATGGATCGCATGACACCCGAAGAAGAAACCGAATACCGCCGCCGCCAGAAAAGCCGCAATCTTGTGGTCGCGGGTACGCTATTGTTCTTCGTGGTGTTGTTCTACGCAATCACCATGGTGCGGATTGGAGACGGTTGATGGCAACGCACCCGCCCGTAATGCAGGCAAATGAAACCACGCGGAGCAATGTGCGTGTCGGCGTGCTGGCGTTCTTGGGCGCGGTGTTCATGCTCGGCCTCGGCTATGCATCGGTGCCGCTCTATCGGCTGTTTTGTCAGGTCACCGGGTTCGGCGGCACCACGCAGGTGGCAAGCGAGGCCGAGGCCGCGCGCGCCGCTGTGAATGCGACCGGGCAGAAAATCTCGATCCGCTTCGATGCCTCCACTTCGAGCGATATGCCGTGGACGTTCCGCCCGAGTCAGGCGACCGACACCATCACCATTGGTGAACGCGACATCGCCACCTATGTCGCCCGCAATGAAAGTTCGCGCTCCATCACCGGGATGGCGACCTTCAATGTGACACCGGTGCAGGCGGGCCAGTATTTCAACAAGATCCAGTGCTTCTGCTTCACCGAACAAACCCTCGCGCCGGGGCAGGAAGTGATCATGCCGGTATTGTATTACGTCGATCCGGCGATGCTGAACGATCCGAATATGCAGGGCGTTGAGCAAATCACGCTGAGCTATACTTTTCACCGCACGGATGATCCGGTAACTCCGGCGTCTGCGCGCACCAACTGAACCTTTACGCAACCCAGGGACGGGACCGACCAATGGCTGGCAAGGCAAACCACGATTATCACATCCTTGAACCCGATATCTGGCCGTTGATCGGCTCGATTTCGGCGCTGACTTTCACTAGCGGCATGGTGCTGAGCTTTTACCCCGATCTGTTCGGGATGGCATCCAAAGTCGTGGTGTGGGCGGGGCTGGCAGGATTGCTCGCTACGTTCTTCATGTGGTTCCGCAATGTTGTGATCGAAGCCCAGCGCGGCGATCATACTCCGGTGGTGCAGCTGCATATGCGGTATGGGATGATCTTGTTCATCGCGTCCGAAGTGATGTTCTTCGTCGGCTGGTTCTGGAGCTTTTTCGATTTCGCGCTGTTCCCGACTCCGCTGCAATTCGATCATGAAACTGGCGCGACGACGAGCCTGTTCGGCCAAGCGGGCGCTGTTGCGGCCTTCATTCCCGAAGGCATGGAAGTGCTCGATCCCTTCGCGCTGCCGCTGCTCAACACGCTGATCCTGCTGTGTTCGGGCACCACGGTTACATGGGCGCATCATTCGCTGATCCACGGTGATCGTGAAGGGCTGAAGCAGGGCCTGTGGGCGACGATTGCGTTGGGCGTGCTGTTCAGCTCGATCCAGGCCTATGAATATGCGGTCGCGCCGTTCGGCTTTGGCGGCAACACCTATTCATCCGCGTTTTACATGGCGACTGGCTTCCACGGGTTCCACGTGCTGATCGGCACGATCTTCCTCAGCGTGTGCCTGTACCGCGCCTATATCGGCCACTTCACCCCGCGCCAGCATTTCGGTTTCGAAGCCGCTGCCTGGTATTGGCACTTTGTCGATGTGGTGTGGCTGTTCCTGTTCGTCGCCGTCTATGTGTGGGGCGGCTGGGGCGCTGAATTCCATTGATGGATGCGGATGACAGTCCGAATGAAACGAAGGGGCAGCCGGGATTATTCTCGGCTGCCCTTTCCGGTTTGTGCCCCCGCTGCGGCGCGAGGACGCTGTTTGCCGCGCCTGCGCGGCTGGCTGGTGAATGCACGGAGTGCGGGCTGAATTTCCTCAGCCTTGAACGCGGCGGGCGGTTTATCGGCGTGGTGACGATGCTGCTGGCGCTGGCGCTGATCCTCGCTGCGCTGGGCGTTGACGAATGGCTGCGCCCGCCCTTGTGGGCCTCGCTGCTGTTCTGGGTGCCGGTGACGGCGGGTGCGGTGATTTTTGCGCTGCGGTTTTACAAGGCCATGTGGGTCTATCACCAATACGAGGAACGCCAGCCATGAACGCCCGCCTGCCGATTATCCCGACGATTATCGTCTTGGCGGCGGTCGCCACCATGATTGCGCTCGGCGTGTGGCAGCTGGGGCGCAAGGCCGAGAAAGAGGCACTGATCGCTCGATACGAGGTGGCGGCGGGTGAAGGCGAGGTGGCGCTGTTCCCGCTGGAGGGCGAGGGCGAGGAAGTGTTGTTCCGCCGCAGTTTACTTGGGTGCAATGCGGTCGAGAGCATCGAAGCGGTCTCCGGCACCTCGGCTGAGGGCCAGAAAGGCTGGGTGCACCGGGCGAGGTGTGTGGAGGGCTTGCACGCTGTTGTTCCCGTTGACCTTGGCTTCAGCCGCGATCTTGCCAAGCCTGCCTTCACCGGCGGTCTCATCAGCGGCGTGATCGCCCCGGGGCCACGGCTCGTGGCAGATCCTCCTATGGCCGGGCTGCAAGCGATGGCCAAGCCCGATCCGGCTGACCTGCCCAACAACCATCTCGCCTATGCCGGGCAGTGGTTCTTTTTCGCGCTGACCGCGCTGGTCATCTACGTGCTGGCATTGCGCCGCCGTCGCCGCTAGGCGCTGTTCGCATATGCAATACGTATCGACACGCGGCAGCGCACCGGCGCTCGATTTCGAAGGGGTGACGCTGGCGGGGCTCGCCAGCGATGGGGGGCTGTATCTGCCAGCCGAATGGCCGCGGTTCAGCGCAGCCGAGATCCGCGATATGCGCGGGCTCGCCTATCCCGATCTGGCCGCGCGGATCATGGCACCCTTCGTCACGCCCAGCCTTTCCGAGGATGAACTGCTGGCGCTGTGCCACACGGTTTATGGCGATTTCGGCCACGCTGCCGTTACCCCGCTGGTGCAGCTGGATCAGCAACACTGGCTGCTCGAACTGTTCCATGGCCCGACGCTGGCGTTCAAGGACGTGGCGCTGCAATTGCTCGGGCGGCTGTTCGAAACCTTCCTTGAACGGCGCGGCGAACGCATCACCATTGTCGGCGCGACCAGCGGGGATACCGGCTCTGCCGCGATACAGGCGGTCGCGGGGCTTGATCGTGTGGAAATCTTCATGCTCCACCCCAAGGGCCGGGTCAGCGATGTGCAGCGCCGCCAGATGACCACGGTGCGCGCGCCCAATGTCCACAATCTTGCGATTGCTGGCAGCTTTGACGACGCGCAGGCCCATGTGAAGCGGATGTTCAACGACCCGCAAGTGACCCATGCGCTGAACCTCGGCGCGGTCAATTCGATCAACTGGGCGCGGCTGATGGCGCAGGTGGTGTATTACTTTGCGTCCGCGCTGCAACTCGGCGCGCCGGATCGGACTGTTGCTTACTCTGTGCCGACCGGCAATTTCGGCGACGTGTTTGCAGGCTATGTCGCGGCGAAGATGGGCCTGCCGATTGAACGGCTGATCGTCGCCACCAACATCAACGACATTCTCCACCGCGCCTTGACCAGCGGCGATTATTCGGCGGGCGGGGTCACGCCCACGATCACCCCGTCGATGGATATTCAGGTGAGTTCCAATTTCGAACGGTTGCTGTTCGATGGCGCGGGCCGTGACGGCGCGGCGCTGGCGGCGCAGATGCGCGGGTTTGAAGCGTCCAAGGCAATGCAGCTCACCAACGCGCAGGCGCAAAGCGCGGCGGCGCTGTTCACCAGCGCGCGCGCCGATCAGGTCGAAACCGCGCGGGCGCTGCAATGGGCGTTCCGCCACGCCGGGCAGGTGATCGATCCGCATACCGGGGTCGGGCTGCACTGCGCGCGGGCGGTGGCCGATGCCGGGGTCGTGCCCGCTGGCGTGCCGCTGGTGACGCTGGCGACGGCGCATCCGGCCAAGTTCCCCGACGCGGTAGAACGCGCCATCGGTGTGCGCCCGTCGCTGCCAGCGCGCGTGGGCGACTTGTTCGGGCGGGCGGAAAGCTTCACCGAACTGGCGGGCGATTATGCCACCACCCGCGATTATGTGCTGGAGAACGCTGCGGGATCGCAGGCGTAATGGACGCGCAATTCTCGCTCATGCTGAGCCTGTCGAAGCATGGACAGGGCCGAGCGAGCGTCCTTCGACAAGCTCAGGACGAGCGGGGGACGGATCGTGGCTGACCTCGTCCAGCAGCCGCTGGTGATGGAATGCACCGGTTGGCCAAATGCAGAAGGCGCGTACCGCCTGCTCGACAGCGGGGCCGGGCGCAAGTGGGAGGCGTTTGGCCCCCACGCCTTCATCCGTCCCGAACCCCAGGCCCTGTGGCAGCCCCGCGTAGCCGAATGGCCCGCAGCGGGCGAATTCATCCCAGGATCGGACGAGGATGGCGGCGGGCGCTGGCAATTCAGCGAAAACTTGCCCGAAGACGGCTGGCCGCTGGCGTGGGATGATGTGCGCTTCACCGCCAAGCCCACACCCTTCCGCCACCTGCAATTCTTCCCCGATATGGCCCCGGTGTGGGAATGGATGCGCCAATGCGCGAGTCCCCGCGACGGCGGGGATCCCAAGCAACCAGCGCCCACGCCGCCGGAGGCTCCCGCCTTCGCGGGAGCGCACGAGTTTCTCAATCTGTTCGGCTACACCGGCCTTGGCAGCCTCGCGCTGTCGCGGCACGGCAAGGTGGCCCATGTCGATGCCTCGAAGAAATCCGTGGCGCAGGCGCGGGAAAATGCCGTGCTTTCGGGGATGGAGGATCGCCCGATCCGCTGGCTGGTGGACGACGCGGCGAAGTTCACTGCGCGCGAAGTGCGGCGCGGGCGGCGTTATGACGGGATCATCCTTGATCCGCCGAAGTTCGGGCGCGGGCCGGATGGTGAGGTGTGGCGGCTGGAAGAACACCTGCCCGGCCTGATCGCGGATTGCGCCAAGCTGCTCGATGCCGACAGCCGCTTCCTGTTCCTCACCGTCTATGCCGTGCGGATGAGCAGCCTTGCGATTGCGGGCCTGCTGGCCGAGGCATTGGCCCACCTGCCCGGCCAGATCGAACACGGCGACCTTGCCGTGCGCGAGGAAGGTGAGGGCGGCAGGCTGCTCCCCACCGCAATCTTCGCGCGCTGGAGCAATCCCGGCTAAAGGCGGCGCACCATGACCGATTCGCTCACCCTCGAAGTTGCCGACCTTGAAGCCGATGTCCTCACCGGCATCTATTCCGAGGAGACGGGCAAGCCGCAGCCGCTGCGGATCACCATCACCGCGCGTTACACGGTGGCCGATCACTACGATCCTGACACCCCGCTTGATGCGTCCAAGAATTACATGGATCTGAAATTTGCCGCCACTGACGGTCTGCCGCAGGGCGTGCATTTCAAGCTGATCGAGGCGGTGGCCGATCACATCTGCGAAACGCTGTTCGTGCAGGACGCGCGGGTTGAGGCGGTGACGGTCAAGATCGTCAAGCTCGCGATTGCCGAGGCGAACGAGAAGATCGGCATCACCCTCCACCGTGAACGCCCCACCGGCCCGGCGGTGTAAGGCGATGATGCGGCAGATCGTGGTTGGCCTGCTGCCCGATGCTGCGCTGGATGCGGCAGGCGCGTTCATGGCGTTCCACCTCGAACCTGCGCGTGCGTTGCTGAATCAGCCCGATTGCACCGCGCTGGCGATCATCCTGCCGCCCGCGGCGCATGATCACCGTGATTGGCGGCTGGCGCTGGCGCGCGATCTGGCGCGCGAGGCCGCGCCCCGGCGGGTCAATGTGGTGGCCGGGTCGCCCGGAGAGACTCTCGATCAGACGCTGCGTTTTTTGGCAGATGCGCCCGGCGTGACGGGGCAGTATATGGTGTGCCATGACTGACAGCCTGCAATCCGCTCTGCTGCGCGACCGCGCTACGGCTAGGCCGCTGGTCGACAGCTTTCAGCGCCGGATCACCTATCTGCGGCTGTCGGTGACTGACCGCTGCGACCTGCGCTGTTCCTACTGCATGCCCGAACGCATGACCTTCCTGCCCAAGGCCGATGTGCTGACGCTGGAGGAACTCTACGATCTCGCCACAGGCTTCATCGCGCGCGGGGTGACGAAGATCCGTATCACTGGCGGCGAACCACTGGTGCGTCGTGACATCATTGATCTGTTCAGCGCGCTGGGGCGGCGCTTGGGGCATGGTCTGGACGAATTGACGCTGACCACCAACGGCACGCAGTTGGCACAACACGCCGAGGCTTTGGCCAAGGCCGGGGTGCGGCGGGTGAATGTGTCGCTCGATACGCTCGACCACGCGAAGTTTGCGGCGCTGACCCGGCGCGATGCGCTGCGCCAAGTGCTCGAAGGGATCGCCGCAGCCAAGGCGGCGGGGCTGAAGGTCAAACTCAACGTCGTGGCGCTGAAGGGCGTCAACGAGCACGAACTGCCCGATCTGATCGGCTGGGCGCATGGGCAAGGCCACGATGTCACCCTGATCGAAGTGATGCCGCTGGGCGATGTCGAGGAGGAACGGCTCGACCAATATCTGCGGCTGGATGATGTGCGCGCGCGGTTGGAGCAGCGCTGGACGCTGACCGAAAGCCAATACGCCACCGGCGGCCCGGCGCGCTATGTCGATGTGGCGGAGACCGGCGGCAGGCTTGGCTTCATCACCCCGCACACCAGCAATTTCTGCGCAGGGTGCAACCGGCTGCGGGTGACGGCGACCGGGCAGCTTTACCCCTGCCTTGGCGGGGGTGAGCAGGTTGACCTGCGCGCGGCATTGCGGTCCGGCGATCCGCAAGCGAACCTCACCGCCGCGCTCGATGAAGCGCTGAGGATCAAGCCTGAGAGGCACCATTTCCGCATGGATCAACGCGGGGCCGATCCGGCGCTGCCGCGCCATATGTCGATGACGGGGGGTTGAGCGTGATTACAGTGGTTCTGCTCGGCAAGCTGGCCGATCTGGCGGGCGCGCCGACGTTGACGCTGCCCGCACCATCTTCTGCGCCGCTTGACTGGGACGGGGTGATTGCCGCTTTGCCGCCCGCGCTGGCCGCAGCGGCGGGCGATCCGCGCAACCGGGTGGCGCTGAACGGCGCGCTGCTGGCGGACAAGCTGGCCTTGCACGCCGCGGACGGCGATGAAATCGCGCTGCTGCCGCCGGTATCGGGCGGCTGATCCGATGCGCGACATTCGCTTGCTCACGCAAACTTTTTTCCCCGGCACGCTGATCGGGCCGTTCACGCAGGCCAATCCGGGGCTGGGCGGGGTGTGCACCTTCGTGGGCGAGGTGCGGCCCGACAGCGAAGTCGAGGCGCTCGAACTCAGCCATTACGAACCGCTGACCCTGCCGGGGATGCACGCGCTGGCAGACCGGGCGTTTGACCGTTTTACGTTGATGGGCCTGCTGATGGTGCACCGCGTCGGCGTGCTTCATCCGGGCGAGCCGATTGTCTGCGTTTCGGCCGCCGCGCGCCACCGCCGCGATGCGATCGACGCGGTCGATTTCTGCATGGATCACCTCAAAAGCGCCGCGTGGTTCTGGAAGCGTGAGAAGCGCGCCGATGGCTGGCACTGGATCGAACCGCGCGCGGATGACACCCGCGATCTGGCGCGTTGGTGATGGCGGTTTGATTCGGGTCAAAGCAGGCGTGCTCGCCGCCCGGTAATCTTCCTTCCAACAGCAAGGAGGATCACGAATGAGCCACATCGTCCATGATCGTATCGCGCGCGGTGATGCCCGCGTTGTGGTGCAGCCCGCTGGAGCCAATCCGCGCCATCAGGTTGAGGCTGATCGCAATTTCGGTCTGCCTTCCGCGCTCTATATTGCGACGATTGCCTGCTATTTCGGGTTTCTGGTGATTGTCGGCAGCGCCTTTGCCAATCCGGTGCTGGTGATCCCGATGGCGATTATTGTGGTGCTGATTGTCGCGGCTTTTGGAGTCCCAGCGGTGTGGGCAAGGCTGCGCGATAATTCGTCAGCGCCGCAGACTCTCGGCGAATTCGAAACGCGCGGGATCATGACCAATACCGGACGGCTGCGTCCCCGCGATGCGACCATTCAGGTGCTGATCCTGCCGGTGCTGCTAGTGGTCTGGGGGCTGGCCGTGGCGGTGGTCGCCGCGATCGTCACCTGAGGCGCCGGGTCAACAATTTCTCCCCGACTGGGGCGGTGAGTTTCGGCTTACCGCCCCGATATTTCGAGCAGCAGTTCCGGGTTTTGCAGCGCGATGCCGCGTTTGCCCTCACGCCGGATCGCACCCATGTCTTCCAATTCTCCCAGCTTGCGGCTGACCGTTTCGATGGTCAGGCCCAGCATATTGCCGATCTCACCTCGGGTGAGCGGCAGTTCGAATTGCTTTGCAAGGTGGCACGAGCTTTCACTCGCTGCCACTGCGAAATCGTGCAGCAGCGCCGCCAGCCGGGCCTCTGCGCTGGCATGGCCGGTCAGTTCAAGCAGGCTGCGGGTCGCCAGCAAATCGGCCTGACTGCGGCGTAGCAGCGCGCGGGCGAGCGCGGGGTATTCCTCAATCGCACGCTCGATGTCGCGCCGGGCAAAGGTGCACAACCGGCTTTCGGTCAACGCCACCACATCATGATGCGCAAACGGCGCAAACAGCTCGCCGATGAAGCCCGACGGATGGACCAGCGCAAGGATCTGTTCGTTGCCATCCTGATCAACCGCTGACACTTTCAATGCGCCGGTTTGCAGCGTGGCGCAGGCGGCGTCTTCGTCGCCCGCGGCGAACAGCATCTCACCGCGTTTGAGCACGCGGGTGCGCCCGGCGGCGGCCATCGCGTCGCGTTCTTCGGGGGTCAGCACCGCGCAAGCGGCGGTTTCCCTTACCGGACAGGTGTTGCACGCAAGGTTCATGATCCGATAATATCCCACAATTGTGCGATGCCTGCGTCTTGCCGGGCGATTAGCGCCGCCACGTCTGTCTGCGTTGCCACCAGCGCCGGATCGGGGGAGAGCGATGTGGCAGCATCGGCGGCGAGCAAATCAAGTTCGGCGAGCACCGCCGATGTCGCACCGCGCTGCGATGTCAGATCGGCCATCGCCACCAGCGCGGCGGCGCGGGCATTGCTTTCGACCGATTGTCCAGCGGCAGCGGGCGCGATTTTGGCGATGTTCGCCTCACGCTGCAAAAACCCGGCATGCGCCGTTGCCGCTTTATCGCGCAAGGAGGCGAGGGTGGCCGGACTGGTCGCCGGGCGAATCGGGGTGGGTGCGTCAGGCGCGGCCGTGACCGGCAACGCCCCCGTTTCAAACGGGCGCAGCGCCAGCGAGGGATAGCGCGTCTTATCAGCGGCACAGCCAGACAGGACTGCAATCAGCCCGAACAGCATGGAAATGTTGACAAGAGCGCGCATCATGATCCCATGTCGCGTTACCACACCGCCTGCAAGTGGCAAAGGCGACTGTCGGAATCTGTCATCATGCGTTTTGGTGAGGTTTGAAGCGCTGAGGCGTTGACTTGCTGGTGCCATTCCCCTAACGGCACCCATCTTTCCGGGGCTGCATTGTCGCACGCCTCGCACTGCTGTTCGGTTGGCGTGGCGTTTGTCTGCCCACCCGGTCACTGCACCAGATTGAGAGTATATAGCATGTTCGCGATAGTGCGCACGGGCGGCAAGCAATACCGGGTTGCCGCCGGAGACAAGATTGCCGTTGAAAAGCTTGCTGGCGAAGCCGGTGAGACCATCACCCTGAGCGATATCCTGCTCGCCGGTGAAGGCGAAGAACTGGCCGATGCTGCCAAGGTGACCGTTTCGGCGGAAATCATCGCGCAGGCCAAGAGCGAAAAGGTGATCGTCTTCAAAAAGCGTCGCCGCCACAATTATCGCCGCAAGAACGGCCACCGCCAGCAGATGACACTGCTGCGGATCACTGCCGTGGGTGCGGGCGAAGCCAAGGCTCCGGCCAAGAAGGCCGCCGCCAAGAAGACCAAGAGCGAAGCACCGGCTGAAGCCGCTGCCTCGGCTGAATAAGGAGCACCCGAACCATGGCACATAAAAAAGCAGGCGGTTCATCGCGCAACGGTCGCGATTCGGCCGGTCGTCGTCTCGGCGTGAAGAAGTTCGGCGGTCAGGAAGTGATCGGCGGCAACATTATCATCCGTCAACGCGGCACCCGCGTGTACCCGGGCGTGAATGTCGGCATCGGCAAGGATCACACCCTCTATGCGCTCGATGCGGGCGTGGTGCGATTCCATGCAGGCAAGCTTGGCCGCAAATACGTCTCTGTCGACGTGATGGCCGAAGCCGCCGAATAAGCGGACGATTCGAAAAAGGGATCGTCCGGCAAGGATGGTCCCGGTTGGTGAAACACCAGCCACGCAGAGGGAGATGGGACCGTCCTCAATTTTGAGGGGGTTCGTCTCCTTTTTTGCATTCTCCCTCGCAATTGCCGTGGAATTGCCAAATTTCATGGCCATAGCCTGCCTTGCGCAGCTTTTGGTGGCGGCGCGGGGGGCGAGGAAGGAATTGCTCGTGTTCTACCGTAGTCACAGGTTGCTGCTCCGGCCGATCTGGCCCGAAGATACGCAGGCGCTGTTCGCCGGCATCGCCGATGAAGGCGTGGTGCGTAATCTTGCGCGCGCGCCCTGGCCCTATGAAGAACGCCATGCGCGCGACTTTGCGGAGCGTCCTGTAGATCCGTTCCACCCGCGTTTCCTGATCACCCGCGCCCGCGATGCGGCGGTGGTGGGCGGCGTTGGCATTGATGCGGTCGCCGGCGCGCCGGGTGTGGTTGAGATGGGTTACTGGATCGCACGCCCGCATTGGGGGCAGGGTTATGCCACCGAAGCGGGGGCAGCGGTGCTCGCCATCGCCCGCACGCTCGGCCACCGCGAAGTGCGCGCGGGCCATTTCCTCGATAATCCGGCGTCGGGCCGGGTGCTGCGCAAGCTTGGGTTTGAGCCGACCGGGCGGGTGGAGGAACGCTTTTCCTGCGGGCGTGGTGAAAGCGCGCCAACGCTGGAATATGCGATCACGCTGGCGGATGGCGCCGGGGTGCATCAGCGCGCGGCGTAATACCAAAGCACGATGAGCGCGGCTCATCGTGCTTTGGTTAAGCCCGTGCGGCGCTTGAGCATCCCAGCGCGTGATGCGTCAGCATCTTAGCGCGCTGCCATAAGTGCGGCGGGGACACGGTGTGACAGCACCTTGTTCGCAGGCGCAAAAGTGACTACGCGCTCGCACCAATGCAACCGCGCAAGCGCCTCACTCCCGAAGAATCGCGCAGTTCCGCGCTATCAGCGGCGCGCGCGCTGTTGATCGAAAGCGGGCCGCAATCGGTGACGCTCAAGGCCGTGTCTGCGCGGATTGGCCGCACGCACGCCAATCTGCTGCACCATTTCGGTTCGGCAGCAGGCCTGCAACAGGCGCTGGCCGAACATCTCACGCGATCAGTATGCGCGACGATCATTGATGCCGTTCACGCCACTCGTGCCGGGCAGGGAAGTCCGCGCGAGGTGGTGGATCTCGCCTTTGACGCCTTCGACCGCGAAGGCGCAGGGGCGCTCACCAGCTGGATGCTGCTGACCGGCAATGAAGATGCGCTCGACCCGATCATCAGCACGATCCACGATCTAGTCGATGAACTTGCCGCAGGCGAAGACGATCAGTCGGGCGACCAGAAAATCCACCGCGACACGCTGACCCTGGTGCTGATGGCGCTGGGCGATGCGTTGATCGGTGGGCCACTGGCGAAATCGCTGGGCCTGCCGCGCGATGCTGCGCGTGAACGGGCGACGGCGATGCTCGAAGCCAGTCTCGCCGATTTTCAGCAGGCTTAGCCCTCGGGCGCAAGCAACCCGGCGCTTTGCCACGAGGGCAGGGTCGCCGGATCAAGGCTTTCCACCCGCAGGTGATCGACCGCCAGCCCAAGATCGGGATAGGCCGCCCGTTGGCGCGCTTCGTCCGACGCCGCCATCGGCACTACCACCAGCCGCCGGTTGACCTTTTG
This sequence comes from Porphyrobacter sp. MBR-155, assembly GCF_040547625.1. Classification (NCBI taxonomy): domain Bacteria; kingdom Pseudomonadati; phylum Pseudomonadota; class Alphaproteobacteria; order Sphingomonadales; family Erythrobacteraceae; genus Porphyrobacter; species Porphyrobacter sp. MBR-155. The sequence goes on from NZ_JBEPQB010000002.1 coordinate 291,208, forward strand.
CCGCCAATTCATCCGTGCGGTGTTTTCCTGCCCGACATAGCAGCCCTTGGTGAAGCTGACCCCGTTGAGTTCCACCGCGTTGGTTTCCAGCCACAGGATATCGCCCAACTCGCCGCGCCCCTCTGGCACGCCGAGCGCCAGGCGGTGGGCGAGCCACGCCGCGTCCGCGCTTGCGCCGCCATTGGCCGGGGCGAGCCAGCGGTATCCCAATGCGGGCAGGCGCGGATCGGGGGCAGCGCCGGGCTGCGCCTGCGCGCTCCAATGCACCGCCAGCGTTCCGTCGCGGGTAATCGCGATCTTGCGCCGCAGCCGATAGAGCGTCAGTCGCTTGGCGAGGTCATCCGCGCCTGCCGCCTCGCAATCGAGCAGCAGATCGGCCCCGTCGTCCCACACCAGAAAATCGAACAGATGCTTGCCCTGCGCGCTCAGCAGCGCGGCATAGCAGGGCAGCGGCCCGGTCACGTCATTGGTGACGAGGCCTTGGACGAAGGCGGCGACGTCTTCGCCTTCGCCTTGCGGGGACAGGCGGATCACGGCGCGGTTGGTGAGGAGGGTTGATGTCATGCGTGACAGATAGGATCGCGCGTGGCTAAGGGGAAGGGATGACCGACCGCTTTACGATCCGCCGCCCCGATGACTGGCACCTGCATTTCCGCGATGGCGCGGTGATGCGCGATGTGGTGCCTTTTACCGCGCGGCAGTTTGGCCGGGCGATCGTGATGCCCAACCTCACCCCGCCGGTGACGAGTGCTGCGCTGGCGGCGGCCTATCGGGATCGGATCATCGCGGCGGTGCCAGCGGGCCTGCGGTTCACTCCGCTGATGACCTGTTACCTCACCGATTCGACCGATCCCGATGATCTGGCGCGCGGGGCGGCAGACGGCGTGTTCACCGCGGCGAAACTCTATCCCGCCAACGCCACCACCAATTCCGCCGCCGGGGTCAGCAATATCGAAAACCTCTACCCGGTGCTCGCGCGGATGGAGGCGGAGGACATCGTGCTGTGCATCCACGGCGAAGTGACCGATCACGATGTTGACGTATTCGACCGCGAAAAAGAGTTTATCGAAAGACACTTACGGTCGATTATTGCGACTTTTCCGAAGTTGCGGGTGGTGTTTGAACACATCACCACCGGCGACGCGGTCGATTTCGTGATGGCCGCCGGCGCGCAGGTTGCCGCGACCATCACCCCGCAGCATCTCCACATCAATCGCAACGCGATGCTGGTGGGGGGGATGCAGCCGCACAATTACTGCCTGCCGGTGGCCAAGCGTGAAACGCACCGGCTGGCGCTGCGGGCGGCAGCGACAAGCGGTTCGCCGCAATTCTTCCTTGGCACCGACAGCGCCCCGCACCTCAAACGCGACAAGGAAAGCGCCTGCGGCTGCGCGGGGATTTTCGGCGCGCCTTTTGCGCTCGAAAGTTACCTCACGGTGTTTGACGAGGAGGGCGCGCTGGAACGGTTCGAAGGCTTTGCGTCATTGCACGGCCCGGCGTTTTACAAGCTCCCGGTGAACGAAGAGAGCGTCACGCTGGAACGCGCCGAAGTGGCGGTGCCGCCGGTGCTGCAAGTGACGGGTGAGGACATCGTGCCGTTTCATGCGGGCACCACGCTCGGCTGGCGGTTGGTGGGTTAGGCCGCAGGCACGACCCTTGCTTTGCGGTGCTTGGCCAACAGGTCGACAACAAAGATCGCCACTGCAATCCAGATCAGCACAAAACTGATCAGCTGAACCGGTTCAAGCGGTTGCCGAAACACGGTCAGGCCCAGAAAGAACACGATTGTCGGCGCGAGATATTGAATGAAGCCGAGCGTCGAATAATCCATCCGCCGCGCAGCCAGCGCGAACAACAGCAGCGGGATGGCGGTGACAACGCCCGAAAAGATGATCAGCCCGCTCATCACCGGTTCGTGGCCGAAGGATGATCCCGCAGGGCTGGCCGCATACCATGCCGCGATGCCGATTGCGGGCAGCAACAGGATCGCGCTTTCAATCGTCAGACCGGGCAGCGATCCCACCGAAACCTGTTTACGTACAAGGCCATAAAAGCCAAAGCTTAGCCCGAGTGTCAGGCTGATCCACAGGCTGGTGAGCGCGCCCGCCGCGAGCAGCGCGACCGCTGTAAGCGCAATCGCCACCGCCAGCCACTGCCAGCGCGACAGCCGCTCACCCAGAAACAGCGTGCCCAGCAGCACGTTGATCAGCGGGTTGAGGTAATAACCGATGCTGGCGGCATAGACCTCCCCCGCCATGATCGCCCAGATATAGACGAACCAGTTGACCCCGATCAGCACCGCGCTGGCCATCAGCGCGAGCATGGTGCGCGGGCTTTTCAGCGCCGTCAGCAGATCGGGAAACTGCCGCCGGAACGCGACGATGATCAGGCACAGCGGCAGCGTCCAGATGATCCGCCAGCCGACGAATTCGAACGGCGGCACGGTTTTCACCAGCAGCAGATAGAGCGGCAGAAAGCCCCAGATGATGTAAGCCCCCAGCGCTGGGAGCAGCCCCGAAGCGGGCGAGGCCGCTGATGCGGGGGAGGAAGCAGCGGCTGTCATCGGAAGCCTGCCGTTAGGGGCCGCACCCGCCCTGCGCAAGCCAAGATAGCGCCACCGCCGAATGAATGGTGGCTGTCAGCAGTATTGCACAGCCGTTCATATTTACCGCCATATAAATGAACAATACCAGCTCGCGGCCATTCCCACCAAGTGGTCGCCAGCGCGGGGCGGGGGGCTTCGCGGGAAACGCCTTCGGTTACTTTCGGGTATCCGGAGGCGTTTTCATGTCCGGCGCAGGTTGCCATGCGCGGGGGAAAATTAACCATCCTGTGTCATGGCGAACCGATGCGTCCTGCCATTCTGCCCCTGCTGTGCCTGATGATTGCCCCGATGATTGCCACCTGTTCGGGGGCGAAGACCGATCACGCGCTTGATACCACCGCAATCGCGCCGGACCCGGTGATCGCGCGCGCGCTCAACGATCCGCTGATGAGCGATCCCGATCTTGCCAGCCGCAACGAAGCCAATTCCGTGATCGGTTTTGTTGACAGTAGCGCCTTACCGGTGCTGCCCGCCACATCGCAGCAGGCCCGCGCCGCGCGTGAGGCTGCGCGGCTTGAACTGCTCGAAAGCGGCAGCATTGCTGATCTGCCCCGCGCCCAAGATGATCCGCGCGATGGCCCGCGCGGAAAGCCGCTTGGCCCGATGGCCGGTGCAGCGGACTTCATCGCCGCACTCGGCGCTCCGGCACGCTGCGCCGCGCGCCTGAACGACGATTTTGCCTTCGCGGCCAACTTGCCGCAAGTCGCCGCGATTATGCCGCGCGGGATGGTGGTGCAGGCAGCCGGAGCGGACATCGCGCCCTGCCGCATCCGTATCATCCGTTATCAGACCGCGGCCGCGCCCGAAGACCTATTGCAATATCACTATGCCCGCGCGGTGCAGGCCGGCCTTGATGCCGCGCGCCATGCAGTGCCCGAAGATATCATTGCCGCCGCTGGCAAGGATGGAGAGACGCTGATCGTCCATGTCCGTCCGGGCGTTCACGGATTGAGTAGCGTTGATCTGCTCTACCGTGCGCCCTGATTCGGGTGGCGCATCAGGGCCGCAACCCCACGCCGATATTGGCACGCGGCTGGTCGCGTTCGGTGCTGGCGACCGGATAGGCGCAGTAATCTGCCGCGTAATAGGCTGCCGGTCGGTGATTGCCCGATAACCCAATCCCCCCAAACGGAGCCTTGGACGATGCGCCGTTGGTCGGCCCGTTCCAGTTGATGATCCCGGCGCGGATATTGGCCCAGAACCGCCCGTAATCATCGGGCGTGCCGCCGATCAATGATGCCGAGAGGCCAAAGCGGGTATTGTTCGCCTCGGCAATGGCGGTGTCGAGATCGGGCACGCGGATGACCTGCAAAAGCGGGCCGAACAGTTCGATATCGGGCCGGTCAGGCACATCGGTAACATCGATGATGCCGGGGGTGAGGAACGGCAAATCGGGAACGCTGCGGCGCATATGCAGCAGCGGGCGGCCACCGGCGGTCATCAACGCGACAAAGCTTTCCGACAGGCGGTCTGCTGTATCATTATCAATCACCGGCCCCATGAACGGCTGCGGTTCGCCCAGCGGATCGCCCACCATCAGCTTGCGCGTCAGCGGCAGCAATTCGGCCATCAGATCATCATGGATGCTGTCTTTCACGATCAACCGGCGCGCGGCGGTGCAGCGTTGGCCCGCGCTGGTAAAGGCGCTTTGCACGATCAGCGCGGCCGCATCGGCCAGATGGGGCGTGTCGATCACCACGATCGGGTTGTTGCCACCCATTTCCAGCGCGAGGATCTTGCCCGGATTGGCGGATAGCTTGCGGTTGATCGCAAGCCCGACATTGGCCGATCCGGTGAATAACACGCCATCAATTCCGGGATGCGAGACCAGCGCCCGGCCTTCGTCCGGTCCGCCGATCACGAGTTGGATCACGTCTTCGGGCACGCCAGCGGTATGGAAACAGGCAACCAGCGCTTCACCCACCGCGGGGGTTTTCTCCGACGGTTTGAACAACACCGCGTTGCCCGCGATCAACGCAGGCACGATATGGCCATTGGGCAGGTGCGCTGGGAAGTTATAGGGGCCAAGCACCGCCATCACCCCATGCGGTTTGTGCCGCACTGCGGCGCTGGCATTCAGACCAGCGTCGAATTTCTTCTTGCCGGTGCGTTCGGCATAGGCCTGAACCGAGGTATCGACCTTGTTCACCACCGCATCCACTTCGGCGCGCGATTCCCACAAGGGCTTGCCTGCTTCGCGCGCGATCAGTTCGGCCAGCGGTTCGGCCTGTCGGCGGACTTCGTTGGCGAAGGTGCGCAGCACTTCGATCCGGTTGGTAAGCGGCTGTGCCGCCCAGGCGGGCCAGGCACGACGAGCGGCACTGACCGCGGCATCGACATCGCCAAGCGTCCCGCGCCACAATTCCTCACCGCTGGCCGGTTCATAGGAAATGAGGGTGTTGTCGCTCACTCTGCCGATCCCCGCCTGCCTGCTGCTGCTGCTGCAAATTTGTGGGAGCGCGGTATCGCGGATAGGCTTGAAAAGAAAGGGGGCAGGCGGATAGGGGGAATAACCGAGGTCACTAGATCACCCTGCGTGTCCGGCAGGCACAGGCGACGCGCCGTGCGCTGCGCCCATCCGGCGCAGGGCGGCGACCTTGGCATGAAGCGGTGCCCAATCATCGCTTTCGTCGATGGCGGCCCAGATCGCTTCGACATCATCGATCATCAAGGTTTGCGGGGCGGGATCGGCCCAGTATTCATGCTGCGTTTCTGCGGGCTGATAGCTGGCGAGCAGTTCGCCCAAGGCACCATCAACCGCGCCGCGCCCGCCTCTGTGTGCAAAGAAAAACGCATCGGGCTGCGCCTTGGTTTCGCGCAGGTGCGCTTCGCAGGCGGCGATCAGCTGGGTGTCGTGTTCAATCCCCTGCGGCTCCAGCCCCAGCCGCCAGCACCACCGCCGCGCCACCGCCGCCATATAGAGCGGCCCGAACCGTTCGAGCGCGGCAATCAGCGGGGCGCTGTCTGCCAGCATTCGCAGCGCGACGGCGAACTGTCCGCAATTCCAGTGCAGCGACTCGGGCTGGCGGCCAAAGGCATACAGCCCCGCATGGTCGAAATAGGCGGCGGTGAACCCCGGGTCCCATTCGGCCAGCCAGCGCCACGGGCCGTAATCGAAACTTTCGCCCGTCACGTTCATGTTATCGGTGTTGAGCACCCCGTGGACAAAGCCTGCGACCATGTAGCTGGCGGCGAGATCAGCCATGCGTTCGACGACGTGGTGCATCAGTTGCACCGCCGGTTCATCGCGCGCGGGCGCATCGTCTGGCGGGGGTGGGCCGGGGAACTGGGTGAGGCAGTAATCGACCAGCTGCGCCATTTCGCCCGGCAGTTCGAGCGCGAGCAACCGCTGGAACGTGCCGATGCGGATGTGTGAATGCGACAGCCGCACCATCACCGCTGATCGCGTGGGAGATGGCTCGTCACTCCGCCACAAGTCTTCGCCGGTCTCGATCACCGACAGGGTTTTCGATGTGTTGACCCCCAATGCCTCGAGCATTTCGGTGGCCAGAATCTCGCGCACCGCGCCTTTCAGTGTCAACCGCCCGTCACCGCTGCGGCTGTGCGGGGTGGTGCCCGATCCCTTGGTGCCCAGATCCATCAGCAGTCCCGCGCCATCGCGCAGCTGCGCAAACAGAAACCCGCGCCCGTCGCCGATTTCGGGGTTATACACGCGGAACTGGTGCCCGTGGTATCTGAGCGCGATCGGTTGCGGCAGATTGCCGGGCAGGGCTGCAAACCGCCCGAAATGCGCCGCCCATGCCGCATCATCCAGCCCGGCAAGGCCGACGCTGGCCGCTGCCCGATCATTGCGGAACCTGATTCGGGTATCAGGAAAGTCCGCCGGGGCGACAGGATCGCCCAGCCAGCCTGCCAATTCGAGGATGGCTGGGTCGGGGCAATAGTCTTTGGCCCAATCGGGGTGTTGCACAGGCTCGCTCATCCCGCGATAGTGGGGGCAAGCACAGCGGGGCGCAAGCCGCGCCCGCCAGCTAGGCAAACAACGACCAAAGGGATTAACGCCGTTCATGGCTGCACAATACGAAGATCGCTTCTGGGACAGCAGCGACGGGCTCACCCTGCATTACCGCAATTATCCCGGGCCTGAGGGGGGAACGGCGCTGCCGGTGCTGTGCATGCATGGCCTGACCCGCAATGCTCGCGATTTTGCCGGGCTGGCAGACGAACTTGCCGCCACCCGCCGGGTGATCGTGCCCGAAATGCGCGGGCGCGGGCAAAGCGATTATGCGCCCGATTCCGATACCTACACCCCCGCCACCTATGTCGCGGATGTGGAAAAGCTGCTGGCCGAACAGGGCATCACCCGTTTCATCGCAATCGGCACGTCGATGGGCGGTTTGATGACGATGCTGATGGCACCCGCCCAGCCGGGGCGCATGGCGGCGGTGGTGATGAACGATATCGGGCCAGAGGTTGACGCGAGCGGCCTTGCGCGGATTTCGGGCTATGTCGGGCAAGGGCGCAGCTACCCCACCTGGGTGCACGCCGCGCGCGGGCTGGCCGAAGCCCATTCGGCGGCAGCTCCCGATTACACGCTCGACCAATGGCTCGAAATGGCCAAGCGCACGATGGTCGTCACCCAGAACGGGCGCATCGGCTTTGATTACGACATGGCGATTGCCGAACCTTTCGCCAAACCCGGCAACGCCGCTCCGCCCAACCTGTGGCTGGCGTTTGAGGCGTTGCGCGGCGTGCCGATGTTGTTGGTGCGCGGCGGATTGTCCGATCTGCTGAGCGCGGAAACGGTCAAGCAGATGGCGGCGCGCAACCCGGCGATGACCACGATCACGGTGCCGCGTGTCGGCCATGCCCCGACCTTGGACGAGCCCGAAGTGCGCGCGGCAATTAACGCGCTGCTGGACGGGGTTGAATGACCACAGCGTCCGGGGCCGTTCCCGGAATCCGGCCCCGCATCCTGCACTGCCATTCTACGTTCGCGGCCGGGGGCAAGGAGGTGCGCTGCGCCCGGTTGATGAATGCGTTTGGCGCGGCGCTGGAACACGTGGTGGTATCGGCCCAGCCCGAAGCGATGGGCGCACGCGCGCTGATCGATACCCGCATCAAGGCCAGCTTTCCCGATGATTTCCCGGCGCTGACCGGCTGGCCCACGCCGGGGCGGCTGGCGGGGATCGCGAGGGCGTTGAAAGGCTACGACCTGATCTGCACCTATAACTGGGGCGCGATGGACGTGGTGATGGCGCACCGCGCCTTCGCGCGCGCAATGGGCCTGCCCCCGCTGGTGCATCACGAAGACGGGTTCAACGAGGATGAGGCGCACGGGTTGAAGACCAGCCGCAACCTCTACCGCCGCGCCGCCTTGATGGGGGCAAACCGCCTGATCGTGCCCAGCACCGGGCTGGAACGCATCGCTCTGGAAGTGTGGCACCAGCCGCGCGCCAGAGTGGAGCGGATTGCCAACGGGATCGACACCGCCGCCTTTGCCAAACCGCCCCAGCCGCGCGCTTTGCCGCTGGCAAAAGGCGCAGGCCAGCGCTGGGTCGGCACGCTGGCGGGTTTGCGCGCGGTCAAGCAATTGCCGCTGCTGGTTGAGGCGGTGGCGGGCCTGCCGGACGAATGGCATCTGGTCATCTGCGGCGAAGGGCCGGAGCGTGAGGTTATCCTTGCCGCTGCCGAAGCCCACGCCATCAGCCACCGGGTGCACCTGCCCGGCGCGGTGGCTGATCCGGCGCGCATCATCGGGCTGTTCGACATTTTTGCGCTGTCGTCAGCGTCCGAACAATTCCCGCTTTCCGTGGTCGAAGCCATGGCGGCCGCGCTGCCTGTGGCTGCGCCCGATGTCGGGGATATCCGGGTGATGGTGGGCGAAGCCAATCAGGCATTTATCACCGCCCCCGGCTCCGCGCAGTCGCTGCGCGCGGCGCTTACCCAACTTGCCGCTGATGCGGATTTGCGCGCCCGGATCGGCGCGGCCAATCAGGCCAAGGCGCGCGAGCAATACGACTTTGCCGCCATGCTCGCCCGTTACCGCGCGGTCTATGGCGATGCGATGGGGCGCGGGCTGTGACGCGGCGCGCTTCATCCCCGGTTCAAATCGCCTGCGCCACATCAGCACGGCACTGGCACATGGCACTGGGCATCGCCGCACCGCCGCCATTGCGCGCAGCGCGGCACCTGCCTAAAGAGCCGCACTGATCTGCTTGCCAAAGTGCAAGGCAATTCTTGAACGAGGAACACAGGCCCGGTGGCGCGCATCCCGACCAATACCCCTTCTGTCCCGGCGGCTTCAGCCGAGGATGAAGTCCTGATCCGTGAGATTGACGAGGCTGTGCGCGAAGATGCCGTGCTCGATTTCTTCAAGAACCACGGGGCCAAACTGCTGGGCGGGATCATCCTGCTAATCGCCGGCCTTGGCGCCTATCTGGCGTGGGACAGCTACCGTGAAGGTGAACTGGAATCGCAATCCGAAACGCTGATCTCGGCGCTCGATTCTGCCGACCAGGGCGATTTCAAGGCTGCCGGTGACAAGGTTGCGCCGTTGCTGGCCGATGGATCGTCAGCGGGTGCGCGCACCGCTGCGCGGTTTGTGCAGGCGGGCGCGGCGCTGGAACAAGGCGACACGGCCAAGGCGACCGCTTTGTTCAAGGCAATCGCCGCAGACGCCGATGCGCCGCCTGCGCTGCGCGATCTGGCGCGGGTGCGCGACGTCAGCACCAATTTCGACACGATGAAGCCCGCTGATGTCGTCGCGCAGCTTGGCGACCTCGCCAAGCCCGGCAATCCGTGGTTCGGCAGCGCCGGGGAACTGGTGGCGATGGCGCATCTGGAAAGCGGCAACCGCGCTGAAGCAGGGAAGCTGTTTGCCGAAATTGCCAAGGATGAAGAACAGCCCGAAACCTTGCGATCGCGCGTGCGCCAGATGGCGGGCCTGCTGGGCGTGGATGCGATTGTGGATGTCGACAAATTGCTCAAGGATGAAGGCGTGATCGTTTCCGAGGGGAATGGCGCAGTTGTCGCCAATTAACGGGTTAGGGTTGAAACGGACGGTTATGACAAACACGAAAATTGCACGCGCCGCTTTGTTGGCGGGCATTCTGGCGATGGGGCTGACTGGCTGCAAGGGCGGGTTGTTCGGCGGCGGGGGTGACAAGACCACGCCAACGGTGGGCAACCGCACGCCGATCCTTTCACGCATTGAAAGCGGGGCGGAGGTTGATCCGGCGCTGGCTGGGATCACCGTGGTGCTGCCGCCCGCACGCGCCAATGCCGAATGGGCGCAGGTCGGCGGTGCGGCGAGCAAGTCTTACGGCCACCTTGCCCTTGCGGAAAACCCGGCGAAGGCATGGACCGCAAGGGTTGCCGGGTCGAGCAATCGTATGCGCCTTGCCGCAGCCCCTGTGGTGGGCGGTAACAAGCTGTTCGCTGTTGGCACCGATGGCGTGATTACCGCCTTTGACAAGAATACCGGCGCGCGGCTGTGGATGACCGACGATAAGAACATCACCAAGGATCAGGCACCATCCGCCTTTGGCGGTGGGGTGAGCTTTCAGGAAGGCAAGCTCTACGCCACCGATGGGGTGGGCTATGTCAGAGCATTGAATGCCGATACTGGCGAAGTGTTGTGGGAGGTCAAACCTGCAGGCCCCTTGCGCGGATCGCCAACGATCGCGTTTGGGCAGTTGTTCGTGATGACGCAGGACAACCAGATCATCTCCTTGAACCTTAATGACGGGTCGCAAGTCTGGGACGAATCCGGGTCAACCACGCAATCGGGCGTGTTCGGGGTGGCTGCCCCCGCCGCCGGGCAAGGCACGGTGATCGCGGGCTATTCCAGCGGGGAACTGTCCGCCTATCGCTATGAAAACGGGCGCACGCTGTGGTCGGATGCGCTGGCGCGCACCAATATCTCGACCACGGTTGGCACTGTGACAGACATTGATGCCGATCCGATCATCGATTCGGGCCGGGTCTATGCGCTGGGGCAGGGCGGCCGGATGGCGGCCTATGAACTGGTGACGGGTCAGCGCATCTGGGAACTGAATCTGGCCGGCATTTCCACCCCGGCAATTGCGGGCGAGTGGATATTTACCCTCACCGATGATGCGCGCCTGCTGGCGATTTCGCGTTCGAATGGGCGGGTGCGGTGGATAACGCAGTTGCAGCGCTGGAAAAACGAGAAGAAAAAGGAAAACCCGATTTTCTGGACTGGCCCGGTGCTGGCGGGCGGCCAATTGTGGGTTGCAAGTTCGCGCGGTGAAGTGTGGAAGATCAGCGCAGGCGAAGGTTCGTCCGCGCTGTTCGATGACATTGGACAGCCTGTCAGCCTGCCGCCGTTGGTGGCCGATGGCTATCTGTATCTGTTGGACGATAGCGGCACGATCCACGCCTGGCGCTGATTTCCAACAGCGGTTTTGGCCGGATTCTGGCTAGACCGGGGTTAGACCCCTGCTAGACCCCGGTTAGGGTGGGGTTAGGTCGTCCTTGACCCGCCTTTGGCCGGGTTTAGGGCGGTATATACCAAGGCGTTAACCCTTATGCTGTAGGGCCGCAGCACTATGACAGCGCTGCGTCCGCCCCGTCCAACTGCGCCCGGCGCGCCGCCGCCAAACCTCCCGCCGAGCGATGTTTCGGCAGGGGTCGGATTGGCGGGCCTTGCCGGGCTGTTTGTATGGATTGCGCTGTGCCGATCCTACCCTGAGATTGCCGATGCCTTGGGATTGCAGGGCAGTGTGGCGCGCGCGCCGGGCGTGTTATCCGGCCCCTACGCCGCGCTCGCCGCGATTGTGTTTACGGCGCTGCCGATGGTGGCTTGGTCGGTGCTGGTCGACAAGGTGCACCGGCGGCCATCGACCGGAATCGACTGGGATCAGGCCCGACCGCTGGCAGAAATTCTGCCGATTTCAGTGGTCAAATTGTGCGGGTTATGGGCAACATGGGCGCTGCTCGCGGCATTTTACGGCCTCGCCCGGTGGTATTGGAACGGGTCGTACCTGTTCGCGATGGAGGTGCTGACCTTCGCCGTATTGCCGCTGGTAATGCTTTCGATTCCTTACGTTATCTGGCTCGACCGGCATCTGGTGAACCCGCGCGACGGCACCTGGTATTTCGGCGTATTTCTGCTCGGCGGCGGGGTGATCGGGCGCGAGGCATGGGACGGCGCGCAAATCGTCAAGCACTGGCGGGCATGGGCGATCAAAGGCTTTTTCGGCGCCTTCATGATCTCGATTCTGCCCCCCGGTTTTGCCCAGGTGGTGGAAGCTGATGCTGCACAAGTCATTGGCAATCCTGTGCAATTTGCGATGGCACTGGTGACGTTGCTGTTCGTGATCGACGTGCAGATTGGCACGGTCGGCTACTTGCTGACACTGCGCCCGCTGGATGCGCATATCCGATCTGGCAATCCGCTGCTGGCGGGCTGGCTGGCGGCGCTGATCTGCTATCCGCCGTTTGTGTGGGGCATAATCGGCCCTGATAATCAGGTTCTTAGCTACGAAACGGGCACGCCCGGCTGGGCGCACTGGTTTGCCGGGAGCGAGGCTTTGCTGTGGGCATGGGGCGGGCTGCTGACCGTGCTGACGGGTGCCTATGCCTGGGCAACCGTGGCGTTTGGCATCCGCTTTTCCAACCTCACCTATCGCGGGGTGCTGACCAACGGGCCATACCGGTTCACCCGCCACCCGGCTTATCTGGCGAAAAATCTGTTCTGGTGGGCTTCGGTGTTGCCGTTTCTGGTGACCTCCGGACCGGTTGCTGACGCGGTGCGCAACAGTTTTTTCCTGTTGATTGTCAATGCAATATACTATTGGCGGGCACGCACCGAAGAAGCGCACCTGCTCGCCGAAGACCCCAAATATGTCGAATATCACGCGTGGATGGCGCAGCACGGCTTGATCACCGCCCCGCTGGTGCGATTGAAGCGGATGATCAGCGGAGGCAGGCGCGCGCCGTCTGCGGCGGCTGGCCCGTTCCCGGCGGAATAGGCGCTTACATCAAGGCCGCGCCCTCATCGGTGTGATATTTGATCGCTTCGACTATCTTGATATCAAGCTGCGCAATCGCCGCGCCGAATGCCGCCATGTGGGGCGTGGCAAAATGTGCGGCAAGCGCGGCGTCGTCCTGCCATTTTTCGACAATATGTAGCACGCCGGGATCAAGCGCATCCTGCGCGAAATTGTAAGCGATGCAGCCGTCTTCGGCGTTCGAGGCCGCCACCATATCGGCAATTGCCGCGCGCGCTGCATCCACTGCGCCAGCGCCCACTTTTGCCTTGGCCAATACGATTAGCATGATGTTATCCTTCACTAAAATGATTGTTCGTAAACGCGGGTAATATCGCCGTTCCATTCCCCGTGATAGGCATCGAGCAGCCGCTGGGCCGGAACCTTGCCGCTGGCAACGATTTCATCGAGTGTTTCCAAAAAGCCCGTTTCATTATCGCCCGAGGAGTTAAACCGCGCGCGTGCTGCCAACCCTTTGTGAGCAATCGCCAAAGCCTCGCGTCCGATATCGCGCAACGTGCCGCCGCCGGGGACGGGCGCGTCCAAAGCCAGCCGCGGGGCATCATTGCGCAGCGCCTCGCGCTCTTCCATCGTCCAGCCCTTGACCAGATCCCATGCCGCATCGAGCGCGCCCTGGTCGTAAAGCAGCCCGACCCAGAACGCTGGCAGCGCGCAGATCCGGTTCCACGGCCCGCCATCGGCGCCGCGCATTTCGAGGAAACTTTTCAGCCGCACTTCGGGAAAGGCGGTGGACAGGTGATCCCACCAATCGCTCTGCGTTGGACGTTCACCCGGCAGGACAGACAGTTTCCCGTCGAGAAAATCGCGGAACGAAAGCCCCGCAGCGTCAATGTATTTGCCCTCGCGGAACACGAAATACATTGGCACATCAAGCATATACCGTGCCCAGCGCTCATAACCGAAGCCTTCTTCGAACACGAAGGGCAGCATCCCCGTGCGCGCCGGATCGGTGTCTGACCAGATGTGCGATCGGTATGACAGGAACCCGTTGGGCTTGCCCTCGGTGAAGGGCGAATTGGCGAACAGTGCGGTCGCCAGCGGTTGCAGCGCGAGCCCGACGCGGAATTTCTGCACCATGTCGGCCTCGGATTGATAATCGAGATTGACCTGAATGGTGCAGGTGCGCAGCATCATGTCGAGGCCCATGCTGCCCACGCGCGGCATATGCCGCAGCATGATGTCATAGCGACCCTTGGGCATGATCGGCAGTTCTTCTCGGGTCTTGTCGGGCCACATGCCGAGGCCGAGATAGCTCACCCCGCATTTCTCGCCGACCGCTTTCACCTGCTCCAGATGCCGCCCGGTTTCCGCGCAGGTCTGGTGCAGATTTTCCAGCGGCGCACCCGATAATTCGAGCTGTCCGGCGGGTTCGAGGCTGACGGCTCCATCCTCGCCTTTGAGCGCGATAACGTGTCCGCCTTCTTCAACCGGCGACCACCCGAATTGTTCGAGGCCTTTCAGCAGGTCACGGATGCCGCAGGGTTCGTCATAGGACGGCGCGCGGTGGTCGGCGCGCTTATACACCAGTTTTTCGTGCTCGGTGCCGATGCGCCAGTCGGCAGGGGGCTTTTCGCCGCCCACCATGGGCGCGACCAATTGGTCGAGGCTTTCGATGATTGGATCGTCTGCCGTGCTGGTTTCGCGTGTGCTCATCGAAGATGCCCTCTTTGGCCGGTTGCCATAGAAAACTGATATGCTGGTGGAAAGCGAAAACGCGTTTGCCTGCGCGAAGCGGTGCTACCAATCGCCTGCGCTCGCCATCCACACCGCGAGCGCAGCGATAGCGGCGGTTTCGCCGCGCAGGATTCGCGGGCCGAGCGTGATCGGGCGGGCTGCGGGATGGGCACGGATAGCGGCGCGCTCGGCATCGTCGAACCCGCCTTCGGGGCCGGTGAGGATGGCGGCGGGGCCGGAATGGGCCGTGAAGGCCTGTGCTGCGGGCTCACCCCCGTTCTCGTCGGCAAAGAACAGCGCGCGGTCATCCGGCCAATTGGTAAGCAGCGCGTCAAGTTTTACCGGTTCGGCGAGTTCGGGCAGCGCCGTGCGGGCGCATTGTTCGGCAGCCTCGGTGGTGATCGCGCGGGCGCGATCAAGGTTGAGCTTATCGGCAACGCAGCGCCGGGTGATCAGCGGCTGAATGCGCGCCGCGCCCAGCTCGGTCGCCTTTTCCAGCACAAGATCGAAACGGTCTTTCTTGAGCAGCGCCGGGCAGAGCCACAGATCGGGCACGGCTTCACGCGGGCGGAGTTGTTCAACCACTTCGAGCGCAACCTCGCGCTTGCCCACATCGCTGACCCGCGCGGCCCATTCGCCGGTGATATCGTCGCACAGGATCACCGTGTCGCCCACGCCTGCACGCATGACGCGGGCGAGATAATGCGCGGGCTTGCCTTCTATTCGCAACCCCGCGCCGGGACGCAGTTGCTCGGTCACGAACAGGCGCGGGGCGCTTTTCGGAGGCCATGCTGGGGTTGCGGGCATGGCTTTGCACTAGGCGCTCCGGGCGCTAGGGAGCAAGCCATGAGCGAACACATCGTCCCCGATAGTGAGCATCGCGGCATCGTCGCGCGCCTTCCGCAGCTTCCGCGTGACTTGGCGCAGCTGGCGCGGTTCGACCGGCCGATTGGGTGGTGGCTGTTGTTCTGGCCCTGCGTGTTCGGCGCGTGGCTGGCGGGTGCAGGGGCGCAATTCGCGCTGCTGGGCTGGCTGCTGCTGGGCGCCATTGCGATGCGCGGCGCGGGGTGTGTCTATAATGACATTGTCGATGCCGAACTTGACGCCAAGGTGGCACGCACCGCCGCTCGTCCGGTGGCGAGCGGGCGGGTATCGAAGAAGCTGGCATGGGGGTGGCTGCTGGCCTTGTGCCTGATCGGCCTGATCGTGCTGTTGCAACTACGCTGGCAGGCGCAGGTGGTGGCGCTGGGCAGCCTTGCGCTGGTCGCCGCCTATCCCTTCATGAAGCGCATCACCTGGTGGCCGCAGGCGTGGCTGGGGATGGTGTTCAACTGGGGGTTGCTGGTCGGGTGGACGCAATTGCGGCTGGACAATTGGGACGCGCTTGCGGCGGTCTATGCCGGGTGCATCGCCTGGGTGATCGGATACGATACGATCTACGCCCTGCAAGACCGTGAGGATGATGCGATGGTCGGCATCCGGTCCTCGGCGCTGGCGATGGGCGCGCGGGTGCAGGCTGGAATCGCCGGCTTCTATGCCGCTGCAATCGTGCTGTGGGGGCTGGCCATCTGGCTGTATCGGCCCGATCCTCTGGCGCTGCTCGCGCTGCTGCCGGTGGCGGGGCATCTGGCGTGGCAGGCGGCAACGCTCGATACAGACGATCCCGCCAATCCGCTCACCCGGTTCCGGTCGAACCGCTGGGCCGGGGCGCTGATGGCGGCGGCGTGTTTCGTGGTGGGGAACGCCTAGGTTCATTGCAGCGGGGGCTGTCCCCCACCGACGCCTGACCAGGATCGACAAACTGCACGCGCGCCGATCAACTGCGTGTGCTACCCCACCAATACAGCTTTCCCTCCGCTACTAATGCTCTAAGATCAGGTTCGCAAATATCGGTTTAACAGGGGACTATCATGCTCGAACTCAGCGGCGTCAGCCACGTCTATCCCAACGGCACCCGCGCGCTTGACGATGTGACGCTGTCGATCCCCAAGGGCATGTTCGGTCTGCTCGGCCCCAATGGTGCGGGCAAATCGACGCTGATGCGCACCATCGCCTGCCTGCAAGCGCCGACGGCGGGCAGCATCCGGTTTGGTGAGATTGATGTGTTGGCGCAGCCCGATGCGCTGCGCCGCACGCTCGGCTATCTGCCGCAGGATTTCGGCGTTTATCCGCGCGTTTCGGCCTACCAGATGCTTGATCACATGGCGGTGCTGAAAGGCATTCGTGATGCCAAGGATCGGCGCGGCGTGGTCGAGAACCTGCTCAACCAGACCAACCTGTGGGCGGTGCGCGGTAAGGCGATTGCGGGCTTTTCGGGCGGGATGCGCCAGCGGTTCGGGATTGCGCAGGCGCTGATCGGTGATCCGGCGTTGATCATCGTCGATGAACCCACCGCCGGGCTTGATCCCGAAGAACGCAACCGGTTCCTCAACCTGCTCGCCGGGATTGGTGAGAATGTGGTGGTGATCCTGTCGACCCATATCGTCGATGATGTGGCTGATCTGTGCCCGCGCATGGCGGTGCTGGCAGAGGGGCGCGTGCAATTGGAAGGGCCGCCGCGCGATTTGATCGGATCGATCGCCGGGCGGGTGTGGCAACGCACCATCGCGCATCAGCAATTGCCCGATATGCAGGCCGCGCACGAGGTGATCTCGCACCGCTTCTTTGCCGGAGAAATCGTGGTTCACGTGCTCAGCGACACGCAGCCCGAAGGTTTCGCCCCGGTCACGGGCGGGCTGGAGGATGTGTATTTCGCCACGCTGGCGCAAACCCGCCGCCCTGTCGCCGCCGCTGCTGCGGCCTGATGGGAGCGCCCGCCATGTTGACCGCCTCCATCGCCACATTTGAAATCCGTTACCAATTGAAAAACCCGGTGTTCTGGGTGGCGGTAGCGATCTTTTTCCTCATCGGTTTCGGGGTCGCGGCCAGTAATAATGTCAGCATCGGCACGCCGGGTGCGGTGCATGAAAACTCGCCGTTTGCGATCACCATTGCGCTTGCGTTGCTGGGGTTGTTTTACCTGTTCGTGATCACCTCTTTCGTCGCCAATGCGGTGGTGCGCGATGATGTGACTGGGTTCGGGCCGATGATCCGCGCCACCCCGGTGGGACGCAGCCAGTTTCTGGCCGGGCGGTTCGTGGGTGGGCTGGTGATCGCGATCCTCGGCTACATGGCGGTGCCGCTGGGCATTGCGCTGGGATCAGCGATGCCGTGGGTTGATCCGGAAACTGTGGGGCCGGGCGGATTTGCCACCTATGCCTGGCCGTTCCTTGTCATCGCCATCCCCAACTTGATCCTGTCATCGGCGCTGCTGTTCAGTCTCGCCACGATCACGCGGTCGATGCTGGCGAGCTATATCGGCGTGCTCATTCTGGTGATGGGTTATCTTACCACCAGCGCCGTGCTGGGCAATGAGCCTGAATATCAGGACGCGCTCGCCCGGTTTGAACCGATGGCGCTTGGCGCGATTGGCGAAATTTCGCGCTACTGGACGGCGGCAGAGATGAACACGCGGGCGATCCCGTTCGAAGGTAATCTGCTGATCAACCGGTTGCTGGTGCTGGGCTGTTCGGCGCTGTTCCTTGGCCTTGCCTGGTGGCGATTCAGCATGACTGAACGCGCGCCGTCGCGCTGGCGGCAGCGGCGGCTGGCGAAGCAGGCAAGCCGCGCGGCCAAGGCTGAGGCGGTGCAGCCACAGGTTCTTACAGCGCCTGCACGCCGCAGCTTTGGCACCGGCCACGCGCTGGCGAGTTTCTGGACGCGGTTGAAGACTGAAACCATGCTGGTGATCAAAAGTCCCGGCCTGATCGTGCTGCTGCTGATCGCGCTGGCGTTTACGGCCTTTGGCCTCGTGTTCTCGCAAACGACCTACGGCACGCCGTCCTATCCGCTGACCGCCAACGTTATCACGTCGGTCATCGGCGGCATGGCCCTGTTCACGCTGATCGTCGCGGTATTTTACGGCGGCGAGCTGGTCTGGCGTGAGCGTGACGTGAAGATCAATGAAATCATCGACGCCGCGCCTGTGCCCGGCTGGGTGATGTTCGTGCCCAAGATTCTGGCGATATTCGCGGTGTTGTTGGCGATGTCGCTGACAGGGATGGTGGCCGGCGTGTTGTATCAAATCGTACTGGGCGCGCCGAGCATTGATGTCGGCTTATATCTCAGCGCCTATGTCCTGCCGCAGAGCATTGACCTGCTGCTGCTGGCGGTGCTGGCGGTGTTTTTTCAGGTGCTCAGCCCCAACAAATATATCGGTTGGGGCCTGTTTCTGGTGTGGTTCGTCAGCCGCATTTTCCTGTCGAACCTTGGCTATACCAACATGCTCTATTTGTTCGGCGGCGGGCCGGGCGAACCGCTCAGCGACATGAACGGCACCGGCGGGTTCTGGGTCGGCGGGCTGATTGCGCGGGCCTATTGGGCGTGTTTCGGGCTGCTGCTGCTGGTGATGGCGCATTGGGCCTGGCCGCGCGGCACGGTGGCGGCGGTGTGGCCCCGGCTAAAGGGCATGGGGCGGCGCATCACGCTGGCATCGGGTGCCACGGCGCTGGCAGCCGTCGGCGGGATGATCGGCACAGGGCTTGTCATCCACCAAAATATCAAGGTGCTCAACACCTATCAGACCGCTGATGAGCGCGAGGCGCAGGCCGCAGATTATGAACGCAAATATCTCAAATACGAAAGCCTGCCGCGTCCGGTCGTCACCGATGTTGAATTTGCCGTGGACGTCTATCCCGATGAACGGCGGATGGAGGTGGCTGGCCATTATCTGATGCGCAACGATACTGCGCAGCCGATTGCCGAACTGCACGTGCGGCAGGGCGATGATGCGCTGGAATTCACCCGGCTGGAGATTGCCGGAGCCACGCTGACCAGCCATGACGCGGAGTTTGACTACCGCATTTACCGGTTTGATACGCCGCTGGCTCCGGGGGCGACCACGCGGCTTGATTTCAGTTCGCGGCTGTGGCGGCGCGGTTTCGCCAATGGCGCGGCGGCGACCGATATTGTCGATAACGGCACCTTTGTGAACAACGGAGCCTTCGCTCCGATAATCGGCATGGACAGGCGCGGGCTGTTGCAGGATCGCACCGTGCGCCGCCGCCAAGGCCTGCCCGATGAACTGCGCACCGCCAAGCTGGAAGATACTGCGGCGCAGAACCGTAACTACATCAGCGCAGACTGGGTCAATTCGCGCATCACCATCAGCACTGCCGCCGATCAGGTGCCGATTGCGCCGGGCAACAAGGTGTCCGATCAAGTGAAGGGCGGTCGCCGTATCGCGGTGTTTGAAAGCCCGGCCCCGATCCTCAATTTCTTCTCGGTGCAATCGGCGCGCTATGCCGTGGCTGAGGACACTTTCGGGGACGTGCAATTGTCGGTCTATCACGATCCGCGCCATGCGTGGAACGTGCCTGCGATGTTGGCGGCGATGAAGACCTCGCTTGGATACTTCACCGAAAATTTCGGCCCGTATCAGTTCGGCTATGCGCGAATTATCGAATTCCCGGGATATGCGGGATTTGCGCAGGCGTTTGCAGGGACGATGCCCTATTCGGAAAGCATCGGCTTTGCCGCCGATGTGCGCGACCCGGAAACCATCGATTATGTCTCCTACGTCACCGCGCACGAGTTGGGCCACCAATACTGGGCGCATCAGGTGGTCGGCGGCGATATGCAGGGATCGACCCTGCTGTCCGAAACGCTGGCGCAATACAGCGCGCTGATGGTGATGGAAGAACTGTATGGCGCGGACAAGATCCGGCGGTTCCTGAAATATGAACTCGATCAATATCTCCGCGGGCGCAAAACCGATGTGCTGGACGAACAGCCGCTGCTGCGGGTCGAGAATCAGGGGCACATCCATTACCGCAAGGGGGCATTGGTGATGTATCTGCTCCAGCATCGGCTCGGCGAAGATGCGGTCAACCGCGCGCTGGCCCGGTTGATTACCCGCTACAAGTTCAAGGGCGCGCCGTACCCGCGCAGCCTCGATCTGATTGCCGAATTGCGCAAAGAAGCGATCACGCCCGAAGATCAGGCGCTGATCACTGATCTGTTCGAGCGGATCACGATCTATGACCTGAAAGCGAAAGAGGCAGTGACCACGCAGTTGGTCGATGGCCGCTGGAGCACCCGCATCACCATCGAAGCAGGCAAGTTTTACGCTGACGGTAAGGGCAAGGAGACGCCGGCGAAACTGGCCGAAGATATCGAAGTCGGCCTGTTCACCGCGCGGCCCGAAACAAGCGCGTTCGATCGCGCGAACGTGCTGTCGATGAAACGCTCACCGATCCGTGCGGGTCGTCAGGTGATCGAAGTGGTGACTGCCAAGAAGCCGCTGTTTGCCGGGGTTGATCCCTACAACTTCTATATCGACCGGGATTCGGACGATAATCTGGTGCCGGTGAGTTAACTCTCAGGCCCCTAACCTTCAGGCCCCAGCGCCGGGTCAAGATCGCGCGGGCGGGCGAAATGCACCAGCTTGGCGCAGTAGCGTTTGAGATCAGCCCAGTGGTCGATATCGCATTCGAGCACGGCGTAGGTCGCGGTGGGGAACTTCACCACCGCCTCGCGGAACAGGTCGTTTTCCTTGCCCGGCGCGACCAGTTCCAGCAACACGTCTTGCAATCCCGGATTGTGCCCGCAAATCAGCAGCGCCTGCGCCTCATCCGCGCCGCTGCCAGCATGGGCCTCAATCGTTTCGGCGATGGAGTCAAAACTGGCGAGGTAAAGGCGCTGGTCGAAGACCGGGGTGACGGCTGGCAGCGCCGCGTCGAGCGTCTGTTTAACTCGCACCGCCGGGCTGGCGATCAGCCTGTCCCATGTCACGCCGTGATCGCGGATATGATCGCCGATCACCTTTGCGCCCTGCCGTCCGCGCGCATTCAGGCCGCGGTCGAAATCGCGCTGGCTGGTGTCGTCCCAATCGGACTTGGCGTGACGCAGGAGGCCGAGAATCTTCATGGCAGCAAGGCTCCTCGCACGGGGACGGCGTCGATGCCTCCAACACCAGCGGCGACGCGTTGTAAAGCCTGTTCCAGCGTGACGCGCAGCACCGGGGTGCCCGGCGGAAAGGCTGATAGCAGCCGCGTGGGAAAGGCGGGTGACAGCACCACGAAATGCCCCGCGTCATCCTTGCTGCGGATCAACCGCCCGAAGGCCTGGGCCAGCTTGGCACGGATGATCCGGTCGTCATACTTGCTCCCGCCACCCGCCGCGCGGCGCGCCTTGTGGAGAATGTCGGGGCGCGGCCACGGCACCTGTTCCAGCACCACGCAGCGCAAGGAATGCCCCGGCACATCCACCCCGTCGCGCAGCGCATCGGTGCCGATCAGGCTGGCACGCGGATCATCGCGGAAAATGTCGACCAGCGTGCCGGTGTCGATCGGATCGACGTGCTGGGCATAGACCGGCAGGCCAGCCCGCGCGAGCCGATCGGCAATCCGGCCATAGACCGCGCGCAGCCGCCGGATCGCAGTAAACAGGCCTAGCACCCCGCCGTCCGACGCCTCGATCAGCCGCGCGTAAGCCCCGGCGAGTGCGGGCAAATCGCCCTTCTTGATGTCGGTGATGATCAGCACCTCGGCGCGGGCGGCGTAATCGAACGGACTGTCCGCCGCCGACAGCAGCGGCGCGCTGTCGATATGCGCCGCGCCGGATCGCGCAATCGCGCTCGCCCAGTGATCATCATCACTCGCACGGTCGGTCAGTGTGGCGCTGGTCAGCAGCACCCCGTGCGCGGGTTCGAGCACGACGCGGGCAAACGGCTTCATCGGGTCGAGCCAGCGGCGGTGGATCGCGACATCGAATTCGCGCGCGTCGGAACGGTCAACCGCCAGCCAATCGACGTATTCGGGGTCAGCCGGGCCGCCGAGCCGGTCAAGCAGCGCCTCCCACGCGGTGATCAGATCGATCCGCCATGTCAGCGCAAAGCGCGCGCCTTCGATGCGGGCGCGGCCTTGGGTGTCGAGCCAGTCGGGCGGATCGGCAAGGATCGCCTCCAATCGCCCGCCGAGCCGGATCAGCGGCACGCGAATGGCGGCGAGCGCCTCGCCCGCGGCTCCGGCGGCTTCGATCACGTCTCCGGGCAGGCCCGCCGCTTCGGTCTCTATGGCGTAGCCTGCGTCGATCCCGCCGCTTTCATCGCGGGCATAGGTCGCAGCGCGCACCGCGCCGAGCAGCGCCTCAACCGGGCCGAAGGGTGCGTTATCGGTGAGCCGTTGCAACCAGCCTTCCGACGGCAGCGTCAGCCCCGCCTTGCACGCGGCGGCAATGGCTTCGGCCCCGGCCTCGTCATAGCTGGCAAGATCGGCGAGCCGTGCGGCAAGGCCCCGCCTGCGCCCGCGCGCCTCGCGCTCCGGCCCGATGATCCAGCGCCGCAGTTCGATCGCTTCCTGCCCAGAAAGCGTCGCCGCAAAGGTCGAATCTGCCGCGTCGAACACGTGATGGCCTTCATCGAAGATCAGCCGCGTCGGGCGCTGCGCCGGATCTCTGGCCCGCGCGGCATTGACCATCACCAGCGCATGATTGGCGATCACCAGATCGGCCTGCGCGCTATCCCGCGCGGCGCGTTCGATGAAGCATTTGCGGTAATGCGGACACCCGGCGTAGATGCATTCGCCCCGGCTGTCGGTCAGCGCCGCGATGCCGCGCTTGCGAAACAGCGTGCCAAGCCAGCCGGGCAGGTCGCCTCCGACCATGTCGCCATCGCGGGTATAAGCGCCCCAGCGCGCCACCAATTGCGCCAAAATCGCCGCGCGGCCTGCAAATCCGCCTTGCAGCGCGTCCTCAAGGTTCAGCAGGCAGAGGTAATTTTCACGCCCCTTGCGCACCACCACCGGGGGCGATCCATCGGCGCGCCGCGCAGGCCACGCCCGGCGGCTTTCGGCGCGCAGTTGGCGTTGCAGGTTCTTGGTGAAGGTCGATACCCATACCGTGCCGCCGCTTTGCGCCGCCCACAGCGATGCAGGCGCAAGATAGCCTAGCGTTTTGCCGATCCCGGTGCCTGCCTGAGCGAGGGCAAGGTGGGGTCTACCGGGGGCCAAGCGCGGGGCAAAGACGCGCGCGGCATCCTGCGCATAGGCGCGCTGTCCATCGCGCTGTTCGGCCCCTGCGCCGGTCAGCCGCGCCAGTTGATCGGCCACGGCGGGCGCCGTCAGTTCGACCTGCCGGGGCGCGGGGCGTTCGGCGGCATCCTCCCATTCGGGCAGGCGGGCAAACAGCCAGCGTTCGGCCTGTTCAGGCTTGGCAATGTGGGGTTTGAGCACTTGCGCCCACGGCCAGCGCAGCCGTTCGAGCGATTGCAGCGCGCTCCACGCGCCTTCGCGTTCGCACCATTCGGGATCGCGGCACGCGGCAACCAGCGCGCCTGCCGCGCGTTGCAGCAGTTCGGGCACGCCCTCGTCACCCACAGGCATAGGCAAGCCGAGCGCCTCAGCCAGCCCGCGCGGGGTCGGCACGCAGAACCGCGCTGGGTGGATGAAGGCGAAGGCTTCGAGCAGGTCGAGCCCTGACAGATCGGGATAGCCCAAACGGCTCGCTACCAAAGGCGCATTGATCAGCAGCACGGGGGTATCGGCGGCGGCCATGATCGCATCGCCTTTCGACACGGCATTGGTCGGCCCACCGGCGGCGCGCAGCCAATGGCCGCCGTGGCTGGCATGGAGCGCGGGCAGGCTGATGGGATCGGGCAGGGCAGCGAGGGGCGTCACGCCGCCTTGAATGGGCGAGGCAGGCGCGAATGTAAACGCACGCTTGCAACCAAGGCGAGGTTGCCTAATAGCCCGCCCACTATGACCATCACGCCCGAAGCTCTCATCACCGCCGCGCAATCCTCCAAGGCCTGGCCGTTTCAGGAGGCGCAGCGGCTTGCCAAGCGGTTGCCGCAGGGGAAGCCCGGCGGAGTGCTGTTTGAAACCGGCTATGGCCCGTCAGGCCTGCCGCATATCGGCACATTTCAGGAAGTACTGCGCACCACGCTGGTGCGCCGCGCCTATGAAGCGCTGACCGGACAGCCCACCCGGCTGGTGGCGTTTTCGGATGATATGGACGGCTTGCGCAAGGTGCCCGACAATGTGCCGAACAAGGATATGCTGGCGCGGCACATGGGCCTGCCGTTAAGCCGCATTCCCAACCCGTTTGGCACCGAATACGAAAGTTTCGCCGCGCATAACAACGCGATGCTGCGCGAATTTCTCGACCAGTTCGGGTTTGAATACGAGTTCGTCAGCTCGTCTGATTGCTACAATTCGGGCCGGTTCGATGACGCGCTGAAGGGCGTGCTCGCCAATTTCGGTGCGATCATGGACATCATGCTGCCGACCTTGGGCGAAGAACGCCGTCAGACCTATTCGCCGGTCATGCCGATTTCGCCAACCACCGGTGCGGTGTTGCAGGTGTCGATTGCCGTGGTGGACGCCGCCGCCGGGATTATCCGCTTCACCGATGAAGACGGCAACACCGTCGAACAATCCGCCTTGGGCGGCATGGCCAAGTGCCAATGGAAGGTCGATTGGGCGATGCGCTGGGTCGCGCTGGGCGTCGATTACGAGATGTATGGCAAGGATTTGACCGACAGCGGCATTCAATCGGGTAAAATCGCCCGCGTGCTTGGCGGACACAAGCCCGAAGGCCTGATCTACGAGCTGTTCCTCGATGCCAAGGGTGAGAAGATTTCCAAGTCCAAGGGCAACGGCCTGACCATCGATGAATGGCTGCAATACGGCAGCGAGGAATCGCTGGGCTATTACATCTTCGCCAATCCCAAGAGCGCCAAGCAATTGCACGCGGGCGTGATCCCCAAGGCGGTGGACGATTACTGGCAGTTCCGCGCGGCCTTGCCGGGGCAGGAAATCGACAAGCAATTGGGCAACCCGGTGTGGCACCTGCTGCGCACGAATGAACGGCACGAAGGCGCACAGGCACCGGGTGCGGGCGATACGCTGCCGGTGCCGTTCAGCCTGCTGCTGAACCTTGTGGGTGTGCTGGGCGCAGGTGCGACGCGCGAAGCGGTGTGGTCATACCTTGGCAATTATGTTGCGGATGCCGATCCGGCGGTGCATCCGGCGCTGGACGTGCTGGTGGGCAAGGCGCTCGCCTATAACCGCGATTTTGTCGCGCCAACATTGCACAAGCGCGCGCCGGTGGGCGGCGAAGTCGCGGCGTTGCAGGCGCTCGATGCTGCGCTGGCTGACGCCGATCCGGCCACCAGTGCCGAGGATTTGCAGACCATCGTCTATGAAATCGGCAAGCAGGAAGCCTTCGGGTTCGACAATCTGCGCGATTGGTTCAAGGCGCTGTACGAAACCCTGCTGGGCAGCGAACAAGGCCCGCGCATGGGCAGCTTCATCGCGCTTTACGGCAGCGCACCAACCCGGCAATTGATCGCAGAGGCGCTCGACCGACGGTGATTCCCCGCGCAGGTGCGATACCATTTGGTGATGACGTATTTCGCGCCCCGTTCCACCGGCAACCCGGCGTGCAACGTGGCATCGTTGGGGCAACCATCGGGCAGGGCGTTGTTCCAGATCAGCAGCACACCGGGCTGAGGCGTGATTTCAATACCGAGCGCGCTGAACATCGTCGCGCCGCCTGCCTCGACCGCATCGTTTGCGATTGGGCAGACGGCTTCATTATCAGCAAGCCGCGCGCCCCAACGCGCGCGAGGGCGTGGTAACGTCAGAACCTGACGGGAAGCGAAATCACCAGGGCATAGTCGGGGCTGTCCTCTGTCAGCCCGAACCGCGCGGCGATATCGAGCAGTACGCCGCGATGGAGCAGTGAGGAGGCCCCGGTTGTCAGAAACGCGACTGTCCGGCTTGACCCGTCGACCGGCATGCCGCCGAACCGGAATGGTGAATGGAATTGCTGATCGAAAGTGAAGCGCAGCGACGTTTCCGGGCTGGCTGCAAGCAGCGTGCCGAGCGAAACGCCCACAACATCGCCCGGATCGATCGCCTGCTCGGCGAAGAATGAATCATAGGAAACGCTGCCCACGAAAACCAGCGGGTCCTGTCGCTTGATCGCGGTGAGCGACCCGCCGAGCGAGGCGAAGCCGCCGCCAAGCGCCACGCCATCGTCTTCGAACTTTCCGCTGCCCGTGTTCCATCTCAGCCGCCCGACCAGATCGGGCAACCATCCCCGCTCGCGCAGCAGCGTATGCGCCAGTGCCACGCTCACGTCACCGAACGCCGAACGCGATTGGCTGGTAGCGCCGATCGGGCCGAAGCCAACCTTGGTGACAAGCGAGCGATCGACGAACTGATAGGGAAGGCTGATTTCGATCTGAGAATCGAGCGGCAGCCCCATGCGCAGCGACAGTCCGGCGATATATTGGTTGCGGCGCTGTTCTGCGGTGCCGATCAGTGTCGCATCGTCCTCGAAGATAAAGGTAGGTGCGGAATTCACCTGGCGCACAAATCCGAATTGCGGCGTGATCTCGATTGCACCGCCGGGCAGCAACAGCGCACCGGCCTGGACCAATGTACGCTCAAGCGCGCGATCGGCATCGGCACCGGTGTAGGCCGGCGCTGGATCGGGCGCGCCCGATGCGATGACCGGATCTGTGTTCGTAGGCGCCATTTGCGGTGCGCGCGCGGCTTGCAATTGCGGACCGGTTTGCCCGGCCAGCGCCAATTCAAGCTGCTCGACCCGGGCGAGAAGATCAGCGATGATTGCGTCGCGCTGCGCAAGTTCGTGCTGTAGCAGTTGCGCGCTATCGTCCCTATCGGCTTCCTGCGCCGTGGCCGGGTATGGCAGCGCTGCAAGCAGCGCGGCGCATATCGCAGCCATCATCATATCCTGGCGTTTCATCGCTTGCCCCCCCAAAGCGCTTGCACCATCAGCGCAGCATCACGAAATCGCTGTCTTGCGGCGTGAGCCTGTGCGCAGTGCTCGCTTGGCCCGGCCGGGTGACGACAAAGCCGATGCGCCCCAGATTCTCGTCGTCGATCCACGCATCTTCGAACCGCGCGATCGGCATGGTGCGGTTGCCGAAGGCCGGGTCTGCCAGCAGCACGCGGTTGCCCCTGACACCGCGAAAGATCACAAAGTGGCGATAGCCCTGCAGTTCGACCGGGACCATCACCGGTGCCATCTGTAGGAGCTGATCTAGATCTAGCTGGCCATAGCCGATCCCCTCATAGCCGCGGGCATCGACGAAACGCTTCAGGTCGAGCAGCGAAAAGCCGAGCCGTGCCCTGATGATTTGTGGATTGGCGAGATATTCCGCCCGGCTGATGAGGCTGGTGGCGATTTCGCGCTCGCTCACCGGGTCGTCGAACTGGTGGTTCAAAATCGTTGCCAGCGCCGCCGCGCCGCAGCTGATGTCCCATTGCTGGAGGACGACGTTCTCGCGCCGCAATTCGAGCAGTGAGGTAACCGGCGCTTGCGCACTCGCTACTGCTGGCGAGCCTGCAAGTAGCGCGCAGGCGAGTCCGCACGCCGCCATGCAGCGCGTGCTGGCCGGGCCAGATTGCAACCGGCCCCGGGGAAGCGCGAACTGGCTTCCCCGCAGGCCGTGCTGCTTCAGCAGATCGAGCACAAGAACTCGATAGACGGGCTGTTGAATGCAGCGCTCCACGGCCCTTCGTTGCCCGAGGCATCAGATCCTGTTGGCGAGCGGTCGAAGTTGGGGTGGAAATCCCCGGGCGCGGCGTTGTCGAACCCTGTGAATATCACCTTGCCGTTGGGCAGCCCCAGATCGCCAGCGGTGATCCGGTCAAGTTCGGTGAGCGAAAGCTGCACGGGATGCGGTTGCGCATCGGGTGCCACAGCCGCCTCTTCTGCGACGGGCGCTGGTGCCGGTTCTTGCTGTTCGGCGGCGAGTGTCTGGCCGTAGAGCAGAAAGCCTGAGGCGATCAGTGCGGTATGAATGATTTTCATGATAAGCTCCTTTGATTTTAGGTTCAACGATGGATGCCGCCAGCCCGCCGCGACGCGCAGCAGGCTGGCGGCAGGCAATCAGCAGAATGCAAGGCAGATCGAATTGGGCACGGTGCTCGGCACCGCAGTGCCGAGGTGGCCGGCGTGATCGATCAGGCCCTTATCCGCGTTGCTGTTGTGGTGCAGGCTGAATCCCGCAGCGATCAGCGCGGCCCAAGGCTGGGTCGCCACATTGTCACGACCGAGTCCGGCGGTGACGCGATCCAATTGATCCGGCGAAAGTTGCACCTGAACAATAGGTGCACGCGGATTCGACTCAGCTACCGCAGGTGCGGGCAGAATAGTCAAAACCGGTTGCAATGGATCGGGGCCAGCCTGCGGCTCGCTAGCAAGTAATTGTCCGGAAAACAAAATTCCGGCAGCAATTGGAATGTATTGAATGATTTTCATCTTGAGTCCCCCCTCTGCTTGTTTGCAACGGAAGCGACCCACGCACGCCACATTAAGTGGTTGTGCTCAGTTGATATACATCATTCAAATATAGCGGGCAACATGATTTTGTAATTCAGTTGCAATTTAGAAACAATCTATACTTGTAAGGTTCTTAGCTGCACGCACGCTGGCACCGACGCGGGCGAGGGCGCTCTGATCGGGGGCGGGGGCGGGCGCGGTCATGGCGCACGGCCTAGTAAGCCGCGCCGGGCGCGCAAGTATCGCCGCGCATTGCCCTGCGGCGCAGGCGTGCTAGGCACGCCAATACGGGGGATCATGGGAGCAATGGTATGAGCCTTAATCCAAAAACCAAATATTCGGGCCTCGCAATGACGTTGCACTGGCTGGTAGCGATTGCGGTGATCGTGACCTGGAGAATTGCCGAAGCGGCCGAACTGGCCCCGACGCGTGAGGCGCGCGGCGAGATCATGGGCAATCACTTTGCGCTGGGCGTGGTGATCTTTTTGCTGGTGGCCACACGGTTTATCTGGCGGCAGATGAACCCGCCGCCCGCGCAGATCGCCAGCCACGCCCCGTGGGAAAAGATGCTCGCCAAGGCGACCCATCTGGCAATGTACACGCTGTTGCTGGTGATGCCGCTGGTGGGGTGGTTTGCGATGTCGACCTATGGTTCGCCGATCAGTGTGTGGGGCGTGGTGGAAGTGCCTGCGCTGCCAGTGCCGGTGAACCCCGATCTGGCCGGAGAGAT
Source organism: Porphyrobacter sp. MBR-155 (assembly GCF_040547625.1). Taxonomy (NCBI): domain Bacteria; kingdom Pseudomonadati; phylum Pseudomonadota; class Alphaproteobacteria; order Sphingomonadales; family Erythrobacteraceae; genus Porphyrobacter; species Porphyrobacter sp. MBR-155. The sequence goes on from NZ_JBEPQB010000002.1 coordinate 320,570, forward strand.
ATTTGATCTTCACGCCATCGCCGGAACCACTTTACTGGTGCTGATTGCGGTGCATGTGCTGGCGGCCTTGAAGCATACCTTCATCGACAAGGATGGAACGCTGTTCCGGATGCTGCCGTTTGGATCGGTCAAGCGCTGACGCGGCACGAAAAACCCCGCCGGATCGCTCCGGCGGGGTGTGATCAGCAGCGCTGATCCGCTTACCAGAAGAAGTCGTAGATGGTGTCCACCACTTCGCCTGTGGCCATGTCGACAAGCAGCACGTCGTCATAATAACGCACCCACTGATAGGGGGCATAAGCGGGCGGCAAGCGATAGGAATAAGGGTCGCTGATAAAGAACCGCGGCTGGTAAAACGCGCTGTGAAGGAAGAAGCCGATTTGCAAGCGGCTATAACGGTGAGAGCGGTACGGCGCATAATACGCACCGGGGCGATAAATATATCGGTTGGCACGCCGGTAATCGGCCCAGTTGTAGCTGCGGTTGCCGCGCCAGCCTCGATCCCACCGGCGGTAATCGCGGCGATCTGAATCGCGGTAGTTATTGCGATCTCCGCGACGGTAATCACTGCGATCTCCGCGACGGAAGTCACTGCGATCCCCTCTGCGGAAATCGCTGCGATCATTGTTCCAACGCTGCCGGTCGTTGCGATAATCGGCGAGATGCCGATTGGCGCGTTGATCAGTGCGATTTTCGATCCGATTGGCCCGGAAATCGCCGCGCCGTTCAATACGGTTGGCCCGCGCTTCGCTGCGACGATCAACGCGGACGGCGGCGCGATCCCGACCGCGCTGATTGAGTTGGCTAGCACGGATATCACCGCGTCGTTCGACCCGATTAGCGCGCGCTTCGCTGCGGCGTTCAACCCGCTGCGCTCGCGCCTGACCTTGACGTTGGCGGTTTTGCGCCCGCGCCTGTTTACGTTCGCTGCGGTTTTCGCTACGCACGTGCGGGCGCTCGGCACGGGCCTGCGCGCGCGCCTCGCTGCCCCTGTCAGCCCGGTTCTGCGCTTCGGCAGGTGTGGCGGGTAGCGATAAGGTGAGTGCGAGCGCCAAAGCTGCCAGCGATCCACCCTTGAAGAAAAGGTTTGTCATCGTTGTTGCCTCCAGTGTCGCCGATCCACCACAAGCGGCTAGTTGATGAGTCGGACATAGCCTGTCGAGACTGTCGCAGGGATGAACCATCGCATAAATGTTCAGAAAAAATGTCAATAATATGAATGGCGTTTCAAATCGAGACAGAGCAACTTGACTGCCAATGGCGCGCGCCCAAAGGCGAAAAGGCCATGTTTGAAACGCTCGACGCTGTTCGCACCGATTGCCTCACCCGCCTGATCCGCGCGGCGCGTGATCGCAAATCACCGATGCAAACGCCGGTTATTGTTACTGGTGATGTCGATGCGCGGGTAATGGTGCTGCGCGCCTTCGATCGCGAGTCGGGTAGGCTGCGCCTGCATACCGATGCGCGCTCCCCCAAGGCGCAGGTAATCGCAGCCGATCCGCGCGTGGCGGTGTTATTTTATGACAGGGACGCCAAAATCCAGATCCGCGCGCGCGGGACAGGGCAGATAATCACCACCGGGCCGCAGCTGGACAGCGCCTGGGCAACCAGCACCAATTTCGCGCGGCGGTGTTATCTGGGGGAAGGGCCGGGCGCGCCTTCGCAGCACCCCACTTCAGGCCTGCCGTCGGAGTTTGAGGGGGTTGAGCCTGACGATGCGCAGTTAATTCCCGCGCGTGAGAACTTCGCCTTGCTGATGATCACCATCACCGCGCTCGATTGGCTGTATCTGGCCCACACCGGCCACATCCGCGCACAGTTTACCCGCGCGGATGGGGGTGCAGAGTGGCAGGGGCGCTGGGTCACGCCGTGAGTTGGCGCGGTTGCGCTGCCCCCACCTCAAAGCGGGGGCAGGCTCCCGGCAATCCTACCGCGTCAGCTTCTTGTAAGCCAACCGGGTCGGGCGATCTGCCGCATCGCCCAGGCGGCGGCGCTTGTCTTCTTCGTAGGCTTCGAAGTTGCCTTCGAACCATTCGACATGGCTGTTGCCTTCAAACGCGAGGATGTGCGTGGCGAGGCGATCGAGGAAGAAGCGATCGTGGCTGATTACCACCGCGCAGCCCGCAAAGTTTTCAATCGCGTCTTCCAATGCGCCCAGCGTTTCGACGTCAAGGTCATTGGTCGGTTCATCGAGCAGCAGCACGTTGCCGCCTTGCTTCAGCATTTTGGCCATGTGCACGCGGTTGCGCTCACCGCCCGATAGTTTGCCGACGTTTTTCTGCTGATCCGCGCCCTTGAAGTTGAACGCACCTACATAGGCGCGGGTCGAGGTTTCCTGCTTGTTGACCGTCATGTAATCGTGTCCGCCGGAGATTTCCTGCCACACGTTGTTGTCTGGATTCAGATGGTCGCGGCTCTGGTCAACATAGCCAAGGTGCACGGTGCTGCCGATCTCGATCGTGCCGCTGTCGGGTTGTTCCTTGCCAGTGATGATCTTGAACAGCGTGGATTTGCCCGCGCCGTTAGGGCCGATGATGCCAACGATGCCGCCCGGGGGCAGCATGAACGACAGGTTTTCGAACAACAGCTTGTCGCCGTAAGCTTTGGTCAGGCCCTTGGCCTCGATCACCTTGCTGCCCAATCGCTCGGGCACCTGAATCACGATCTGCGCCTTGCCGAGCGAACGATTATCCTGCGCGTTCTGCAATTCTTCAAACTTGCGGACACGCGCCTTGGACTTGGTCTGACGCGCGGCAGGGGTCTGGCGAATCCATTCGAGCTCGCGCTGCAGGGCCTTCTGCTTGCCGGATTCCTCGCGACTTTCCTGCTCCAGCCGCTTGGCTTTCTTTTCGAGGTAGGTCGAATAATTGCCTTCGTAGGGGTAGTAGCTGCCCCGATCGAGTTCGAGGATCCATTCAACCACATTATCGAGGAAGTAACGGTCGTGGGTGATCATCAACACCGCGCCGGCATATTCCTTGAGATGGTTTTCCAGCCACTGCACGCTTTCTGCATCAAGGTGGTTGGTGGGTTCATCCAACAGCAGGATCGAAGGTTTCTGGATCAGCAGCCGGGTGAGCGCGACGCGGCGTTTTTCCCCGCCCGACAGGCTTTCCACGCCCATATCGCCCGGCGGGCAGCGCAGGGCCTCCATCGCGACTTCAAGCTGGTTGTCGAGCGTCCAGCCGTCAACCGCGTCGATCTTGTCCTGCAATTCGCCCATTTCCGCGCCGAGTGTTTCAAAATCGGCGTCCGGTTCACACATCAGCGCGCTGATTTCGTTGAAACGGTCAACCATGTCGGCGACCCCGCGCGCGCCGTCCTTGACGTTTTCGAGCACGGTCTTGGTCAGATCGAGTTCTGGCTCCTGTTCCAGATAGCCGACGGTGATGTTCTCACCCGGCCAGGCTTCGCCGGTGAAGTCCTTGTCGACCCCCGCCATGATCTTCATCAGCGTCGATTTGCCCGCGCCATTGGGGCCGACGATGCCGATCTTCGCGCCCTGATAGAATTGCAGCGAGATATTGGCGAGCACCGGCTTTTGGGCACCGGGGAAGGTTTTGGTCATGTCCTTCATGACAAAGGCATATTGCGCGGCCATCGGATCAGTCCTTTTGGGATCGAAAAATCGGGTTGGGAGGTTTGGCTGCGCAGATAGGGAAGGGCAGAGGCAAGGGCAAGCGGCTAGACTCGTGCCCCGCGCGGCGATAGCAACGCTGCCCATGAACCGCACCATCACCGCGCTGTCAGCGCTTTCGCTCGTTGTCCTGTCCACTGCCGCTGTTGCCGAGTCTCCCACGCTGGAGGCGCAGGCCGACATCGCGCTGGAAAGCGACCGTGTCGCATGGGACTTCGTCGAGGGGATCACCACAGAAGTCGGCCCGCGTCAGGCCGGGACCGAGGCTGAGGCGCGCGCCCGCGCATGGGCGATGGCGTGGCTGACGGCCAAGGGCTTTGCCAATGTCGCGGATGAGCCGTTCATGATGGACACCTGGGTGCCCGGTGACATCGCCCGCGCCCGCGTGACCGCACCGTTCGCTCAGGATATGGTTGTCCTGCCGCTCGGCAATTCTGCCGCAACGCCTGTTGGCGGGATCGAAGCTGAAGTGGTGTTCTTCCGCACGGTGGACGACCTGCGCGCCGCGCCCGAAGGCAGCCTGAAAGGCAAGATTGCCTATATCAGCCACCAGATGCGCCCGGCGCAGGATGGCTCGCACTATGGCTTCGCCGGGCCTGCACGCTGGGTTGGTGCAGGGATCGCGGCAAGCAAGGGCGCGATTGCCACTGTCATCAAGTCGGTCGGCACCGATTACCACCGCAACCCGCACACCGGCGGCACCAGCTTTCCTGAAGGTGTGAAGCCGACCCCGGCAGGCGCGCTGAGCCTGCCCGATGCCGAGAACCTTGAACGGATGTTCGCCCGCGCTGGGGGCCGTCCCGTCACCATGAAGCTCGAAATGAACCCGCGCCAGATCGGCCAGACCCAAAGCGGCAACGTGGTGGCCGAGATAGTGGGGCGCAATCCGTCGCTCCCGCCGGTGCTGCTCGCTTGCCATATCGACAGCTGGTGGAATGCGCCCGGCGCGTTTGACGATGGCGCGGGCTGCGGGATCATCGCAGCGGCAGCGTTTCACGTGAAACATTCAGGCCAGCCCCTGCGCACCATCCGTATTTTGATGGCAGGCGCGGAGGAAACCGGCCTCTGGGGCAGCCAAGCCTATAGCAAGGCGCACCTGGACGAGCCTATCGCTGTTGGAATCGAGAGCGATTTCGGCGCTGACCGGATCTGGCGCTTTGACAGCAATTTCCGTGAGACCAACCCCGCCTTGCACAAACGCATCGCCAGCGCGGTCGCCCGGTTTGGCGTATCAACCAGCAACGAAGTCGCCACCGGCGGGGCCGATCTCAACATCGTGCGCGATCAGAAGGGCGCGTTGGTAGATTTGCAACAGGACGGCACCCGTTATTTCGATCTGCACCACACGCCCGACGACACGCTCGACAAGATCGACAAGGCCCAGCTGCGTCAGAACGTCGCGGTGTGGACGCAGGTGGTCGGCATCCTCGCCAATCAGGAAACCGCAATCCTGACCGGCACCCCGATCCCCGCCGCGCCGCCGATCATGCAGGCGCAGTAATTATTCAGACGGATTGCCGGGGCTCAACAGCGGCCATGATCCGCAGGAAATTGCCGCCAATCAGTTTTGCAATGTCAGGCTCCCCCATCCCGCCGCGCAGCAATCCGGCCACATAATGGGGCAGGCGGGCATAGGTATCGAACACGGGTTTGTAATTGGCATCCATATCCGTGCCCATGCAGACGTGATCGATGCCGACCGCGTCGACCAATTCGAACGTCCGGGTAACGAAGCCGCGCAGATCGGTGATACCGATCCCCGCCGGCCACGCCCCCAGCAGACCGCCGCCGGTTTCGGCCACGGCCAACGCCAGGTCGCGTGAAACAAAGCGGGGATGGTCGATCCCGCCAGCCTTCGCCGGGTGGATATGGACATGGCTGGCCATGACCGGCCGGGATGAGGCCTTGATTATCCCGAAAGCGGTGGCTTCGGATGCGTGGGCGACGTCGATCAGCATCCCGGCATCGTTCATGGCTTTGACCACTGCGATACCTGCCGGGGTAATGCCATTGTGAACCGGGGTGCCGGTGATGATGTCGCCCAGTTCATTGGTGCGGTAATGCATCAGCGTGACGGATCGCACGCCATCAGCATAAGATTGCGCCACGCGATCGGCCCTGCCTTCGAGGAAATCCCCGCCTTCAACCGTGAACAGCGCGCCGGGTTTGCCAGCTTTGCGCGCGGCGGCAAAATCACTCACCGACCTGACCGGATAGACCAGCCCGCTGTCCACCAACTGCTGTAAGTTGGCAATTTGCCGCTGATAGCTGGCCCATGCTTCGCCGGGTTCAAAATCACGAACCGCGGCGAGCCCTTCATCGACAAAGCCAATCGCCTGAAAATCGGCCACGGCGGCAAAGGCTGCCGCTGTCAGCCCTCCGGCCTGCATATCGCCGATGCTGCGGCTTTCGAAGGAGCCCAATATGACCGCCGCACGCGACATTCCCGAAACATTCTCTGCTCCGCTAACGAAGGTTCTCCCCGGATGGGCATGGGCATCAATCGACGGATATTTTTCCAGCAATGACCGCGCCGTTGCCAGTTCGTCCGCAGTGAAATCGTAACCCAAAGGAACCAGCGCAGGGTGTTTAAGCCGATAGGCGGCTGCGCCAAACCCGCCAGCCACCACAGCCGCCCCGCCAATCAGAAAATTGCGTTTTGTCATCAGAGCCATTGCGCGCTTCGATCCCTACTTTTTGAGTATTGAGGTCATTTCAGCGCTGGGCTTTGGCTTGCGGGCTATAGGCCCAGCATTCCAGTTCAACCCGCCCGCCATAGGCGAGGCCGGTCGACCCAAAGGCGCTGCGGGCGGGCAAGCGATCCGGCTTGAAATAGCCGACATAGACGGCGTTGAACGCTGGCCAATCATTCATGTCGGCAAGCATCACCGTGCATTTGACGACATCATCAAACCCTAGGCCATGCCGCGCCAAAACCGCGCCGATATTGTCCATGGTCTGGCGGGTTTCGCCCGCGATCCCGCCCGCCGCCAGCGTTGTTTCCCCCGGAGCAACGCCGATCTGGCCCGATAGATACAGCATGTCGCCCACTCGCACCGCTTCGGAAAATGGCATCCCTTCGGCAGCGTGATAGATCGGCTCCCCGGCATTCGACGCGGCGGGGGCAAGGGCGGCGGCCGCCGCCATGGCGGCGCCGGTGGCGTAAAGGAACAAGCGATTGGTTGGCATGAAAGGTTCTCCTTCCTATCGGGTTTCGGGCGGTGTGCCCTGTTTCAGAAGGCGCAGTCCCAACGCATAGACAAGCACCAGAACGGTAATCCCCGCAAACGACCATTTCAGGGTCGTGAAGATGCTCGCCATCCAGGCCAGCGCCACCGGCTGATCCGGGTGCAGGCTAAGAAGCATGAAAACCGTGGCATTTTCCAGAATGTCTAAACTGAACAACAGCAGCGGCGGCGCGAACGGCCAGCGGGCGTGTTCCAGCCGGGTGGTGCGGGTGACAAGCGCAATCGCCCAGACGAACAACAGCGTATAGCTGATCGGATAGGCGATATCCGCCGTGACCAGAAACATCCGGTAGGAACTGCGGGCAGCATCCGAAAAGGCACCGATATTCGCAAACGCCTCTGCCGGGGTATAGGCAAACATCAGATCGAGCGGCCCCGCGCCGGGGGTCGTCAACAATTCGGCCCCAATGCGCGGCATCACACCATAGCGAATGCCCCCGCAGATCAGGGCGACGATCACCAACCGCCTGATAGTTGCCGCCGCGATCAGCCTGTCGAATAGAGCCATTGTCGATCCCTCCTCCGACGAGCTTAGAGAGATCGGAGGGCAAAGGAAACAATCGGGCGATCCGGAATGGCCGTACGCGAATCAGGCACCACTTCGGTGATCCCAGGGCGGCAAAACCGCAAGCGCACAATCCGTTACGACAAACAGCGATATCGCGAACGTCACCTCGTCAAAAATGCCTTTTGCCGCCTCAAGGAGTTGGCTTCGCCGCCCTTCGGGTCCGCCGTGTCGCCACACGCTACGACAAGCTTGCCGCCACTTCCTATCAGGTGTGGCGCTCGCCACCGCTGCCGCCTTCTGGCTCTGAATGAGTCTGGACTCTAATAGTGATGTAAAATTATAAAAATCTATATTCATATGAACATGTAACCTTACCAAAATTCAAACGAACCACTTTTTATAAGGGATATGGATGTCGAATTTTTTGAATTAACAACTGGAAGCATTTATATTAGAATATAGTATGAAATACGTATGCGAGGAAATAAGCATGGGCTCTGGTAATATTTATGACAAAAAAGTCAGTCTTGTCTTACAAGGCGGCGGTGCACTTGGTAGTTATCAAGCCGGTGTTTATGAGGCGATTGCGACATCGCGTTACTGCCCTGACTGGGTCGCAGGCATTTCAATTGGCGCTATCAACGCTGCCTTGATTGCCGGGAATCCCCCCGAACACCGGGTCGCGCGACTGCGCGAATTTTGGGAGACGATTACCGCTCCATCATCGATGTGGCCCACTGATCTCAAGGATCCGTGGTCTGCCTGGCAAAAGAAATTGGGTGGGCAGGCCGCGTTGATGTTTGGTCAGCCCGGATTTTTCACGCCGAACAACCTGTTCGATTGGCTCGGCGCGACCCAACCGGTCAGCTACTACAAGACTGAAGAACTCAAGACCACGCTGGAGCGGCTGGTCGATTTTGACCGCATCAATCATGCTGAAGGGGTTCGCCTTAGCGTGGGCGCGGTGAATATTCGCACGGCTCGTTTCGCCTATTTCGATAGCGCGGAAATTCCACTGAGGGCCGAACATATCATGGCCAGCGGCGCTCTGCCCCCCGGGTTCCCGCCGGTCGAGATCGATGGCGAATTCTATTGGGACGGTGGGCTGGTTTCCAACACTCCGCTGCAATACGTTCTCGATTACATGCCAAGGCGCAGTCGGTTGACCTTTCAGGTCGATGTTTTTCAGGCCGCGGGCCAGACACCAACCAGTCTGGAAGAGGTTGCCGAGCGCCAGAATGATATTCGTTATGCCAGCCGCACACGCGACAATACCAACAACTTCAAACAAAGGCACGAGGTGCGCTACGCGATCAACGAATTGATAAACACTCTGCCGGAAAACCTTCGCGAGACGCCCGAAGCCAAGCGGCTGCGCAGTTTGGGCTGTGTCACAACGATGGACATCGCCCAGATCATCTATCGTCCATTTTCCCCTCAAGGTGCGGCAAAGGATTATGAATTTACCCGCCCGACAATGCTCCGCCGTTGGAAGCAAGGGCTGCGCGATGCCACCGCTACGCTGGAAGCGGCCCCGTGGTTGAAACCCGCTGAGCCACACGAGGGGGTGCGGGTGTTCGATGTGATGCACGAACGGCTGGTGGCACAAAACGCCGGGAAGTCTGGCAATGATCGAGATGTCAGTGATGTTCAGCCCGTCATGGAGACAAAACCGGCATGACATCTTCCCGTGATGCAAGTGCCCCCCGCCTGCCTGATACAGCCTTTGCGATGCCTTTGGTCAGCCCGTCCTATCCGCGTGGCCCCTACCGCTATACCAACCGCGAACACATGATTGTCACCTATCGCACCGATCCTGCCGCGATCGAGCAAGCGGTGCCCGAACCTTTGGTGGCCGATCAGCCGTTGGTCAGGCTGGAATTCATGCGCATGGACGCCAGCACCGGTTTTGGCCGCTATTCAGGCGCCGCGCAGCATATTCCGGTGCAGCTGAATGGCCTGCAGGGCGCCTATACCCACAACATGTTTCTGGATGTGCACGCGCCAATTTCCGGTGGCCGGGAATTGTGGGGGTTCCCGCAGAAACTGGCCAGCCCTTGCCTCAAGGTCGCGCATGACACGCTGCTGGGAACGCTGGATTACGGGCCGGAACGGGTTGCCCGGGCGACCATGGGCTACAAGCACCGGGCGATTGATGAAGGGTCGGCATTGGCGATGCTGGGTGAGCCGGGGTTCCTGCTCAAGATCATCCCGCATGTCGATGGCACGCCGCGCGTGTGCGAGCTGGTGCAATATTATCGCCGCGATATTGTGTTGAAGGGGGCATGGACCGGGCCGGCATCGCTTGATCTGCAACCCCACGCGCTAGCCCCGCTGGCTGATCTGCCGGTATTGGAAGTTGTATCGTCGGTGCATCTGATCGCCGATTTCACCCTCGAACTGGGAGTGGTTGTCCATGATTACCTCGCCTGATCACCGCCTGCCAGGATTCATCACATGAAGGCCGCCGATATCCGCGCGCACGCATTTTCGATGCCGCTGCATTCACCGAGCTATCCGCCCGGCCCCTATCGTTTCATGGACCGCGAATATCTGATCATCACCTATCGGACTGATCCGGAGGCGCTGAAACGGGTGGTGCCAGCGCCGCTTGAATGCGACGCCCCGATTGTGAAATACGAATTTATCCGGATGCCGGACAGCACCGGGTTTGGCGACTATACTGAATCGGGCCAGGTTATTCCGGTATCGTTCAAGGGTCAGCAGGGCGGCTATGTCCATGCGATGTTTCTTGACGATGACCCCCCGATCGCGGGCGGACGCGAATTGTGGGGCTTTCCCAAGAAATTGGCTACGCCCACCCTGATCACAGCGCACGATACCTTGCTGGGCACGCTTGATTATGGCCCGGTGCGGATTGCCACCGGCAGCATGGGCTACAAGCATCAGGCGCTCGACAGTGCCAAGGCGCTGGCCGCATTGGGCGAGCCGGGATTCCTGCTCAAGATCATTCCCCATGTCGACGGCACGCCGCGGATCTGCGAACTCGTGCGCTATTACCTGTCGGACGTAACGCTCAAAGGGGCGTGGAGCGGGCCGGCCGCGCTGGAATTGCACCCCCATGCTCTGGCTCCGGTTGCCGATCTGCCGGTATTGGAGATCCTTTCAGCAGTGCATCTGGTTGCTGACCTCACCCTTAATCTTGGCGAAGTTGTGCATGACTATCTCGCCAAATGACACCCGATCGAAGGAAATTTGCATGAACCGTTTCAAGGATAAAGTCGCGATCGTCACCGGGGCTGCCAGTGGTATTGGCAAGGAAATTGCCCATGCCTTTGCGCGCGAAGGGGCAATCGTGGCGATTGCCGATCTCAAATTGGACGCAGCGCAGGCTGCGGCGCAGGACATCATCGCACAGGGCGGCCAGGCCATCGGCGTCGAAATGAATGTGACCGATGAAGCTGCCGTCAACGCCGGGGTTGATCTGGTGCAGAAAACCTATGGCCGGATCGACATCTTGGTCAGCAATGCCGGTATCCAGATCGTCCATCCGATCGAGGATTATCCCTTTGCCGACTGGAAGAAGATGCTCGCCGTGCATCTCGACGGGGCTTTTCTGACCACCAAGGCCTGTGCCAAACATATGTATGCCGCCGGTTCCGGCTCGATTGTGTATATCGGCTCGGTCCATTCGAAAGAGGCATCCTTGCTCAAATCGGCCTATGTCACCGCCAAACACGGGCTGATAGGCCTGTCCAAAGTGGTCGCCAAGGAAGGCGCAAAACACAATGTGCGCAGCAATGTGGTGTGCCCCGGTTTTGTTCGCACGCCGTTGGTCGACAAGCAGATCCCCGAACAGGCGCAGGCCCTCGGCATCAGCGAAGAAGATGTGATCAAGACCGTCATGCTCAAGGAAACGGTCGATGGCGAATTCACCACGGTCGAGGACGTTGCCGAAGCAGTGCTCTATTTCGCCGGCGCAAAAACCAACGCGTTGACCGGGCAATCGCTGATCGTCAGCCACGGTTGGTTCATGGAATGAACTGCGGGGCCGGTGCGCTGCAGCGTGGCTTGATGGCTTTGGCTGGTTACGCGGCGACGCCAATAAACAAGGTCATCGATCATAGGGGCTGCTCGCCGATTCAGATGATAAGGTGATGGGCACGAGCCCGTTGAATGCCACCTCTGCACCATGTTCGCGCCGCAGTGGTTCTTCAGGGTCATCTGCGGACGCGAAGTTCACGGATGCGAAGTGACCATGCCCGCTCATATGCGCCACGTTCCGGGCGATAGCGTCGAGGTTGGCGGTTCTCTCGGCACGCTGCTCGAGGAAGCGGGCCGCCCGCACCACCACCCATTCGGGCCCCTTTGCCATGTCGGCGACGAACCAGATGTTGGGGTCGACCTGCGGGTTGGAATGCGACGACATGATTTCGTAGCCGCGCTCCTTCAGGTCGTTCCTCATCACCTGCACGGCGAAATCGTGCAGTTCCCAGTCGGTCATCACCACGGGTTCGTCGGTGACGAGCATCGAGGGATTGATGCGCTTGCCGTCGCGCAGGTCGATCATACGCCACGGGCGGCGGGAGGCTCGGTTCGAACTCGAGTATCGCTTCTTCGATCCCACCCGCACCCGGACAGAAATCCTCGATGGTGTCATCCAGCGCACTCCGCCCGGTGCCGATCTGCTGATCCGGCAGGCACAACCATTGCCGGACAGGCTGGTTCCCGCCAAAGGCCGCCATTCCGGTTGCTGGAATCGACCTCTAGGCCGCCTATGGCCGCAATTGGGTGGGAAGCTGAAGGGCGGACTGCGGGTGATTTCGACCTGTCAGTCGCCACGCTCTGCGCCCTCTCGATTGCCGCGCCTTTCGTTGCTGCTTCTATGACACCGGACACTGTTGGAACAGCAACCCACAATGCCCAGACCAGCCGGCGGAGCTTACAAGCAGCCGGAAGGTTTTAGGCCCGACGCGACGACGATCATGAGCCCGCCAGTGAAGCCATGATCATCGCGCAGAGAAGGGAAACCTTGCCAGACTTTATAGTAGTATACGTGAGTTTCGAGATCCCAATACACGAACAACCAATCTTCGGCTCAATGTGCTTTTTCGCGTGGCAGCAAGCACAAGGGTATTCAATTTTCAAAGCGGAAAGTCTTCTCGTCGATATTGCTATTTTGCGATTTGGTGACTTTGCCCTATCCTGACGAGCAGGATGACATTGGTCGAACGGTGGGGGGAGCCGTGAGCGAATATCGTTACCGCGCCTTTATCAGCTACAGTTGGTCCGACGCCAAATGGGGCAACTGGCTGCATCACAGGCTGGAAACTTATCGCACGCCAGCCGCACTGGTTGGCAAGGATGGTGCACTTGGCAAGGTGCCAGCCCGACTCAATCCCATTTTCAAGGACCGCGAGGAAGAAGCCGCAGGTGCAAGCATCGGCGACGCGGTGGAAAAGGCGCTGCTAGCTTCGGAATTCCTGATAGTCGTGTGTTCCCCCAATTCAGCGCAATCGCGTTGGGTCGACCGGGAAATTGCCTTCTTCAAGGCACACCGCGATCCAGATAAAGTGCTTGCCCTAATTGTCGATGGCGAACCCGGCAGCGCCGATGCCGAATGCTTCCCAATAGCGCTGACTCATGGCGTCAATTCCGACCTTACGATTGGCGACAGCCTCGCCGATGCGCCACTGGCCGCCGATGCGCGGATCACCGGCGATGGCAAGCGGCGGGCCATCCTGAAACTTGCCGCTGCGATGCTGGGCGTGGGGCTGGGCGAGCTGGTCAACCGCGACGAACGCCGTCGCGCCACCCGCACCCGCATTGTTGTATCCGCATCACTGGCGCTGGCGACTGTGATGAGCGGGCTGGCGTGGGTCGCGGTGCAGGCGCGCATGGAGGCCGAATTCCAGCGCAACGAGGCTGATGGGCTGGTCGAATTCATGCTCACTGACCTGCGTGACAGGCTCGAACCAGTCGGACGGCTTGATGCGCTCGACGTGGTCGGCACGCGTGCGCTCGATTACTACGCCAAGCAAAAGCTCGGCGATCTTGACAAGGACTCGCTCGGCCGCCGCGCACGGGCGCTGCTGCTGGTGGGCGAGGTCAGCAATATTCGCGGGGACAGCGATGATGCCCTGCGTGCCTTCCGGCAGGCTGCGGCAACGACGCAGGAACAGCTGGCGCGCGATCCCGACAACCAGCAGCGCGTCTTCGACCACGCGCAAAGCGTATTCTGGGTCGGTTACATCGCCTATAATCGGGGTGAGTTGAAAGCTGCCGAAGCCCAGTATCGCGAATACAAGCGCCTCGCCGACCGGCTGATCGCGCTCGATCCGAAGAACCCGAAGTGGCAGATGGAAGGCAGCTATGCCGAGACCAATCTCGGTGTGATGTTCAATGCGCAAGGGAGGCATGCCGAATCCGAGTCGGCCTTCGCGAATGGGCTGCGCTTGATCGAGGCTGTCGCCACGAGCGGCGCTTTCAATGCAGATCAACAAATCGAGTTGGGTCTTGCGGTCAACTGGCTCGGTGTGGCTAAGAACGAGATCGGCAAAGTCGCGGAATCACTGGCCCTGCATCAGCGGGAAATCGCGGTCTATGAAGAGGTGCTGCGGCGCGACCTTGCTAATGCCATGGCCAGGAACCGCCTTTCGCTGGCGCACCAGTTCGTCGGACAGCAGCAACTACAGTTGGGGCAGCTTGACGAGGCGATCCGATCCTACGAGCAGGGCATCGAACTCAACGCGGAAATGCGGCGCCTGGAACCGGCGAATACCGAATGGCAGGAAACCGAGGTTAGCGGGCGGCTCGATCTGAGCGACATTCTTGCCTATGCCGGACGCAAGGAGGACAGCAGGGCGATGCTGGATGCCGCCTCGGCGCTGCTCGGCCGGATGATGGCCAAAGATCCCAAGAACGCTGCCTGGTCGGTCTTCCTCCACAGCCGCGAACTCCGCACCCGCGGGCGCTTTGCTCTGGCTGCAGGCGATACGGCGCGGGCCGAGGCGCTGGCAGCAGAGGCGCTAAGGCTGGATCTCGAGCCGGAGGATCGCGTCGCTGCGCTGCGGCTGGCCGGCGATGTCGATGCCAGACTGAAGCGGACGGACAGCGCCCGGTCACATTGGGCCACCGCGCTGAAACTCCTGCCCGAATATGGCGGGGCCGACCTGGATCGTTTCCGGCTGTCGAAGCGGCTCGGCCTGGCCGAGCAGGCGGACGCAATCAGCGAAAGGCTCGACAGGCGGGGCTTTCGTCACCCCGCCTATCTTGCCGAACGATCGCGCTAGTCCTTCAGCATGAAGCTGCTGGTGCGAGTAGACTTGGTGCTGATCACCGGGTCGATGCTGATGAAATAGCCGTTGTATTGACCAGGTAGAACGAAACCGAATTTGAACGCATAGGGCGGACTACCGTCATCGGACTTGTCTTCGATGACCAGATTGAGGTCATCCTTGCGCTTGAAGGCCATCTTGTCGATGTCGATCGGCGGCAAGGCAACATACTGGAGTGGCGGACCATAGTTGGTGATCTCGCAGAACCAGCCATATCCGCAGTGCTGCGTCTTGCCCTTGCCATCGGTGTAGGTCGTGCCTTCATCAGACTTGGCCCAGCGCGGCGTGTTATCGCCCGTCAACAGGTTGCCATTCGCGTCTCGCATGTTGCTGGTATCGAGCAGCAAGGTGATGTCGATGTTTTCGTCATAACCGGGTGCGGCGGGCATCTGCGAGATATTGACCGATCCCGAAGTATCGACCGTCGCCGTTCCCGGAGGATCGCTGGCTGTTAATGCAAACCCGATCGAACTGGTCTCGATCGTGGGTTTGATGGGGTCGATCCAGTTGAGCACCGGTGAGACCGTTATGGTGATCGACCTGTCTTTAAGCGAATCCTTCGCCTGCAAGTCTTTTTCCGTCATTGTCGGCATATGATTTCCCCCGACCCTTGGAACGATCGACGACGCGCCAGCCCGCAAGGGTTGCCGGGCAAGCCACGCATTGCTTTTGCGAACCGATCGCCGGATGGGTGTCTTGTCGATCTTGCCGGACGCAACGCGCGTTCCGGCCCATCACAGCCCTTGTCTGTCGGGAAAACCACACTGCCGACAGGCATAGCGAATAAATGCGCCGATTTTAGGGGGCTGTAAACCATAAGTGCACGCCCGTTGCCGCGAAGAGAATTGCAGCGCCGCGCGGCTTCGTCCAGAATCAATGTGCCCACCGCTCGCTCCACCGAAGAAGGGGTGGGAAATCACCCGACTATGCTCTTTACATCAGTGAACATTTGCGGAACCGACCGCTCCCATGAGCCTGACAAAAATCTCCGTCCGCGGAGCGCGCGAGCATAATCTCAAGGGTAAAACCCATCCTTCAATTCGTAGATCGAAGGGCTGGTCCCTATTCGGATCGAAGCAACGTCTCCCACCCATAGGCGCTACCAAGATCGCCCAGCAACTCGGGATCGGTCGAGCGAGCGTCTATCGTGCCTTAGATGGCTGATGAACCACAACGGGGTCATGGCCGCGCTGACCTGCTTTTTTCTTAATCGAACACACCGTTGAACCCAAGGCCTGCTGCGATACTGAAAATCGATATAAGTCAGATGATTAAGCGGAACAAGCGGAGGCTTGCAAAAGTCGCTGACAAGACTCCCTGAGCCTGTGAGCCTATTTTACCTTGGGCCAACGTAACGTCGATTGATTCTGTTCTGGCACTTGTGAGGAGAATGCTGGCCGCAAGTGCGAAAGCTCAGCGCACGGCAAAGAATGAAGGGGGCGGGCGGCCTGAGCCTTCGCGCTGATCGATCTTCTGAGGCCATTTAACATGTCCGGGAGAAGTGCCCCAGAAAGCTGCCCCAGAAAATGCGGTTGGCAATCTATAAAACATTGAAAATTATGATAAAAACAAGAATGGTCGGGGAGACAGGATTCGAACCTGCGACCCTCTGGTCCCAAACCAGATGCGCTACCAGGCTGCGCTACTCCCCGACACTTTTGCCCCGCCCTGCCCCCGGTGGGCCCGGCAGGATTCGAACCCGCGACCTAGCCGTTATGAGCGGCCAGCTCTAACCACTGAGCTACAGGCCCATAAAACATGGCACCGGAGACAGGACGATTTCGAGCCCCTACTCTGCTCGCGGTTGCGAAACAAGCCAGTATGCACGGTTGGACGCACGACTTTTCCAGCGCGCCGAAATGACGGCCCAAAACGCGCTGGAAATGAACCTGCGCGCACAGGCTTTCAGGTTATCCGCCGGTTGCAGCGATGATTTCGCTGACGGTTGTTGAACGCACGCCGCGCCGGGCAAAATCAGCGTAGATGGTGGCAAACCACTGATACAGCGCCTCAACCTCCGCTTCGGTCGCGGCATAGGGGGTGTGGCCCGGGGCCAGCGTGGGGCTGTGGAACGATAACACCAGCACCGGCAAGCCGCGGTTGAGCACCACGTCAATCCCGCGCAGGGCCTCTTCGGCTGACACGCCTTCGGGTGTGAGCGCGATGCGTTCGAGCAGGTTGAGGCGCGAAAAGCCCGCAAACAAGGTCGGGATATGGCGCTGAGCGCGGTGCAGCAGCGGCCCAACCCGCGCGAGCGGCCCGCGATAGGCGCTGGTAACGGGCAGTTCGAGCAGTCGGCGCGTATCATCCACCCAGTATGGCGTGAGCGGATGGTGTGAATAATCGGGCCCGCCGTCAGCGGAATAATCAAACAGGGTGCGCACCGAAGTGTCGATGCGGATCCCGGCAGCCATCAGCAGTTCGGCCGTATGCGCTCCCAGCCCGTAACGCCCGGCGCGGTAAATCAGCGGCGCGCCGCCGAACGCGGCCTCGATAGCGTCGCGCAGGGCCATGAACTTGGCGGCTTCCAGATCGCGCGGGAGGTTTCCGGCAAAGGAATTGCGCGTGCAAACCTCTTCTTTGAAAGGCGGATTGACCCACGGGTGCAATTGCACACCGACCTCCGCCGCGCCGCGCCGCACGGCATCCCCGATAATTGCGACCGCAGCCGGATCGTTCACGATTGGCCAATCGACGAGATAGACCGGATGCGCGCCAAGCCCTTCGCAAAAGCTCTGAAACCGCGGGATCGCGGCGACATGATCAAGCCCGTAGCCATCGCGCCGAAACGGGCCCTTCCAGTCGAATTCCTCCTCGGTATCGACGGTCAACAGCACCCGCTGCCCAAAGCCGGGTGCAAAGGCTGCCGTGCTTCCCGCAGCGGGCACATCGAGCATCGACCCTGTCACCATTGTCCGGTTTCCACGGCCTTCGTGGCCATTACCTGCCTGCTGCAAATGCATCATGATCGGCCGGGTTGGACCGGCCTTGGCTATCGGTCAAAAGCGGCACGGTCATCACCACGGTATCGCCATCGCGCACCATGCCGCCGCCGGCCACGCGCGCTTCGGCCCGGGCGAGGCGCAGTGCAAAGCCTGCGCCGAACAGTCCGGGATTGATTGCGCTGTCATTGCTGCGGGCGGTAGCGGCGAACAGATCATCCTCCGCCGCCAGTCGCGCCGGCAAGGTGCAACCAAGCTGCGCCATTGCCCCGTTTGCGCCGATCAGCGGGGCCAGCCGCAACACGATCTGCTCCTCCGTGCCGCAGGCTGCCGCAAGGCTCGCCAGCAGGCGCCACACCAATGCTTCGGCATCATCCGGATCAAGCTCGATCAGCAGTGTTGTGTTCGCCGGAAACTTGATCTCCAGACCGGCGCGGCGTTGCTCCAGCACCGGTTCAAGCTGCGCGGCTGTACGGCGGATCAACGCTGCCAGATCGGTTTCGCCAGACGCCATGGCGATCGCGCCGGTTTCCAACCGGGCCAACCGGTCAAGCTCCTCGAACCCGGCCAGAATCCGCGCCGCATCAGCCGCAATCGCGGCGGCCAGCGCGCGATATTCGTGCGGGGCAGGGCCAAATAATTGTTGCTGGATCACCTCGGCATAGCCTTGCACGGCGGTGACGGGGGTGCGCAGTTCATGCAGCAATTGGCGGATCCGATCCGCCTCATGCGCTTCGGGACTGTGCAGGGCGTTGGTTTCCGCAGGGATGCGGCGCAGGCGGCCGAAATAGCCGGTGAAATGGCCTTCATCGCTGAAGCGCGGCTGAGCGTCGATAATCCAGTCCCCGGCAATTGCGGGCGCGCCAGCCAAGGTGATCTCGCCGCGCGAGATTGGCTGGCGGCGGGCAAACGCGCGTTCCAGCCCGACGTCGCCAGTATCATCATCGCGCCGCCGTTGCGGCGCGAACAGCCGCATTCCGATCACCATCGGTGCGACATCGCTGCTCGCCCATTCGATCCGCCCGGTTGCATCAGCAGCAAAGCCGATGCTGGAAACCAGGCGATCGGCCCGCTCGGGCAGTTCGCCCAGCGGCAGGCGCGGTGATCGTTCTGCATCCTGACGGCTCTCCCCGCGCTCGCGCCGGAATTGCGCGATCCGTTCGACCAATGCCGAAATTTCGGTGCGCCCGCTGTCTGCGCGATTGCGGGGTTTGGGGATCGGGCTTGATGCGGCAACGTGCAGCGGTATCGGGGCAGCGGGGGGTGAGGCGGCAATCGCTGCATCGTCATCAGCGTTGATCGGTGCGGGCAGCCCGCGATCATGCACACCCAGCCGGGAAAGCACCGCTTCGACGTCGACCGGCAGATCGCGCCGGTTGCGCAGGAAACCGCGTGCACGCACGGGCAGGCGCGGGATCAGCGCGATCCATTCTGCGGGTGAAAGTTCGGCGCGGGTCAACGCGGCAGAGGTGACTTCGGGTTCATGATCGGCGAGATGTGCGGCCAGATCGGGGCTGCGGAACCGCCAGCCGGGTTCGCGGATCATGGCTGCGCGTTCGGGCGCAGGGATCGCCTGGGCGAGCGCGTCCATCCTCAGCCACGCCGCGGCGATCAGGCTATGATCGGGTTGACTGCCCCGACGAGCCCGGTCTTTACCCAGAAGATCAAGCAATTGCCGGAACTGCGTGCGCAAGCCCGCCTCGCCAGAAGCGCGTTGGCGCAGCACAGTGGCAAGGCGATCATCAAAAAACAAACGGCACTCCCTACCGACCCATCGGCCCGAATCGCAGGCATCGACGCCCTGCGTAGGACGCTCATAAACAGGTTCGTCCTTATCGTTCTATCAGGATGGCGCAATTGTAACACGCAGCCGTGCGAGGCGCGTTGCAAAGCGGGACAATTGCTGGCAGACCTAATAATATTAGCCAAGCGAGCCGCCCGGTGCGCTTGATATTACTTTTTGATCATATCGCACGTGGCGTTGCCGCCTGGTGAATGGCGCGGTGCTGGAGGAGCTTAAGCCGAGTGGCCAATCTGGACGAAATCGACCGCCGTCTGCTGTCAGAATTGCAGGCGGAAGGCCGGGTAACCAATGTTGAACTGGCGCAGCGTGTCGGGCTTACCGCGCCGCCGTGTCTGCGGCGGGTGCGCGGGCTTGAAGAAGACGGGGTGATCCGCGGCTATCACGCCGATATCGACCCATCGAAGCTGGGCTTTGCGATCACCGTGTTCGCGATGGTCAGCCTGAAAAGTCAGGCCGAAAGCGCGCTGCGCGAGTTCGAAGAGCACATGCGCGAACTGCCCGAAGTGCGCGAATGCCACATGCTCAACGGCGAAATCGATTTTATCCTCAAGATCGTGAGCAAGGATTTGCAGAGCTTTCAGGAATTCCTGACCGGCAAACTCACGCCTGCGCCCAATGTCGAAAGCGTAAAAACCTCGCTGACGATCCGCACCGCCAAACAGGTGCCCGGCGTTCCGCTGTGAGCGGTCGAGTGCGCGATGAAATGGATAAGCGGCCGCCGCCGCCGCCAACATAGCTGCAAAAGGCTCAAGCCACTGCGCCAGATTGTCCTGCCAAACATCCACCATTGGCCATTGCTTGGGCCGGGCAATTTTCAAGAAAGTTGGATCGCGTATCGGAGTCGTGGTATACTTTCCTATTGTTACCCGTAACTTTCTGAGCCTAGCAGCAAAATCGTGATTCCGGTTCAGCCCCTTGGCAACGGCTCAAGGCGATGGCCGAAGCTTATCCGCAATGTAGCACTGCCAATCGTAGCGGCAGGCATAGATCATTGTGAAAGGCAACTGATCGTCCTTTTCGCGCTCGGCATCTTCAAAAATTCTTGCCTTGAAGGCGGCGAGCGCAGGCGCAAATTTGGATTGGTCTGCCCTTTCTGGCAGAAACTTCCAAACTAGTGGATTGACCGGAACGAAAGAGTCCATTTAGGGATTCCCAGAGGCTTGCCGACGTGCGATTCAGGGAGGATGCGCGATGGTATCACTTT